>DWWD01000023.1 GCA_019119895.1 Candidatus Anaerostipes avistercoris | reverse complement strand
GTCACGGAAAAGCCTTCGAAGGATTATTAAAAAGATACTTTGGCTAGACTACAAGCCATGCAAAATGGAAAGAACGAGAACAGGGAGCAAGCTAGCTTGCAGACCTGCTCTCGTTCTTTTTATTTTATACGGCGCCAGCCGTGCCATCGAGCGAGAGCGAGACTGGCAGCATGGCTTGCAGTCTGGTACAGAAGGAGGCCTGGGCGCCAGCCGTGCCATCGAGCGAGAGCGAGACTGGCAGCATGGCTTGCAGTCTGGTACAGAAGGAGTTCTGGGCGCCAGCCGTGCCATCGAGCGAGAGCGAGACTGGCAGCATGGCTTGTTGTTTAGTCAGAAGGGGTCAGGCGCCAGCCGTGCCGTCGAAAGGATAGATTTGGATGAGAAAGCATCTGGGAATTTCAAAAAGTAAATATTGGAGGAGACAATCCTGGATGAAAACATCTGGAAATTCAAAAAATCAATATATGGAGGAGAAGGGAAGCATCTGAGGGTGCAAAAAGTCCCAAAAGGGAGGAAGAAAAAACATCCGGGGTGTAAAAAAGCTGATCCTGAAAAATGAACCCCGGGAAATTCCCGGGAAAAAGCATCTTAAGAAACTAAAAATTCAAAAAAGGGATAAGTCCCAGGGAGAATCAGACAGGGAATCAGTAAAGTGCTCCGACGGATGATTTCGGTCATGTGTGCGGATGTCTAAATTTCCACAGTTTCTGCTGTCAGTACAGATGTGCAGTGAGGGCATCGTACAGCATCAGCCGCAATTTCGCTTTTGCAGAACGGGCATGTCTTTGCATCAGGGGCTTCAGCTTCTTCTTTGTGACCCAGGGACATGAGTTTATTGATAACTTTCAGGAGACAGAACAGAACGAATGCCATGATCAGAAAATTGACAAGAGCGGAGATAAACGAAGAGAAAAATCCGGCAATATCCTGCAGTGTATAAACCTGTCCTCCGGTAATAAAATTCAAAATTGGATTGATAAAATTATCGGTCAGAGATGTGACAAGACTTGAAAAGGCGCCTCCGATAATGACACCAACAGCCATATCCATCATATTGCCGCGGAGGGCAAAAGTTTTAAATTCTTCTAAAAATTTCTTCATAAAATACAGATCCTTTCATTTGTTTGAATGTTCCATGATGCGCAGAGATGATCCTGCGTATCAGTGATTTTTCTCATTATAAAATAGGAAACATAAAAGTTTCAAGACAGATCGTCCGGATACCAGAAAATACATAGATAAAAGAAGGAATTAAAACTTGAGAATACAGCACACAATTCCGTTTAAATAATATAGTGCAGAATGTCCAGATAGGCTTGCATAATTTGACATAGCTTAGTATAATAAAGGAGTAATTTTACTGGCGAACTTGACAACGGGTGCCAGGAGAAGTTATACTTTGATAATCAAACTAAATTGAATGTATGAAGGAGAAAGATTATGTTAGAAAAGATGAAAGAGATCATTGCAGAGCAGTTAGGTGTAAGTGAAGATGAAGTTACTTTAGAAGCTTCCTTCAAAGATGATTTAGACGCAGATTCTTTAGATTTATTCGAATTAGTTATGGCATTAGAAGAAGAATATGATGTTGAGATTCCATCCGATGATCTTACAGAAATGAATACGGTTGGAGATGTTATCAATTACTTAAAGGACAAGGGTGTAGAAGACTAAGAAATTTGTAAGATTGGCTTATAACACGTTTCACGTTTGTTATAAGTCAATTTTTTGAAGCATATATTTTGAGATTCAAAATAAATGAAAATTGGCGAGGTGAGGATTATGGGTAAAACCGTATTTATGTTTCCTGGACAGGGAGCGCAGTATGTAGGCATGGGTAAAGATTTCTATGATTCATTTGAATGCAGTAAAGAAATCTTTGACAAGGCAAATGCAGTTCTTGATATTGATGTGAAGAAACTTTGTTTCGAAGAAAATGATGATATCAATATTACAGAATTTACGCAGGCAGCTATGGTTACTGCAAGTGTTGCAATCTTGAAGAAACTGGAAGAGATGGGATTAAAGGCGGATATGGCCGCCGGATTAAGCCTTGGAGAATATTGTGCTTTGGTAGCGGGAAATGTCATGAGCTTTGAGGATGCTGTAAAAGTGGTAAGACAGAGAGGAATCCTGATGCAGGATACAGTTCCTGCCGGAGAAGGCGCTATGTCTGCAGTCCTCGGAATGAAAAAAGAAGATATCGAAGCGGTTTTAGCTGATGCAGAAGGAATCGTCACTATCGCGAATTATAACTGCCCTGGACAGATTGTTATTTCCGGAGAAACACAGGCAGTTGCCAAAGCAGGGGAAGCTTTAAAAGAGGCTGGAGCAAGAAGAGTGCTTCCGCTGAAAGTAAGCGGACCGTTCCATTCTCCTATGCTGGAACCGGCAGGAAAGAAACTGCTTGATGTCCTTGCTGATGTGGAAGTAAAGGATCCGGAAATTCCATATGTTTCTAATACAACGGCAGAATTTGTTACATCAAAAGACGAAGTAAAAGAATTGCTTGGAAGACAGGTTTATTCTTCTGTCCGCTGGGAACAATCTATAGAGAAAATGATCGCAGACGGAGCAGATACGTTCATTGAAATCGGACCGGGAAAGACCTTATGCGGTTTCATGCGTAAGATCGACCGAAGTGTAAAAGCAATCAATGTTGCGACAGTAGAGGATTTGGAAAAAGTAAAGGAGATCTTGGGATGTTAGAAGGGAAAGTTGCAGTAGTCACAGGAGCGAGCCGAGGAATCGGAAGAGAGATAGCCCTCACACTTGCCGGATACGGAGCAACCGTTATTGTTAATTACTGTGGATCCAAAGACAGGGCGGATGCGGTTGTGGATGAAATCACAGCAGCCGGAGGAAGTGCTAAGGCATACCAGGGAGATGTGTCTGATTTTAATGTGGCAAAAGAAATGATGACTTCTGTAAAGAAAGAGTTTGGATCAATTGATATTCTTGTAAATAATGCGGGAATTACAAAGGACGACCTCATTTTAAAAATGAGCGAGGAAGATTTTGATAAAGTCATTGAAGTCAACTTAAAAGGAACATTTAACTGTATGAAACATGTCTCAAGGATTATGCTGAAACAGAGATATGGACATATCATTAATATGTCTTCTGTTTCAGGAGTCATGGGAAATGCAGGACAGGTGAATTACTGCGCTTCAAAGGCAGGAATCATCGGCATGACAAAATCTCTGGCAAGAGAACTGGGCTCCAGAGGAATCACAGTCAATGCCATTGCGCCTGGATATATTCAGACAGAGATGACGGATGTGCTCCCGGATGATGTAAAGGAAAACATTTTAGCAACGATTCCATTAAAACGCATGGGACAGACAAAAGATATAGCTGAAACAGTTGCGTTCTTAGCTTCTGATAAAGCTGCGTATATTACAGGACAGACCATAAGTGTCGATGGCGGAATGGGAATGTAAAGGAGAAAGACATGAAAGATTTGAGAAGGGTTGTCGTTACCGGTATGGGTGCCATTACTCCGATTGGAAACAGCGTAGAAGAGTTCTGGAGCAGTGTGAAGGAACAGAAGATCGGATTTGCTCCGATCACACATTTCGATGCATCAGAGTACAGGTCTCATCTGGCGGCAGAAGTAAAAGATTTTGATCCGAAAAAATATATGGACAGAAAATCCATCCGGAGAATGGAATTGTTCTCTCAGTATGCGGTTGCCGCAGCGAAAGAGGCCATTGAAGATTCCGGACTGGATCTGGAAAAAGAAGATTTAACAAAGATCGGTGTTTCCGTTGGTTCCGGAATCGGAAGCCTCCAGATCGTTGAAAGCACGACCAGACTGATTGATGAAAAAGGACCGAGAAGAATTAAGCCGCTGGCAGTGCCGATGATGATTTCAAATATGGCAGCAGGAAACGTTTCCATTGCTTTTGGTTTAAGAGGAAAAAGCATCAATGTGGTGACTGCCTGCGCAACAGGAACACAGTCTATAGGAGAGGCTTACCGCTCTATACAGATTGGAGAAGCGGATGTTATGGTAGCCGGAGGAACCGAAGCAGCGATCACACCGGTGGCTGTCGGCGGTTTTGCGGCATTAACAGCGCTGAGTTCTTCTGATGATCCTGAGAGAGCATCTATTCCTTTTGATAAAGAAAGAGACGGATTCATTATTGGAGAAGGTTCCGGAGTTGTTGTTTTGGAAACACTGGAGCATGCTCAGGCAAGAGGAGCTAAGATTCTGGCAGAAGTTGTGGGATACGGCGCAACCAGTGACGCATTTCACATTACTTCGCCGGCAGAAGACGGGGAAGGCGCTGCAAGAGCCATGGAATTTGCCATGGAAGAAGCAGGCGTGAAGCCGGAACAGATTGATTACATCAATGCCCATGGAACAAGCACACATGCCAACGATCTTTTTGAGACAATGGCAATCAAGAAAGCGCTGGGTGAAAGCGCGTATAAAGTAAAAATCAGTTCTACAAAGTCTATGATCGGACATGGACTTGGAGCTGCAGGGGCGATTGAGTTCATCACATGTGTAAAATCAATCGAAGATAATTATATTCACCCTACTGTAGGATTGAAAGTTCCGGATGAGGAATGTGACCTTGATTATACTCTGGAACCAGTCACAGACCGTGAGGTAAATTATGTACTGAGCAATTCGCTGGGATTTGGCGGTCATAATGCAACGCTTCTTGTGAAGAAATTCGAAGGATAGGAGGAAAGTTATGAAGATTGAGGAAATGAAGGAGCTGATACAGGCAGTATCAGATTCAGATGTAGATGAATTTAAATACAGTGATGACAAGTGTTCTGTTCGTATTATGAAGAACAAGACTCAGGTAGTTGCAGCAGAGGCAGTGCCGGCAGCAGCACCTCCGGTACCGGCTGCAGCAGCGCCGGCAGCGGCAGACACAGCAGAAAAAGAACCTGAAATTGAAGGCAATCAGGTAAAGGCACCGTTAGTAGGAACTTTCTACGCAGCCCCTGCTGAGGGAGCTGATCCTTTCGTATCTGTTGGAGATAAAGTAAAGAAAGGACAGGTAATCGGTATTGTGGAAGCGATGAAACTGATGAATGAAGTAGAAAGTGATTTCGACGGAACAGTAACTGACATTCTGGTTGAGAACGGTGAGATGGTAGAATACGGACAGCCGTTAGTTGTAATCAAATAAGAAAGGGGCAAATCATGGTAATGGACATTAAAGAGATTATGAACACGATTCCTCACAGAAGCCCTTTCCTGCTGGTTGACCGCGTGGAAGAAATGGAGACGGGGAAGCGTATCGTAGCAAAAAAATGCGTTACATATAATGAGCCGTTTTTTGCAGGACATTTCCCTCAGGAACCGGTTATGCCGGGAGTTCTGATCATTGAAGCACTGGCTCAGACAGGCGCTATATGCGTGCTCTCTGATGAGGCGAATAAAGGAAAGATAGCATTTCTTGGTGGTGTAAACAAAGCGAAATTCCGTGGAAAGGTTGTTCCGGGAGATGTTCTGAGTCTTGAAGTTGAGATCATTAAGGTCAAAGGACCGGTAGGAGTCGGAAAAGGAACAGCGAAAGTAGACGGAAAGACGGTTGCATCTGGAGAAATCACATTTATGATTGGATAAGAGAGGGTGTCGATATATGTTTAAGAAGATACTAATCGCAAACAGAGGTGAGATTGCGGTACGAATTATTCGCGCATGTCGTGAAATGGATATTATGTCTGTTGCCATCTGTTCAGAAGCAGATAAAGATGCTCTTCATTCCCAGCTGGCGGATGAAACGGTCTGTATCGGGCCGGCTCCGGCAAAAGACAGTTATCTGGATATGGAACGTGTGGTCGGAGCTGCAATGGCAGTCGGCGCAGACGCGATTCATCCTGGATTTGGCTTTTTGTCAGAAAACAGCAAGTTTGTGAGAATGTGTGAGAAATGCAATATCGCGTTTATCGGACCTTCTGCGGAAATCATTGATAAGATGGGAAATAAGTCTGAGGCAAGAAAGACAATGATGGATGCAGGCGTTCCGGTTGTTCCGGGAACAAAAGACGCAGTCTATGAGGCGGAAGAAGGAAAGAAAATAGCTGATGAAATGGGATATCCGGTTATGATCAAGGCTTCTGCCGGCGGCGGCGGAAAAGGAATGCGTGTATGCTATTCTTCAGAAGAATTTGAACATACATTTGAAACTGCAAAACTGGAAGCAGAGAATGCTTTTGGTGATGGAACGATGTATATTGAG
Source organism: Candidatus Anaerostipes avistercoris (assembly GCA_019119895.1). Taxonomy (GTDB): domain Bacteria; phylum Bacillota; class Clostridia; order Lachnospirales; family Lachnospiraceae; genus Anaerostipes; species Anaerostipes avistercoris. The sequence continues at coordinate 102,042 of DWWD01000023.1, read as the reverse complement.
AAATATATTGAAGATCCGAGACATATTGAATTCCAGATTCTTGCGGATAAATATGGTAACGCGATCCACCTGGGAGAGCGTGACTGCTCCATTCAGAGAAGACATCAGAAGCTGATCGAGGAGTCACCTTCACCGGCGATCGATGACGAGACAAGGGAGAAGATGGGAGCTGTAGCTGTAAAAGCTGCCAAAGCTGCAGGATATTATAGTGCTGGAACCATTGAATTCCTGAGAGACAAACATGGAGAGTTTTATTTCATTGAGATGAATACACGAATTCAGGTAGAGCATCCGGTTACAGAATGGGTAACAGGAATTGACCTGATTCGTGAACAGATCCGTATCGCCGCAGGTCAGCCTCTGACCTACAGCCAGGATGAGGTTCAGGTACGCGGACATGCGATCGAGGTTCGTATCAACGCTGAGGATACGGAACACGATTTCAGGCCTAGTCCGGGAACTGTAACAAACGTGCATTTCCCGGGAGGCAAAGGTGTGAGAATCGATTCCGCCCTGTTTGCAGGATATGAAATTCCGCCATTCTATGATTCTATGGTGGCTAAATTGATCGTATACGATAAAAACAGACAGCTTGCCCTGAGAAAGCTCAGGAATGCTTTAGGAGAAGTTGTGCTGGAAGGAATCAAGACGAATATTGACTATCAATATGAAATCATCAATGATCCGGATTTTATTGCCGGAAATGTAGATACTGGATTTATTGAAAGATTTCAGAAGGCAAGGGAAGAAAATTCGGAGGATGATTAAAGATGCCATTAAAGGAAATGTTTAAGAAGCGGACATTAACGCCGCAGGAGCAAAAACAGGCAGAACGAATCCGTAAAGCGAAAGACACTCTGTTAGAATATCAGGTGCCGGAAGGTCTGTTCCAGAAATGCAGTAATTGCGGAAAGCCTGTATACAATGAAGATATTATTGAAAATTATTACATCTGTCCTTACTGTGGAAATTATTTCAGAGTGCGTCCAAGAAACCGGATTGCCATGGTTTTGGACAGAGGAACTTTCCAGGAATGGGATGAGAGAATGGAGACTTCAGATCCATTGAATTTTCCAGGCTACAAGAAGAAACTGGAACGCCAGAAAGCGGCGACAAATATGGATGAAGCCGTTATCACAGGAAAAGGAGAAATCGGCGGGAAAGAAGTTGTGATCGCTGTTATGGGAGCGGATTTCATGATGGCAAGTATGGGAGAAGTCGTTGGGGAAAAGATTACCCGCGCAGTAGAAAGAGCTACGGAAATGCGGCTTCCGGTTATTATCTTTACATGTTCCGGCGGAGCCAGAATGCAGGAAGGAATCATTTCCTTGATGCAGATGGCAAAAACGTCTGCGGCTCTCAGGAAACATGACGAGGCAGGACTTCTTTATATCACGGTTCTGACAGACCCGACAACAGGCGGCGTAACGGCAAGTTTTGCTATGCTGGGCGATGTAATACTGGCAGAGCCGGGAGCTTTGGTTGGTTTTGCAGGACCCAGAGTCATTGAGCAGACCATCGGTCAGAAGCTTCCGGAAGGATTCCAGAAATCAGAATTTCTGCTGGAGCATGGATTTGTAGATAAAATCGTGGAACGTAAAAACCTTCGAAAAGTATTGAATACGATTATAAGGAGTTGTGAATATGAGCAGTAATTTTACACCGTGGGAAAGGGTGGAAATATCCCGATCACCGGAACGCCCAACCAGCCTCGATTATATTTCTACAATTTTTGACCGCTATATGTCCCTGCATGGAGACCGCTACTATGGAGATGATAAGGCAATCGTCGGAGGACTGGCTTCCATCGGTGGAAGAGCGGTTACTGTAATCGGGCAGCAGAAAGGACGTTCTACCAAAGAAAATATTATGAGGAATTTTGGAATGCCTCTGCCGGAAGGGTACCGCAAATCCCTTCGTCTTATGAAACAGGCGGAAAAATTTCACAGACCGATTATTTTATTTGTTGACACCCCAGGCGCTTTTTGTGGAATTGAAGCGGAAGAGCGGGAGGTTGGTGAGGCAATTGCCCGCAATCTGTTTGAAATGTCAAATATAAAGGTGCCGATTCTTTCTATTATGATCGGAGAAGGCGGAAGCGGAGGAGCCATTGCGATGGCTGTCGGAAATGAAGTATGGATTATGGAAAATGCGACATATTCTGTATTATCTCCGGAAGGATTTGCAGCGATTCTGTGGAAAGACGGAAACCGTGCATCTGAGGCGGCAAAAGTCATGAAGATTACTGCCCGGGATTTAAAGGAACTGGGGGTTGTTGAGGAAGTCATCGAGGAGCAGGAGCCTGCATGTATCGATAATATTCTGGAAATTTCAGAAAAGATGAAAACGATGATTTGTGCTTTTCTGGAGAAATATGACAAGATGACACCGGAACAGATTGTAAATCAGAGATATGAAAGATTCCGTAAATTCTAATAGAGAAGAATATCATTCATAATAATTCCATAAGTTGACGAAAAGGGTTCAGATTGATTGAAATCTGAACCCTTTTCGCATATCTACACATCAACTAGAATCACATTGGTCATTTCACTGATCGAATCGTAAATAGGTTTTGGAAGATTGCTGTCAGTGATAAAATAGCTGATATCCCGCCAGCTTGCATACTGGATCAAAGCAGACGTCGAAGCTTTGGAACTGTCAGAAATTACGACGTTGACTTTGGAGTTGGGAATAATAGCCTGTTTGGTCTGGGCGTCTGCAAAGGCAGAAACAGCAGGACCTTTGTGCTGTTCAAAACCATTAGTTCCAAGAAAAGAAACTGCTACTTTCAGGTTATTGATAAAACTGGTGGCCTGAAATCCTTCTGCGGACATATTTCCGGAATTAAGCTGTCCTCCGGTTATAATGGTGGTATTGTCACTATTGATCAGAACATTGGCAGCGCTGAGGGAACAGGTGACAATCGTACACCCGGACCGCTGGCTTAACAATTTTGCCATATGGACAATGGTGCTGCCGGCGTCCAGATATATGACTCCGGTCGGTGGAATAAAGTCCAGTGCCTTTTCACATAATTTTATTTTAATATCTGCGTCTTTATTGATTCTGGTTTCTATTGGTACTGTACCGAACTCATACATGGAGGTCGCCCCGCCGTGGCTTCTCTGTGCAGCGCCTATTTCGTTCAGATAGGACAGATCACGCCGGATAGTCTCGCGGGAAACCTGAAACTGCTCAGCAAGCTGACCAATTTTTACGCTGCCATTGTCATGCAGCAATTTCAATATTTCTTTCTGTCGTTCAGCGGCAATTAATTTTCCCATATGATATCTCCTTCCTGATATTATAACTTTATTTTACAACATGAAAATAAGTTGGTCAACGCAGTAAGCAACTTATTCACCTCATAAAGCCACAAAAACGCAATAAGGATATTGACAAATGTGGCATTATGATATATTATTACAACATAAAGCAATAAAATACCACATAACGACACGAAATGTATTTGCAAAGGAGGAGAACAGATGGAAGCTGAGAAGTTAAAAATTATTACTGAAGAGTTATCAAAATATGCGGGAATGGTAAAAGAGGAAGAGGTGCAGGCAGCGGCAGATCTGATTGCATCAGCAAATAGAATTTTTCTCGCCGGGGCAGGGCGGTCCGGACTGGCTGCCAGAGCATTTACGAATCGTTTGCTGCATATGGGATTTGACGTACATTTCGCAGGGGAAATTTCCTGTCCGCCTATCAAAGAAGGGGATGTGATGGTATTGGGATCCGGTTCAGGCACAACAAAAAGTCTGATTGTTATGGGAGAAAAAGCCAGAGATGTGCAGGCGAAAATCATGACAGTCACGATGTTCCCGGATCACACCATTGGCAAAATGGCGGATGTGATTGTGACGGTTCCGGGTTCAACGCCGAAGAAAGCAGAGGGAGAGAAAAATCTGGCGGAATCTGTTCAGCCTATGGGAAATCTTTTTGAACAGATGAGCTGGCTTACTTATGACAGTATTATTATGGTTCTGATGGACCGGCTCAGTCAGACCAGTGAAGAGATGATGGGGCGCCATACGAATTTGGAATAAAGGAGTGAAAAATGCAGAGATTTGTAAATGATCCGGATTATATTGTGGATGATATGGTAAAAGGCTTTGTGAAAGCGCATGAAGATTTAATTGTAAAATCTGACAAAAATGACAGAGTTGTAAAGTATAAAAATGCGCCGGTGGAAGGCAAAGTCGGGCTGGTGACCGGAGGAGGAAGCGGCCATGAGCCGGCTTTTCTTGGATATCTTGGAGAAAATATGATGGATGCGGTCGCAGTCGGCGAAGTCTTTTCTTCTCCATCCGCACAGGCATTTTATGATGCATTTATGGAAGTAGATGCGGGAAAAGGAGTGGCATGTCTTTTCGGGAATTATGCCGGTGATAATATGAATGTCAAAATGGCGATTCGGAAGGCAAAGAAAAAGGGTGTGGAAGTAAAAATGGTTACTGCTACGGATGATATTTCGTCTTCTCCAAAAGAAACAAAAGAGAAACGTCATGGCATCGCCGGCGGTGTGTTTATGTGGAAAATCGGAGGAGCGAGAGCGGCTCTCGGCGGCAGTCTGGATGAAGTGATCCAATCTGCACAGAAAGCAGTGGATGCCACGAGAAGCATCTGTGTGGGACTGGAGCCGTGTACGATTCCGGCGGTAGGGCATTCTAATTTCAATATTGAAGATGGAAAAATGGAATTTGGAATTGGGCATCATGGAGAGCCTGGAATGCAGGTACAGAAATTGAAGCCGGCGAAAGAAATAGCAGCGGAGATGACGAAAGCGGTCTATGAAGATTTGGGACTGCAGGACGGAGACGAGACAGCGGTTATTGTATCCGGACTGGGCGCAGCGCCTTTGATGGAGCTGTATGTTTTGTATGATGAAGTAGAAAGATATTTAAAAGAAAAGGGCATCCGTATTTATCAGACTCTGGTCGGAAACTATGTAACATCTCTGGATATGAACGGAGCAGCTTTAACGGTCATGCGGCTGGACGAGGAACTAAAGGAATTACTGGACTATGAAGCCAGATGTCCTGGATTAACAATAAAAGCAAAATAAGAAATTAGGAGGAAAAAGAAAATGAAGGCGGTACATTTTGGAGCGGGAAAAATCGGAAGAGGCTTTATTGCGGAACTGCTGCACGACACAGGATATGAAATCGTGTTTGTGGATGTAAATGAAGCAGTGAACAAAGAGCTGAATCAGTATCACAATTATTATCTGTATGTGATTGAAGAGGAGTACAAGAGGAAGGAGATTGATAAGGTTTCAGCGCTTTCTCCGATTACACAGCCGGAAGAAGTGCCAGAAGCTATTGTGGAAGCGGATCTGGTGACAACAGCAGTACTGGCGGATAATTTTCCCAAAATCGCAAAGAATATGGCGCAGGGTCTGAAAGCGAGACTGGAAGCAGGGAAAGAAAGAATTAATGTAATTCCATGTGAAAATGCGATTCTCTGCGGCGATATGCTGAAAAAAGAAATTCTTGCCACTGGCATTTTGACAGAAGAAGAACTGGATCGGGTCGCAGCAGTACCGAATACAGCAGTTGACCGAATGGTATTCGGAACAGATCGTGACGGAAGAGATGGAATTGAGATTGGCAGAGATCATGAACTGGTCATTGAAAAAGATAAACTCACGGATCCGGAAAAAGAACCAATCAAAGGCGCCGAGTATACAGATAATCTTCAGAAATTTCTGGAACGGAAGCTGTATGTGATCAACTGTGGACATGCCTGGTCCGGATATATGGCACATTTAATGGGATATGAGATTATCCAGGATTATTTTGCCAAAGAAGAAAATGTAGAGATGACAAAAAATGTCATGATGGAGGTCGCAGCCCTGATTGAAAAGAAACATGGATTTACACAGAAAGAAATGGAAGAATATGTACAGTTTGCTTTGAACCGTTTTCTGACACCGGGCATTACGGATACAGTGGAACGTATTTCCAGAGCTCCGATCAGAAAATTAGGAGCCAATGACCGGCTGGTGGGACCGGCTTCTCAGTGTGAAGAAATGGGACTTCCAAATCATCTTCTGCTGAAAGGTATTGCAGCAGCATTTCTGTTTGACGTAAAAACAGATGAACAGTCTGTGGAACTGCTTTCCTATGTGAGGGAACATGGAATTGAAAAAGCAATCCCTCATTTTACCGGAATTCAGGAAGGAAGCAGGATGTTTGCGGAGATTGTAAAAAATTATGACGAATTAAAGAAACAGTATAAATAACATAATGATATTTAAAAGATCAGAAGGAGAGAATCATGAAATTACAGTTGGCTTTGGATGAAATGAAAATGGACGCAGCGCTGGAAATGATGGAGAAGGTAAAAGATTACGTAGACATTATTGAAATCGGAACACCTTTCTGTCTTGATGCAGGCAACAATGCGGTAGAGACTTTTAAAAAGGCTTATCCTGACAAGGAAATACTGGCAGACTGCAAGATTATGGATGGCGGATATCTGGAAGCGGAAAATGCGATCAAAGCAGGGGCAGACTATGTAACTGTGTGCGCTGCTGCGGATGTTCTGACAGTAAAAGGGGCCTTTCGGGCAACACAGGATTACGGAAAGAAACTGGTCGTTGATATGATCACGATCGAGGATATTCCTGGGAAAGTGGCGGAATTGGAAGAGATCGGAGTTGACGTACTGGCAGTGCATACCGGAGCGGATGCTCAGGCGGTTGGAAGAGAGCCAATCCAGGATCTTAAAGTCATGACCGGCTGCGCAAAGAAAGCTAAAATCGCAGTTGCCGGAGGAATCAGCAGCAAGACGATTGACAAATATGCCGCTTTAAAACCGGAAATCATTATTGTAGGAAGTGCCATAGGAAATGCCGAAGATCCGGCGGCAGAAGCAAAAGCAATCAAAGAGGCAATGATGTAGGAGGATACGGGATGACAGAGTGTAAAAATATTTTTGAGATTTTAGAGGAACTAAAGGAAAATGCGGAACAGATAGATGATGACAAGTTAAAAGAAGTAGAGAAACTGATCACGGAAGCAAATCGTATCTTTATCAGCGGAGCCGGGCGCTCCGGGTTTGCGGCCAGAGGATTTTCCAATCGTCTGATGCATCTTGGATATACGGTATATTTTGTGGGAGAGCCTACCACGCCGTCCATTCAGGAAGGCGATCTTTTGATCGTCGGTTCCGGTTCCGGTAATACAGCAAGTCTTGTATCTAATACAAAAAAAGCTAAAGAACAGGGGGCAAAAGTGGCGACTCTTACCATGTTCCCGGAGAATACGATTGGCTCCATGGCGGATGCGGCAATCCGGATTCCAGGAGTAACGGAAAAAGTCGAAGGAAAAGGCCAGGACAGCGTCCAGGCGGCAGGATCTTCTTTCGAGGAATTATGCTGGATTACATATGACGCCATGGTTATGGATCTTATGAAGCTTACAAATCAGACAGATAAGGATTTATTTAAACGCCATGCCAATATGGAATAGGAGACATCTGCAATAGAACAACAGAAATGAAAATGGGGAGTGCTGCATTGCTGACAGTGCTCCCTTTATAAGTATGAAAGCAGGAGGGTGGAATGGAATACAAAAGGAAATTAAGGAATGGAGTTGAGATGCCGTATCTTGGATTTGGAACGTGGAAGTTAAAAGACGATCAATGTGCGGATATGGTACAGTACGCCCTGGAAAACGGATATGATGCTATAGATACCGCGCAGGTATATTTAAATGAAGAAGCAGTTGGCGAGGGAATCCGGCGTTCCGGAAAGAAAAGAGAAGAAATCTTTGTCACGACAAAAGTCAGGAACCGTTTTCAGGGATATGATTCTACGCTATATGCGGTGGAAGCTTCTCTGAAACGATTGGGTATGGAGTATTTAGATCTGTACCTGATCCACTGGCCGGGAGAAAAGATGTATATTCCCACATGGAGGGCACTGGTGCGGCTGTATGAAGAAGAGGTATTGCGGGCGGTTGGAGTGAGTAATTTTTATCCGGATCATATGGAAGCATGCGCCCAGGAAACAGGAGTAATGCCGATGGTGGATCAGATCGAGATGCATCCGTATTTGGTCCAGTATGAAATCATAGATTACTGCCGGGAGCACAATGTATTTCCGGTGGCATGGAGTCCGCTTGCGGCAGCAGGAGAAAGCAGGAAAGACAGCAAAACAGAAAAAGGAGAGGAGAGAATGAAGGTGGAAAGTCCCATGAAAGATCCGGTGATCATAAAAATCGCAGAGAATCATCAGAAAACTCCTGGTCAGATTATTCTCCGCTGGCATATCCAGAATGGGTTCGGTGCTGTACCGAAGTCTTCGAATCCAGGAAGAATTAAAGAAAATAAGGGAATTTTTGATTTCAGTCTGGAAGAAAATGAGATGAACCAGATCTGGAATATGACCAAAAAACAGATTCGAATCGGGGATGACGGAAAAACTTATCGCTTTCTGCTGCTGGAAGAATTAATCCGGGAAGGAAAAGAACCGGAAAAAGACCGGTTTGGAAATTATCTATAAAGTGCAATATTATTGTATTTGATGCAAGAATATGATATGATATACCATATTACAAGAAATTGAACGAGAAAGGAGCGTGGTGTAGATGAAAATAAGGGAAGCATATTCCTGGGATGTATTGGAAGTCTATGATATCATCTGTCTGTTGGAGAAAAAAAGCTTAAATTGGAAACGATTTAAGGATTGCTACCAGAGGCAGCACAAGGATGAAAATATGCATTGTCTTGTGGCTGAAGAGCGGGGGAAAATTATAGGCTGTCTTAATCTGAGAATTGAATATCAGCTCCACCACGCAGATAAAATTGCGGAGATTATGGAATTCTGTGTCGGAAAAGAGAAGCGTTCCGGAGGGATCGGCAAGAAAATGTTTGACTATGCGGTTGAAGTGGCGAGACAGCAGGGGTGTGGTAAAATAGAATTATGTACGAATCAGCTGCGAATCGATGCGCACAGATTTTATGAAAGACAGGGAATGAACAATTTTCATTATAAATTTTCAAAAGATCTGAAAGGTGAGGGACGAAAAGTAAATCAATTGGGAGCATAAAATTCAGTGTTCGGCAGGCATGTTTTTCAGGCATGCCTGCTTTTGGTGCTGCATTTTAGGATTTGCATAAAAAGAGAATCTTTTGCACATATTTTCCTGTAAAATATGGTATAATGTAGGAACTAAAGTAGTTATATCTACGAGGAAGGAGGGAAAATGTTGCAGGAAGATCGTTTTTTGATTATTATTGAATATCTGAAGGAGCATAATATTTCAACTTTTGCGGAACTTGCGGAAGCTGCGGGTGCTTCTGTGGGAACTATTCGAAGAGATCTGGCAAAACTGGAAGAAAAAGGAATGCTGTCAGTGATACGAGGGGGAGCGGCATACCATAAGGATGATCTCACGAAACAAGTATTTGATATGCGTAAGATTGAGAATCGAAAAAGCAAGCATGCGCTGGTCGAACGTCTTTCAGAAATTATTGTTGACGGACAGGCCATTGCGATCAACAGTGGAACGACAAACATGGAAGTCGCTGGTTATCTGGTGGAAAATTATCATCGCCTGACGGTTATGACAAATAATCTCCATGTACTCGATATCCTGAAGCAGAATGAGGGATTCCGTCTTCTGGTTCCTGGCGGCATTTTGCGGAATGACGAGCATGCCATATATGGAAAAAAATGTGAGGAAGAAATCCGATTTTATAATCTGGATGTTGCTCTTCTGGCAGTGAATAGCGTATCGACCGAGAAAGGCATTACCGATTTCCGGCCGGAGGAAGTGGGAGTCATCCATGCAATGATGGATGCATCGGAAAAAAAAGTAGTTATGGCAGACCATACGAAGTTTGACCGGGTATCATATATGAATGTCTGTGATTTGTCGGAAATTGATTATATTATTACGGATAAAGGGATCCGGGATGAACAGGTAAAAAGATATGAAGCGGAAGATGTGAAGATTATGGTATCAGGGGATAAAGCAGAATGAAATTATTACAGGATGAACGATTTTTAAATATTATTGAATACTTAAAAGAACATCAGACAGCGACACTTGCGGAACTTGCGGAATATAACGGGGTGTCGGTCGATACGACCCGACGGGATATCGAAAAACTGGATAAAGATAAGATGGTGAAGAAAGTCCGCGGCGGTGCCACTTATCATCAGGCGGATATCACCACTCAGAGGACATCCGTAAGAGAAATTCTGAATGAAACAGAAAAAAAGAAAATTGCTGCGGCTTTGAAGGATTATATAAGCGACGGACAGGTGATTGCTATAAACAGTGGAACGACTTGTGCTCTTGCAGCGCGGTTTCTGGCAGAACATTATTACCGGCTGACTATATTGACCAACAATCTGGAAGTCATGAAAATTGCTTCGGAAAATGACGGCTTTAATGTTATCGTTCCGGGAGGGCTTCTGGATATCAAAGAAGATGCAATTTATGGAGAACAATGTGAAAAAGATATACTGGAATATAATGCGGATAAGCTGATTCTGGGGGTTCACGGAGTTTCGCTGGAAAAGGGGGTTACAGATTTCAGATTTAAACAAAAAGAAGTAGTCCAGGCGATGCTTAAAATATCCGGTGAAAGGATTGTTGTTGCAGACTCAGGCAAGCTGGGCAAAGTTTCCTGTGTGAATATCTGTGGATTGAATGAAATTGATCATATTATAACAAATGGAATTCTGGAATCGTCTTTAAAAGAAAAGTACCGACAGGCAGGAGTGAACATTCGGTCAGTGGATGAATAGATAGGAAACATAATATAGAAATGAAGAAAAAGCAAGATTTTTGTAAATCTTGCTTTTTTTGTGCGTTGCAATAAAAAGACATGAGATAAAATGTAATATTATGCACAAAAAATATACAAAATATATGTTAAAAATAGCAAAACATATAATAAAATGACAAAATATTGCAAAATATTATTGAAATATTGCAAAATATGTGGTTTAATAGACTTACAGAAACAACAGAAGGAACGGAAGAAAAAAGGAGGTAACTATTATGTACAACAGACATTACACAGGAAAAATTGAATTGGCTGTATTGGATACAGCAGGAACATTCTGCGATGGACCGTGCGATTTGTCTGATCGCTGGCCGGCAGATGATCTTCGCGGATGTAAAGCTCCGGTAGTTCCATTTTATGAGGCTCTGCGTCAGTTTGATATTGAATGTGACTGGGCTACAATTCGTAAGCCGATGGGGGCATTCAAGCCAACTCATTTAAGAATGCTGTTAAATGATCCGTATATCAGCAATCAGTGGAAAGAAAAGCATGGCAGAGAATGGAATGAAGACGATTTTGAGGCAGTTCTTGCAGCATTTCGTCCATTGATGTCCAAATACATTGTAGATGAAGATCTTGCAAAACCAATCGATGGAGCAGTAGAAGCAATCGATAAGTTAAGAGAAGCAGGAATTCTCGTCGGATGTGACACCGGATATTATGAGGAGGACTCCCTTGCTTTAAATAAAGTTCTGGAAGATAAATATGGAATGAAATTTGATGTTGTAACAAATGCAGAAAAAGTACCAGGAAGACCGTCTCCGTTTATGGTATATGATTGTATGCTCAGTGCTTACAAATTAACAGAAAAGGTGATCCCGATTGAGTCTGTAGTAAAAATTGATGATACAGCAGCGGGCATGAAATGCGGAAACAATGCGGGATGCTGGACCATTGGATTATATGCGAGCGGAAGTAATACATATGATGAGCTGGCAGCTTCCAAACCGGATTTCTTAGTTCCATCTGTAAAATATGTACCGGAAATTATCTTTAATGAAATTGAGCCAAGACTTCGCAGAGGAATCAGACCAGGCGAAGGAATCATTGAAACAATTTAGGAAAGACTACAAAAACATAAATATTGTTTTGTAGGTACGGAATATAAGAGGGGTGCCTGATGGAAATCGGGTGCCTCTTTTAACAATTATAAGAAAAGGAGGTGACTATGGAAAATGAAAAGAAGACAGAAACATACGGATATACGCCGAAGGATTATGCTAAATTCCGGAAATACGCCATCCGTATGCTGATCGGATTTTCGATTATGTATCTCTTCTTTTACAATGGAAGACAGAACATGAATCTGGCAATTCCTTTGATGACAGAAGATTTGAATGCTTCAAATTCAGAAATCGGTATGGTTTCATCTGCTCTGTTCTGGTGTTATGGATTCGGTCATCTGTTTTCAGGGCGTCTGGGAGAAATCGTCGGCAATAAAAAATTTATCTTATGGGGCGTGATTTTATCTGCAGCACTGAATCTGATTATCAGTTTTCAGACATCTCTGATCGTAATCGCTATTTTGTGGGGTGTCAACGGGTTTGCACAGTCTATGGCGTGGTCTCCGGGAATGGCGATGAGCAACAAATGGTGGCCGAAAGATAAAAGAGGGTTTGCAAGCGGAGTCATCACGGCGGCTTCCGGTGTTGCGCAGGTAGTGACATATATCTCTGTATTGGCCGCATACCGAATTTCTCCCAATATGGGATGGAGAGCAGCTTTCCGCTGGCCGCTGGTTCCAATGCTGGTTATTTTGATCGTATTTATTTTCTTTGTTCAAACGGAGCCAAAATCTGTTGGATTAAAAGATTTTGAAGAGCCGGATCAGGAGGCCGCAAAACTGGAAGCGGCGAGAATGAAAGAACTGGAAGGAAAAGGCGCGGTTTATCCATTTATTTGTCTGCTTAAAGAACCGAAGATGTGTGTCTTCTTATTTATCATTGCGATTGCGGGAATCGGACGGTATGGAATGCTGACATGGATTCCGACATATTTTAATGAAGCGATGGGGATGGATATTGAAAGTGGAATCGTATCATCTGTACTGCTGCCGATCGGACAGGCATCTGCGTTTTTCCTGATGCCGGTATTGACGGATAAAGTATTTAAGGGGCGGAGAGAGCCGATGCTGGTTGTATGTGGAGTTGTATCGGTGATATCGCTGATTATTTTTCCGAATATTACATCTCAGGGAGCGGCGTCAGCAATGCTGTTTTTCGTAGGATTCTTTTCCTCTGTAAATGGAATTGTATGGGCGTTTGCCGGAGATATCGGAACAAGGGCATTTGCCGGAACTGCTACCGGACTGCTCGACTGGGCGGCATATATGGGAGCAGCAGTACAGTCCATCTTGTTTGGATATGTAAGTGAAATCAGCTGGAATGCAGTGTTTGTAACAATTGCGGTATTATATGCGCTGCTTGTTGTACTGGCGCTTCTGGCAAGGAATATGAAAGTTCGCGGAACGGCACAGTAAAACGCAGATAAGAGAAAAAGTATGAAAAGTAAAAGAACGGAAATATAAGCAGGAGGTATTTATTATGAAATATGATCCATATTGTGCAGTTGAAATTGAGTTTTCAGATATGCAGGGACTTCATGATGTGATTAATCATTGTGATGAAAGTAAAAAAACATTGGTGATGTGTGATAAATTCACAACAGATCTCTGGGGAATTACAGATGAGATTCAGTCAGGGGTCGATGCGGGATACCTTGCATGGGTCAGCAAATGCCCGGGAAATCCAAACCAGCAGGATATTATAGATGCTTTGGAAATTGTTGGCGATTTAAATCCGTCACAGATTCTGGCGATCGGGGGAGGAAGTACAATTGACCTGGCAAAAGCAATCAGTGCTTTTTACTATCTGTTTAAAGAAAAAGGGATCAAACCGGATCTTGATAATGTGACGGATGGACTGAAAAATAAGACGTATACACAGCCGCATCAGTTTATTGATATCATCGCGCTGCCGTCTGCGGCAGGGACAGGATCTGAGGTTACAAGATTTGCGACCATCTGGGATGTAAATAAGGTATCCAAGTTCTCTATTGACTGTCAGGAGAACTATGCAAAGAAAGCGATTGTAATCCCGGATCTTACTCTGACTCTCCCGCCAAGACTCACATTATCTACAGGCCTTGATGCATTATCACATGCAATGGAATCTTTCTGGGCAAAACCGACCACTTATGTAGTGAAAGATATTGCCTTAAGAGCAATTGACCTGATTATGACATATCTGCCTCAGGTACTCAAAGACCCGAAAAACCTGGAACTTCGCACCGGAATGTCCCGTGGAGCGCTTCTTGCGGGTATGGCGTTCGCGAAGACAAGAACAACAGCGTGCCATTCTATCAGTTATCCAATTACCATGCAGTATGGAGTGGAACACGGATTAGCCTGTGCATTGTCTCTGGATGCAGTATCTAAGATCAACCGTGAAAAGACCGTGCTGGCAGATGATTTATTTGCTGTATTGGAAAAGCATGGTGGATTGAAAGACTGGATGGATAAGACCAGCGAGGGAATTGTCGATATCCGATTAAGCGCTCTTGGTGTTCCAAAAGAAGGGATTGATAAGATTGTAGAAGGAACTTTCACAAAAGGACGTATGGATAATAATCCGGTTGACATCTCTCCGGAACAGGTAAAAGAAATCTTATTATCTGTATATTAGGCTCGGAAATAAGGAGGCGGAAGAATGGCAAATGAATATTTAACTCCTTCTAAAATTATTATGGGAGAAGGAGCATTAAATCAAAGCAAAGAGAGTTTGCAAAAGCTGGGGAAAAAAGCACTGATTGTCACCGATGATATGATGATAAAGCTTGGGAACATCGATCTGGTTCAGGAGGTTTTGGATGATGCAGAGATTGAGTATGTAATCTACTCTGAAATCAACAGTGAACCATGTGATTATATGATTGAAAAAGGCGCCGTGATTTATCAGGAAGAAGCGTGTGATTTTCTGATAGCGCTGGGAGGCGGAAGTCCGATTGACAGCATGAAGGCGATTGGAACCGTTGTATCGGCCGGCGGAAGTATCAATGACTATATTGGAAAAATTATTATGGATGATCTTCCTGCCATGTGTGCGATTCCCACAACAGCCGGAACAGGAAGTGAGGCAACGCAGTTCACGATTATCAATAATACAAAAGAAAATATCAAAATGCTTTTAAAGGGACCGACCCTCATGGCAAGTCTTGCAATCATTGATCCGATTTTCACGATGACAGCGCCGCCGTCTGTCACAGCAGCTACAGGACTGGACGCACTGTGCCATGCTGTAGAGGCGTATACTTCGGTCAAAGCGTTTCCAATGACGGATACTGTTGCAAAATCTGCTGTTGCAAGGATTTTTGAAAATCTTTACGTTTGTTATGAAGATGGCGAGAATATGGAAGCGAGAACACAGATGGCAATTGCCGCACTGGAAGCAGGTATTGCGTTTAATAATTCTTCCGTAACCATTATACATGGGATGAGCCGCCCGATTGGGGCGCTGTATCATATTGCTCATGGATTGTCCAATGCGATGCTTTTAGATAAATGTCTGCGATTTGCTGTCGAAGGATGTCCGGACAGATTTTGTGATCTTGCAAAATGTATCGGTGTCTACAAAGAAGGAATGAACACAGAAGAGGGAGCAGGAGAATTTATAAAAGCCGTATCTGAATTATGCAGAAAACTGAAAATACAGACGCTGGAGGAATATGGCGTGGACAAGGGAGATTTCTACGCCAATATTGACAAAATGGCCAATGACGCGATTGCCAGCGGAAGTCCTGCCAATACAAGGAGAAATCCGACGAAAGAAGATATCGTACAGCTTTATAAGGCGTTGTTTTAAGAAAAAACAATGTTTTTTGTGAGCCAGGTCTGTAAAACGACCTGGCTCTTGTTTTGAAAGCAGAAGGGAGAAATTATGGAGGTAAAAAAGAAAATTCTCGTAATACTAAAACAGGTGCCGGGTATGAAAGAAAAAAAGGATTATCAGGATACAGACGTTCTGAATCAAAGTGATAAAAATCTCTTGATGGAAGCTCTCAATCTGGGGGAGGATATGGGGGCAGAAGTTGATGTGATGGTGCATGGGCCGAAATCCGCAGAAAATATTCTGAGAGAAGCGCTTACATATGGGGTACATCAGGCAATTTTGGTCACAAATGAGAAAAAACAGGATTATATGGTGAAAGATCCCGGAAAGGCGGTAGCTCTGACAGCAGAGGAAAAGGGAATGTATGATCTGTTTTTTTGCGGCCGGCAGGCGGTGGATGGTGATTCAGCGCATGCGGCGGCTGTGATATCCGGAACTTTGCGCATCCCCCTGATTCCCTATGCGAGAAAGACCTGGACAGAGGGAAAACAGATTTTCGCGGTTTGTGCAGGAGATGAGGGGGATCGGCAGATTAGCTGTGAGATGCCGGCGATGGTTCTGTCAGTTCGGGAAAAAGGCCAAAACAGATATCCGACGGCTGCGCATATTATCAGGACGTATTCAGGGGAATATAAAGTGGATGTTATAAAAATGAAAGAAGATCCGGAACAAAATGCAGGGATAACACAGTCACGGAAATATGAAATAAGGCAAAATAAAAAAGAAAAAAATGTCATGTTTTCGGGAAAAGACGCGAGAGAAGCATCGGAAAAGATGGTAAAAATCCTAAAAAAGTGGGATGTTCTGTGATAGGAGGTGTTCAGAGTGTCATATGGAAAACGCGGGGGTATTGTAATAATTGGTGAAACCGAAAATGGGAAAGTGCTGCCGGTTACAATAGAACTTATAGGAGAGGGAAGCAAAATAGGAAAAGAAGCGCAGCTGTCTGTTTCAGTCCTTCTGACAGGAAAAAATTTAAGAGAAGAGGCAGAAAGGCTTTCTGATTATCCGGTCGATGAAATCATATGCGTAGAACATGCAGTATTGGGGCAGAAGCATAAAGAGTGGCATAAAAAGGCCTGTCTGGAATGCATAAAAAACAAACAACCAGTATTGGTTCTGATTGGGGGCACAACGTTCGGACGCATTTTGGGAGCGGAAATTGCCTTTGAAATGAAAGCAGGATGGCTGTCAGATGTCGCTTTGTTGTCTTTTAACCGACAGAAGCAGGTATTTACTGCGTCAAGACCGGCGTTTGATGGGATTATGATGGCAGATTTTGAATTGTTGAAGCGTGATGTTTCAGTGGTTACTATGCGGCCTGGAATAGCAAAACAGGCGAAAAAAACAGAAAATAGAAAAGGAGAAGTCCTTATTGTAAAGCCGGACTGGAAAAAGCTGTATGCACGATTGTCATATGCGGAAAAACAGGATGAGGAGAAGAAAAAAATAAAGTTGGAAGACGCTGAAATTATAGTGGCAGGAGGACGGGGAATGAAAGGGAGAGAGGGCTTTGAGCTTCTGGAAGTTCTTGCGGAAAAACTGGGAGCCGGCGTTGGAGCTACAAGGCCGTGTGTAGATGCCGGCTGGGCAGCGCCGGAACATCAAATCGGACAGTCTGGAATCCTTGTAAAACCCAGGGTTTACATAGCGTTTGGGATTTCGGGGGCAGTTCAGCATATGATGGGGGTAAGAGCCGGACACATAATCGGAGTAAACAGTAATCCTGATGCGGCTATTTTTCAGCATTGTGATTATGGTATTGTGGGGGATGCAAATGAAATTATAAAGGATATGATTGAAAAAATCGATAAGGACAGAGATGTCTGGCAGTCGAAAGAATAATGAGGGAAACAGAATGCCGCACGGCCAATCCAAAGGCCGTGCGGCATCTGACGTGAAAAATTTATGGGTCATTATGGTATCAGCTGTGTCAGGATAATCCCATCGGAGTATCTTTAAATATGCGGGCATCCATGAGTTTTGGAGCTCCGTTCATTTTTGGAACAAAGCCCATGTGATCGATAATCTGTGTCTGGATATCGATTCCCGGCGCCACTTCCGTGAGATAAATACCGTCTTTTCTTAGTTCAAAGACAGCGCGTTCAGTAATATACATAACCGGCTGATTGGTTTGATTGGCGTATTTGCCGCTGAAAGTAATCTGTTCCACTTCGCGAATAAATTTGTTAGTCCGCCCTTCCTGTTCGATCATCAGACGGCCGTCTTTCGTGGAGCATTTTAATCCACCAGCAGTGAATGTGCCGCAGAAATATACTCGTTTGGCATTTTGAGTGATGTTGACGAATCCTCCGCATCCTGCAATGCGTGGACCAAATTTTGATACATTGATATTTCCTTCCTCATCTGCCTGGGCAAGACCGAGAAAGGCATCATCAATTCCGCCTCCGTCATAAAAATCAAACTGAGCAGGCTGATCTAAAATAGCCTCTGCATTTACAGAACCTCCAAATTGAGGACCTCCCTGCGGAATGCCGCCCACAGGACCGGCTTCCACGGTTAATGTGAAATAATCGCTGATCCCTTCTTCGCTTGCTACCATGGATATGTATTCCGGAATTCCGATTCCGAGATTTACGATAGAATTTTTTCGCAGTTCCATGGCTGCTCTGCGGCCGATGATTTTCTTTGGAGATAAAGAAGGATAGTGGAGACTGCCCTGAGGAATCTGAAAATCTCCGGTCATGGATCCATCGTATTCACAGCCGACACATTGAGCGTGGTTGTCTTTATTTTCTGTGACGACAACGGCATCCACATAGATGCCGGGAACCTTTACAAGTTTCGGATCCACATGTTTTACCACTTTTTCTACCTGTACGATAACAGTTCCGCCGCTGTTCTTTGCTGCCTGTGCAATGGCGGTAGCTTCGGCTGTGCAGCATTCGTGTTCCATTGTGATATTTCCGTGCTCGTCTGAATATGTGGCTCGGATGAGAGCGATATCAATCGGGAAAGCCTTGTAGAGAAGGCGTTCTTCTTCGTTGATATTTACTAACTGAACAATATCCTCGGTGGTTGCGCTGTTCAATTTTCCGCCTTCGATGCGCGGGTCTGCAAAAGTGTGGAGTCCGACATGAGTCAATACACCGGGTTTTTTGGCTGCAATATCCCGGTACAGCTGAGATAAAGTTCCCTGGGGAAGGTTATAAGCTTTGATTTTATTTTGCATAATAAGTTCGCCGAGTTTCGGAGCCATATTATAGTGTCCGGCAATCACCGTATCGGTCATCCCTTCGTGGGCAAAATGGTCTGCACCGCTGCCGTCGCGGTTTCCCTGGCCTGCCGCATAGAAATAGGTGAGATTTTTTGGCGAACCTGTTTTCAAAAAGCGGTCCTCCAAAGCGGAGGTCAATTCTTCCGGCAGATCACAGGCTACAAATCCGTTAGTAGAGACGGTCATACCGTCTGCTACGAGTTCCGCTGCCTGATCGGCTGTTAATATTTTTACTTTTGCCATATCGTGAACACCTCCTGTATAAAAATCAGAAATCAGTTAAATCTGCTTTACGCTTTTCTAAAAATGCGGTCATGCCTTCTGTTTTATCATGTGTAGAGAAAGAGAGACCGAATAAATCGGCTTCCAGAGTAAGACCGCTGGAAAGATCTGTGTCCATGCCGGTATTAATGGCTTCTTTTGCAAGAGAAATGGCATAGCTGCCTTTGCTGATAATTTTAGCCGCCATTTTTTTGCAGGTATCGATCAGTTCATCCTGAGGTACCACTTTATTTGCCAGACCAATGCGGTAAGCTTCCTGTGCTTCAATCTGATCACAGGTGAAAATCAGTTCTTTTGCGCGGCCTTTTCCAATCAGTCTTGCGAGACGCTGGGTACCGCCGAAACCAGGAAGAATACCAAGCCCTGTTTCCGGCTGGCCGAATCGGGCGTTATCAGACGCGATACGGATGTCGCAGGCCATGGATATTTCACATCCGCCTCCGAGAGCGTATCCGTTTACAGCGGCGATCGTAACCTGCGGCATAGTCTCAAGTTTTAAAAAGGCCTGCTTGGCGAGCATTCCCATTTGTCTTCCTTCGGCGGGAGTTGCGTTTACCATTTCAGAGATGTCAGCTCCGGCGACAAAGGCTTTTTGTCCGGATCCGGTGAGAATCAGAACTTTAATATCTTTGCGTGTGGAGATTTCATCAAAGCATTGATCCAGTTCGGCCAGGGTTTCACTGTTCAGAGCATTTAAAGACTTTGGACGGTTGATTGTGACGAGAGCGATTTCATCATTAACTTCCATTATTACATTATTCATAGTGTGTCCTCCTTATCTATAGAATGGTAACTTTTTCTTATACTTATAATATGCAATTTTTTGAAAGAAAAGTCAATAATTTTATTATAATTTGCAATAAATATTGACAAAAATTGCAAAACGTATTATTATTAGCATACAGAAAGTAAAAACTTGCAGGTTTTGTAGTTGTAAATTGCGATCGGAGAGAACGGCTGAGAAAGCAAGGAGGAACGGTATGAATTTTGAATTAACACAGCAGCAGAAAGCAATTCAGGAAACGGCAAGGAAATTCGCGCAGGAAGAATTACTGCCGGGAGTGCTTGAGAGAGACGCGAAAAGTGAGTTTCCGGTGGAGCAGTTCCATAAAATGGGTGAGCTGGGATTGATCGGACTGCCTTATCCAAAAGAAGTAGGTGGTCAGGGCGGCGATTATTTATCTTATGTTCTGGCGGTAGAGGAGATTTCCAAGGTGGATGCATCCATGGGAATCGGATATTCTGTGGCGACTTCTCTCTATGGAGGAAGCGTTATGAATTCCACTGCGCCGACAGAGAAAAAGAAAGAATTTCTGGAAGAAGTATTGTCAGGTAAATGCTTTGGCTCTTTTGGACTGACAGAGCCGAATGCAGGTTCTGATGCCGGCGGCTGCGTAACGGTAGCGGAAAAAGACGGTGATGAATATGTATTGAACGGGCTGAAATGCTTTAATACGAATGGGCCTCTGGCAGATTATACGGCGGTATATGCACTGACGGAACCAGAAAAGAAGGCAAAAGGTTTATCCTGTTTTGTAGTAAAAAAAGGAACGCCTGGATTTACGGTTGGAAAAATTGAAGATAAGATGGGAATCCGCTCAGCTCAGGTGTCAGAGATGATTTTGGAAAATGTAAGAGTGCCGGCAGAAAATATGATCGTTGAGTCAGGCCAGGGATTTAAACTGGCGATGAAAACACTGGACGGTGGAAGAATCGGAGTAGGTGCACAGGGTCTGGGAATCGCTGAAGGTGCTTTTGAGATTGCGAAAGAATATTTAAAGACCAGAGAACAGTTTGGAAAACCACTTTATCGGAATCAATATCTTGCATTTAAAATGGCTGAATTGGAAATGGAAATCGACGCTGCAAGGCTTATGCTTTATAAGGCAGCAACGGACAAACAGGAAGGAAGACCGTATACCCAGTCTGCGGCAAAAGCGAAATATCTGTGTACAGAGGCAGCAATGCATGTGACGACAGAGGCTGTGCAGATGCTTGGCGGCAATGGATATATGAAAGAATATCATGTTGAACGTATGATGAGAGATGCAAAGATTACACAGATTTATGAAGGAACCAATGAAATTCAGAAATTAGTTGTAAGCGGAGCAATTTTTAGATAAGAAAGGAACAAGTTTCCCCTACGATCAGCCGGCAGGATAACGTGTGGTGTTTTGTCCGGCTGATTCCTCCTAAATAGTGGCAAAAAACAAAATAAAATGCCCGAAGTACGCAGGCTGGCGGTGACGCAGTCTGCGTACTTTGTTCATTAATGGTGAAAAAACTCAGTCTGGTTTTTTATCGTGCCTGCTGCGTAGCTCAGTCACCAGATCGATGATGAAACATGCAATCAAATACAAGAGAATCAAGAAAACGTATTTTACGATGATTTCATGGGTCGTATATGGAATGGTTCTATTAAAAAAATCATCAGCGCAAAGAAGGGCAAGGAGACAGCAGACAGGAATAAACGTCCTTTTTAAGTTTGTCAATTTGAACAGCGCGTTCCGTTTATTTTCGCCTTTCCTGCATTGCATTTCGGTGATCAGGTCAACGATAAAACATGAGATGAAATACACAGCGAAAGAGAAAATCTCGGTTTTCAGGATGCCGCCTGCCGAAATCGGTGCATCTGTGTTAAAATGGTTCGAAACGGGAACGATAATAAGTAAAATAAACATGAAAATAAAATTTTTTCGAAAACTTTTAAGTTTTAATAAGTCTTTCATAACAAATCACCTTAGTCTTAACCGACAACATATCGAACTTTGTTCATACTTGTAACTCCTTTGTGAATCTTATAATATACTTTAATTCCTTTCTTTTTGCTATAAGCTGAATTAACTGCTTTTTCTAAAGATGAATGTCCTCCGTATGCAGAAGCGACAGCTATCGCTGAAAGACCCCAGCCACATCCAGGTATAGCACCTATTAAAAGACGGATAGCAGCATCTGCAGTTTTTGCTTTTTTTAATCCGGTATTATGTAAATATTTTACTCCGGAATAGTTAATATACCCACATTGAACTTCAGGGTAATATGCGCTGTTGGCCGCAGCTAAATGGATACTTTGATTAGATGTGTTTAAATTATCTAAATTGTAAATTTCAATAAGTTTATCTGTGTACTCTTTTTCGCTGATAGCGCCAGTTTCAAGCATGATGGATGCTTCGTTTAGCTGAGGGATGATATTCTTAGAAGCGGAGATTGTATCGGGTGATTCAGTAGTTGCAGGAGTGGAAGCAAAGACTAAAGTAGTGCTATTAGAAAATATAAGTATGAGTGAAAAAATAAGTGTGCAAATCTTTTTAAAATGTTTCATATGCCTTCCTTCTTTCTTTACAAAAACAAGAGTCAATTTGTTATAGATCATCGGTTGCAACTGATTTATATATAGTATACCATAAACTATGCTACTTAACAATAATATAATGTTAAAAAAGATATTAATTATAATAATTACTTGTATGAAATGTACTTTTGTTACAAAAATATTAATTTATAGAAACGTTTTTAATAAAAAACAAAATTGTGGAAATATGGAAATTATCTTTGGCCTTCTGTGCTGAGATAGAATGAGAAAACGAGTTTCTTCTATTATATATAGGATACATATGACAGGAAAAAACTCCTGCATTGTACTTTCTTCCATACATACAAAAAAAGTGAAAAAAGTCCTTGCATTTCCCTGTCTTTTCATATATAATCAAATCGTTGTGACCTTGATAGCGTTGAAGCGTGAGGTTGCTATGCCGGTAAAAGCCGGTATAGGTTTTCCGTGGAGCGAATGTCAAGTTGTTAAAACTGGCGACAAGTCACTGTACGAATTACAATCTATTTATTTGTCGAAAGATCGAGAGTGTATGAATAGAGACGCAGTGTGTAGATTTCACGATACACACGGAGGAGTGTACAGTCACCACTTGTCGTGCTACAAGCAAATTATAGTACGAAAAGGAGGCGGCTTTTTTTATGGCAGCAAGTCAGGTAATGAGAATTACATTAAAAGCATATGATCATCAGTTAATCGATGCATCTGCAAAAAGTATTATCGAAACAGTAAAGAAAACAGGATCTAAGGTAAGCGGTCCGGTACCTATGCCGACAAAGAAGGAAATCATCACAATCCTTCGTGCGACACATATGTACAAAGATTCCAGAGAGCAGTTCGAACAGAGAACTCACAAAAGACTGATCGATATCATTACACCGACACAGAAAACAGTTGATGCTTTATCCAAACTGGAAGTACCGGCTGGTGTGTACATCGACATTAAGATGAAGACAAAATAGTAATCCCCTTGAGCCTTCGGGCGTCTAGGATGATTACAACGTAACACGTTATAATCCGCTGTAGATGAAATAGGAGGAATATCTAAGATGAAGAAAGCGATTTTAACAACAAAGATCGGTATGACACAGATCTTTAACGAAGATGGAGTTCTGACTCCGGTCACTGTATTACAGGCTGGACCTTGTGTTGTAACACAGGTTAAGACAGTAGAAAACGACGGATACAGTGCAGTTCAGGTAGGTTTCGTTGACAAGAAAGAAAAAGGAATCAACAAGCCTCAGAAAGGACACTTTGATAAAGCAGAAGTATCTCCAAAGAGATATGTAAGAGAGTTCAGATTTGAAAATGCTGAAGAATATACAGTTGGACAGGAAATCAAGGCTGACATTTTCGCAGCCGGAGACAAGATTGACGCAACTGCAACATCTAAAGGTAAAGGATACGCTGGCGGTATCAAACGTCATGGTTTGAAATCCGGTCCATCCAGCCATGGTTCTAAATATCATCGTCACGCTGGTTCCAATGGTATGGCTTCTGATCCTAGCAAAGTATTCAAAGGAAAGAAGATGCCGGGACAGATGGGTGCAGAGAGAGTTACAATCCAGAACCTGGAAGTAGTAAGAGTTGACGCTGATGAAAACATTATTTTAGTAAAAGGTTCCGTACCTGGACCAAAGAAATCTTTAGTAATGTTAAGAGAATCAGTAAAGGCGTAGGTCTTTAAGAGAAAGGAGGACTATATAAGATGGCAACAGTATCTGTGTTAAATATGGAAGGCAAAGAAGTTGATAAGTTAGATCTTAACGATAACATCTTTGGCGTAGAAATAAATGAACATTTAGTACATCTGGCAGTCGTAAGCCAGCTGGCAAACAATCGTCAGGGAACTCAGAAAGCTAAGACACGTTCTGAAGTTCGCGGCGGTGGAAGAAAACCGTGGAGACAGAAGGGAACAGGTCATGCAAGACAGGGATCCATTCGCGCTCCGCAGTGGACAGGCGGTGGAGTTGTATTTGCTCCGACACCAAGAAGCTACTCTAAGAAATTAAACAAGAAAGAAAGACGTCTGGCTCTGAAGTCTGCGCTGACATCCAGAGTACAGGAAAACAAATTTATTGTTGTTGATGAATTCAAATTTGATGAAATCAAAACAAAGAATGTAAAGAACATGCTGGACAGCTTCAACGTGAAGAAAGCTCTGGTTGTTATGAACGGAAAGAACGACAACCTGATCTTATCTGCAAGAAACCTTCCTGGAGTAAAAACAGCATTAACAAGCACAATCAATGTGTATGACATTTTGAAATATGACACTGTAGTTGTTTCTAAGGAAGCAGTTGCAAATATCGAGGAGGTATATGCATAATGGCAGATATTAAATATTATGACGTTATCTTGAAGCCGGTTATCACAGAAAAAAGCATGAATGCTATGGCTGAGAAGAAATATACTTTTTTAGTTCATCCATCTGCAACGAAATCCCAGATTAAAGAAGCAGTGGAAAAAATGTTCGAAGGAGCAAAAGTAGAGAAAGTCAACACAATGAACAACGCAGGAAAGACAAAGAGACGTGGAATGACTTTTGGAAAAACTGCTAAGACAAAGAAAGCAATCGTTCAGCTGACAGAAGAAAGCGCTGATATCGAAATCTTCGAAGGACTGTAAGATACAATACAGCAGACGAAGAAAGGCAGTAAACTATACGCAACAAAAGCGTGATAATAAATTAGATTTGAAAGGAGATCGACATGGGAATTAAGACATATAACCCATATACACCTTCTAGAAGACATATGACAGGATTAGATTTTGATGTGATCACAAAATCTACACCAGAAAAATCTCTGGTAAGATCCTTAAAGAAGAACGCAGGCCGTAATAACCAGGGTAAAATCACTGTAAGACACCGCGGCGGCGGATCTAGAAGAAAATACAGAATCATTGATTTTAAGAGAAATAAGGACGGCGTTCCTGCAAAGGTAACAGCGATCGAATATGATCCAAACAGAACAGCAAACATCGCATTATTAACATATGCTGATGGTGAAAAGAGATATATCATTGCTCCGAACAAATTAGCAGTTGGAACAACTGTTATGAATGGACCGGACGCAGAAATCAAAATTGGAAACTGCCTTCCACTGGCAAACATTCCGGTTGGTACTGAAATCCACAACATTGAAATGCATCCTGGAAAAGGCGGACAGTTAGTTCGTTCAGCAGGAAACTCAGCACAGCTGATGGCAAAAGAAGGAAAATATGCAACCCTTCGTCTTCCATCCGGTGAAATGAGAATGGTACCTGTTGTATGCCGTGCAACCATCGGACAGGTTGGAAACATCGAACATGACCTTGTAAACATCGGTAAAGCGGGACGTAAACGTCACATGGGATTCCGTCCTACAGTCCGCGGTTCTGTTATGAACCCGAATGACCATCCACATGGTGGTGGAGAAGGTAAGACTGGTATCGGTAGACCGGGACCATGTACACCTTGGGGTAAACCTGCATTAGGACTTAAGACCCGTAAGAAAAACAAGCAGTCTAATAAGATGATCGTAAGAAGAAGAGATGGTAAAAACGTTAAATAGTACAAGGAGGTAACTTATGGCTCGTTCACTTAAAAAAGGACCATTTGCAGATAAGAGCTTACTTAAGAAAATAGATGCAATGAACGAAGCAGGAGACAAGAGTGTCATCAAGACATGGTCTCGTCGTTCCACAATCTTCCCATCATTCGTAGGACACACAATCGCTGTCCACGATGGAAGAAAACATGTGCCGGTATATATCACAGAAGATATGGTAGGACACAAACTTGGAGAGTTCGTATCCACAAGAACTTTCCGCGGACATACTAAAGCTGAGAAAAAATCCGGAATGAGATAGAAATAATATTTGGAAGGAGGTTTCATTTCAATGGCAAAGAAATACAGCAGATCTCAGTATAAAAAAGAGAGAAATGCAAATAAAGATACAAGACCGAAAGCTACATTAAGAAATGCTAGAGTGTCTACAACAAAAGCAGCCTTCGTGCTGGACGCAATCAGAGGAAAAGATGTAGAGACAGCGCTTGGAATTTTACTTTACAACCCAAGATATGCTTCAACATTAATTGAAAAGTTATTAAAATCTGCAATCGCTAATGCAGAAAACAATAACGGAATGGACCCGGAAAACCTTTACATTGCAGAGTGTTATGCAAATAAAGGACCTACAATGAAGAGAGTAAAACCGAGAGCGCAGGGAAGAGCTTATAGAATCGAACACAGAATGAGCCACATTACACTGGTGCTGGATGAAAGATAGAAGGAGGCAAACATGGGACAGAAAGTAAATCCTCATGGTCTGAGAGTCGGAATTATTAAAGATTGGGATTCTAGATGGTATGCAGAAGATGATTTTGCAGACAATCTTGTAGAAGACGACAAAATCAGAAAATATGTAAAGAAAAGATTATACAATGCCGGAATTTCAAGAATTGAAATTGAAAGAGCATCTGACAGAGTTAAATTGATCGTATATACAGCAAAACCGGGAGTTGTTATCGGTAAGGGCGGATCTTCCATCGAAGAATTGAAGAGACAGCTTCAGAAGATGACAGACAAAAAACTTCTGATCGATGTAAAAGAAGTTAAGAGACCGGACAAAGACGCTCAGCTGGTTGCTGAGAATATTGCACAGCAGCTGGAAAATCGTATTTCTTTCCGTCGTGCAATGAAGTCCTGCATGCAGCGCACAATGAGAGCTGGTGCATTAGGAATCAAAACAGCTGTATCCGGACGTTTAGGCGGAGCAGATATGGCTCGTACAGAATTTTACAGTGAAGGAACAATTCCTCTTCAGACACTCCGTGCAGATATCGACTACGGATTTGCTGAAGCAGATACAACCTATGGAAAGATCGGTGTTAAGACATGGATCTACCACGGTGAAGTACTTCCTACAAAGAATGCGGAAGGGGGAAATAAATAATGTTAATGCCAAAGAGAGTAAAACGTCGTAAACAGTTCCGCGGAAGCATGCGCGGAAAAGCGATGCGCGGTAATAAAATCACTTACGGTGAGTTCGGTATCGTGGCAACAGAGCCGGCATGGATCACAGCGAACCAGATCGAGGCAGCCCGTGTTGCTATGACTCGTTACATCAAACGTGGTGGTAAAGTTTGGATTAAGATTTTTCCAGATAAGCCGGTGACAGCACAGCCTGCTGAAACTCGAATGGGTAAAGGTAAAGGTAACTTGGAGTATTGGGTAGCAGTTGTAAAACCAGGAAGAGTTATGTTTGAGATTGCTGGCGTAAGCGAAGAAGTTGCAAGAGAAGCGCTGCGTCTTGCTGTTCACAAACTACCTGTAAAGTGTAAAATTGTTTCTCGTGAAGCTTTAGAAGGCGGTGACAACAGTGAAAACTAAGGATTTTGTAAAAGAGTTAAATAATAAGTCATTGGACGAATTAAATAATGAGCTAGTAGCTGCGAAAAAGGAATTATTCAATCTGAGATTCCAGAATGCAACAAATCAGCTTGAGAATACAAGCAGGATCAAAGAAGTCAGAAGAAATATTGCACGTATTCAGGGTGCAATTACAGCGAAAGCTAATGCTTAGTAAATTCGAAAGGAGGAATTTGTTGTGGAAAGAAATTTAAGAAAAACTCGTGTAGGACGAGTAATCAGTGATAAAATGGATAAGACAATCGTAGTTGCAATCGAAGACAACGTGAAGCATCCTTTATATAAGAAAATCGTTAAGAGAACTTATAAATTAAAAGCTCATGATGAAAATAACGAATGTAACATCGGAGATAGAGTAAGGGTTATGGAAACAAGACCTCTGTCAAAAGATAAGAGATGGAGACTTGTAGAAATTATCGAGAAAGCAAAATAATTTTGCTTGGTTGGAAAGGAGAAGAAAGGCATGATTCAGCAGGAGTCAAGACTTAGAGTAGCCGATAACACAGGGGCAAAAGAAATCCTTTGCATCCGCGTGTTAGGAGGATCTACCAGAAGATATGCTAATATTGGTGATGTGATTGTCGCTACGGTTAAAGATGCAACACCAGGCGGCGTTGTAAAAAAAGGTGACGTAGTCAGAGCAGTTGTTGTTCGTACAAAGAAAGGTGCTCGTCGTAAAGATGGTTCTTATATCAGATTTGACGAGAATGCTGCTGTCATTATCAGAGATGATATGAATCCGAGAGGAACTCGTATCTTCGGACCAGTGGCAAGAGAGCTTAGAGACAAGAAATTCATGAAGATTGTTTCATTAGCACCAGAAGTATTATAAGGAGGAAACACTGTGTCAGCAATTAAAATTAAAAAAGGCGATTTAGTAAGAATCATCGCTGGTAAAGATAAAGACAAAGAAGGCAAAGTAATTGCTGTTGATCAGAAGAATAGAAAGGTTACCGTAGAAGGTGCCAACATGATCACAAAGCATACTAAACCCAGCGCTGCAAATCAGCAGGGCGGAATCGTAAGCCAGGAAGGACCAATGGATGTTTCCAATGTAATGTATGTGCATAATGGAAAAACAACCAAGATTGGCTACAAAGTAGTTGATGGCAAAAAAGTTCGTGTTGCACGTGCAACAGGCGAAGTGATTGACTAATTGAGAGAGGAGGTTTACGCAGGTGAGTAGATTACATGAACAGTATAGCAACGAAATCGTAGATGCTATGACAAAGAAATTTGGATATAAAAATATTATGCAGGTACCAAAGCTCGAAAAAATCGTAATCAACATGGGCGTTGGCGAAGCAAAAGAAAATAAAAAAGCACTGGATACAGCGATCACTGATCTTGAGATCATCTCTGGACAGAAAGCTGTCGTAACAAGAGCAAAGAAATCTGTTGCGAACTTCAAACTGAGAGAAGGTATGCCAATCGGATGCAAGGTTACATTACGCGGTGAGAGAATGTATGAATTTGCAGATCGTCTGATCAATCTTGCACTGCCTCGTGTACGTGACTTCAGAGGAGTCAGCCAGAATTCTTTTGATGGACGAGGAAACTATGCATTAGGTATCAAAGAGCAGTTAATCTTCCCTGAAATCGAATATGATAAGGTAGATAAAGTAAGAGGAATGGACATCATCTTCGTTACAACTGCCAATACTGATGAAGAAGCTCGTGAATTATTAACCTTATTTGGTATGCCGTTTAAGAAATAGTTAGGAGGGTTCCCATGGCTAAGAAGTCAATGGTTGCAAAACAAAAAAGAAAAGCAAAATTCTCAACAAGAGAATATAGCCGTTGTAGAATCTGTGGACGTCCACATGCTTATTTAAGAAAATACGGAATTTGCAGAATTTGCTTCCGTGAATTAGCATATAAAGGACAAATTCCAGGTGTCAAGAAGGCAAGCTGGTAAGAAGAAGGAAGGAGGAACACAAAAATGACAATGAGCGATCCAATTGCAGATATGCTTACAAGAATCCGTAACGCAAACACTGCGAAACATGATACAGTAGAAATTCCTGCTTCTAAGATGAAGACAGCGATTGCAGAAATCTTATTAAAAGAAGGTTTCATTAAAGCTTATGACATCAAGGAAGAAGGTTCATTCAATACAATCGTAATCACACTGAAATACGGTGCTGACAAAAATGAAAAGATTATCACAGGACTTAAGAGAATCTCTAAACCAGGTCTTCGTGTATACGCTGGAGCAGAAGAGCTTCCTAGAGTATTAGGAGGACTTGGAATCGCGATCATCTCAACAAACAAAGGACTGTTAACAGACAAAGAAGCAAGAAAAGAAAACGTGGGTGGAGAAGTATTAGCATTTGTATGGTAGGCATTGAGCACTTGGCGAGAACGAGTGGAAACGAAGTTCGAGGTTAGTGCGAAAGCCGTTACCGAGACTCAGTGAAAGTGACCGATAAGGGAACTTGAACACTTAGTCGAGTGTAACTACCTTATAAAACAAGACACTAATATTCACTATTCTGAAAACAGAAAGGGTTTGCCCTTTCCGACAATTTAAGGAGGTAACCTATGTCTCGTATAGGTAGATTGCCAATCGATATCCCTGCAGGAGTAGAGGTAAAGATTGAAGAAGGAAATAAAGTGACTGTCAAAGGTCCAAAAGGAACATTGGAAAAATGTTTACCAGTTGAAATGACAATCAAAGTAGAAGATAATCAGGTTGTCGTAACAAGACCAAATGATTTAAAGAAAATGAAATCTTTACATGGTCTTACAAGATCATTAGTTGCCAACATGATTACAGGTGTATCCCAGGGATACGAAAAGAAACTGGAAATTAACGGTGTTGGTTACAGAGCGCAGAAAAAAGGAAAAGAAATCACTTTCAACCTTGGTTTCTCTCATCCGGTTGTTATGGCTGATCCGGAAGGCATTGAGACCGTTATGGAAGGTCAGAATGTCATTATCGTAAAAGGAATCGATAAAGAAAAAGTTGGACAGTATGCAGCTGAAATCAGAGAACTTAGAAAACCTGAACCTTACAAAGGAAAAGGTATTAAGTATGCTGATGAAGTGATCAGACGTAAAGTAGGAAAAACTGGGGCTAAATAAAGGAGTGATATAGGATGATTAAAAAGGAATCAAGAAGCAAGATTCGTGCAAAAAAGCACTATAAGCTTCGTAATAGAATCAATGGAACAAGCGAAAGACCTCGCTTAAGTGTATTTAGAAGTAATGATCATATGTACGCTCAGATTATTGACGACACTGTTGGAAATACATTAGTATCTGCTTCAACTACTCAGAAAGATGTAAAGGCAGAACTCAGCAAAACAAACGATGTTGCCGCAGCAAGCTATGTAGGTAAAGTAATTGCTGAAAGAGCTCTTGCAAAAGGCATTACAGAAGTTGTCTTTGATAGAGGCGGATTCATTTATCATGGTAAAATTGAAGCATTAGCAGATGCAGCTCGTGAAGCTGGTCTGAAATTCTAATAGGAGGAAGTCAAATGAAGCATACACTTATTGATCCTAGCCAGTTTGAGCTGGAAGATGCAGTTGTAGCCATCAAACGAGTTACAAAAGTTGTAAAAGGTGGACGCAACATGAGATTTGCAGCACTGGTTGTTGTAGGAGATAAAAACGGTCATGTTGGTGCAGGATTAGGGAAAGCAGCTGAAATTCCGGAAGCAATTCGCAAAGGAAAAGAAGCTGCAATGAAGAGCCTGGTTGAAGTACCGATTGACGAAAAAGGAAGTATCCCACACGACTTTACCGGTCGTTTCGGCGGAGCATCTGTATTATTAAAGACATCTCCAGAAGGTACTGGTATTATCGCCGGAGGTCCTTCTCGTCTTGTACTGGAGCTTGCAGGATATACAAATATCCGTTCAAAATCCTTAGGTTCCAACAACAAACAGAATGTTGTTCTTGCGACAATCGAAGGATTAAAGAACTTAAAAACTCCGGAAGAAGTAGCAAAACTGCGCGGCAAGTCAGTAGAAGAGCTCTTAGGATAGGAGGAAATCGAAAATGGCAGATAAATTAAAAATTACATTAGTGAAATCTACGATCGGTGCGATTCCGAAGCATAGAAAAACTGTTGAAGCTTTAGGTTTGAAAAAGCTGAACAAGACAGTTGAGCTTCCGGACAACGCAGCAACACGTGGAATGATTCACCAGGTACAGCATTTAGTTAAAGTAGAAGAAATCTAGTATATCCGGCAAGGAGGTGTATTTAGGAATGGAATTATCAAACTTACGCCCTGCAGAAGGATCTAAACACAGCGACGCTTTCAGAAGAGGCCGCGGACATGGTTCAGGAAATGGAAAAACTGCAGGTAAAGGACATAAAGGACAGAAAGCCCGTTCAGGCGGCGGAGTAAGACCGGGATTCGAAGGTGGACAGATGCCACTTTACAGACGTATTCCGAAGAGAGGTTTCAAATGCAGAAACTCTAAAGAAATCGTTGGAATCAACCTTTCCGCATTAGAAAAATTTGAAGATGGAGCTGATGTAACAGTTGCATCCCTGATCGAAGCTGGAATCGTTAAAAATCCAAGAGATGGTGTAAAAATCTTAGGAAATGGAGAGTTAACCAAAAAGCTGAATGTACAGGCAAATGCGTTCAGCGCAAGTGCAAAAGAGAAAATCGAAGCACTGGGCGGAAAAGCAGAGGTGATCTAATATGGCAAATGCTGTAGTCAGCGCTTTTAAGAACAAGCAATTAAGAAACAAGCTGATATTTACGATACTGATTTTAATTGTTGTGCGCTTTGGATCACAGCTGCCGATACCTGAGATTGACAGCGCGCAGATCAGTCTTTATCTGCAAATGGTATTAGGCGACTCGATCAGCCTTCTGAATTCTTTCACTGGCGGATCGTTCACTCAGATGTCTATTTTTGCGCTGAGTGTTACGCCTTATATCACAGCATCCATCATCATGCAGTTAATGACCATTGTAATTCCAGCTCTGGAGGAAATACAGAAAGACGGTGAAGATGGAAGAAAAAGAATGGCGAAGATTACAAGATATGTAACAGTTGTTCTTGCGATCGTTGAAGGCGGCGGCCTGTCAATCGGGCTGGCAAACAGAGGAGCCTTAGGTTCAGATTATACCAATTTTACCATCCTTATTATGACAGTTGCTCTGACGGCAGGAGCAGTACTTGTTATGTGGCTTGGTGAAAGAATTACAGAAAGCGGAATTGGAAATGGTATTTCTATTATCCTGCTTGTTAATATTGTTTCCGGAATGCCGGGTGATTTTTATTCCCTGTATGTCCAGTTCATACAAGGAGCAGATATCGGCCCTGCAATCCTCGCAGGAGTCATTATCGCACTGGTTGTCCTGGCTATGGTTATCTTCGTTGTCATTTTGTCTGATGGAGAGAGACATATTCCGGTACAATATTCAAAAAAAATACAGGGAAGAAGGCTGGTAGGAGGACAGTCCAGCTATATCCCTTTGAAAGTCAATACTGCAGGAGTCATGCCGATCATTTTTGCCTCCTCCATCATGCAGTTTCCAATTATGCTGCAGAACCTGTTCAATTACAACAATGACGGGTTTTTTGGAAAAGTATTGACAAGCTTAAATTCGTCTACCTGGTTTGATGCCTCACATCCAAAAAGATCCCTGGGTCTTTTGATCTATATCATCCTGGTAGTCATGTTCGCATATTTCTATACGTCGATTACATTTAATCCACTGGAGATATCAAACAACATGAAAAAACAGGGAGGCTTTATTCCAGGAATCCGACCAGGAAAACCTACCGTTGATTACTTGAATAAGATATTAAAATATATTATTTTTATTGGGGCTGCAGGACTGACAATTGTTGCAGTGGTGCCATTCTTCTTTAATGGTGTATTTGGTGCCAGCGTTTCGTTTGGAGGAACATCCATCATCATCGTTGTAGGAGTTATTCTTGAAACCATCAAACAAATCAAATCGCAATTGTTAGTACAGAATTATTCTGGTTTTTTAAGCGAGTAAGTGTTAAGATAAGCTGTAGTGATACTACAGCTTATTTGTGATTGAAAGGAGGATTTGTCACATGAAAATTATTATGTTAGGAGCACCGGGAGCTGGAAAAGGAACGCAGGCAAAACAGATTGCGGAGGAATATAAGATTCCTCACATTTCTACAGGGGATATTTTCCGTGCCAACATCAAAGAAGGGACAGAGCTGGGAAAGAAGGCACAGGAATATATGGACAAAGGTCTGCTTGTTCCGGATGAACTTGTATGTGATCTAGTTGTTGACCGAATTCATAAAGATGACTGTAAGGATGGATTCATTTTGGATGGATTCCCAAGGACAATCCCTCAGGCAGATGCCCTTGATCAGGCACTGGCAAAGGATGGAGAGGCGATTGAGTTCGCAATTGATGTGGAAGTACCGGATGAGAATATCATCAGAAGAATGGCGGGACGACGTTCATGCAGGGACTGCGGTGCTATTTTTCATGTAGAATATAATCCTCCGAAAAAAGAAGGCTGCTGTGACGTATGTGGCGGAGAACTGGTCCTTCGTGATGATGATAAAGAAGAGACTGTGAAAAAGCGTCTGGAAGTATATCATGATCAGACTGCTCCATTGATTGACCATTACAAAAAAGCAGGTTCTTTATATGAAGTAGATGGAACCCAGGACATTGAAGTGGTATTTAAAGAGATCAAATCCATTTTGGGAGCATAAAAGATATGGCAGTAACAATTAAATCAAAACACGAAATCCAGTTAATGCGCGAAGCCGGCAAGAGACTGGAAGACGTTCATAATCAACTGGCCGAATTTATTCGGCCAGGGATTTCAACTTTGGAAATCGATCAGTTTGGCGAGAAAGCAATCCGCGCTTACGGGTGCATCCCAAACTTTCTGAATTATAACGGATATCCGGCATCTATTTGTGTGTCTGTCAATGACGAGGTTGTCCACGGTATTCCGAACAAGCACCGTATCCTGCAGGAAGGCGATATCGTAAGCCTGGACGCAGGATTGATTTATGAAGGATATCATTCCGATGCGGCAAGGACCTATGGCGTAGGAAAGATATCAGAAGAGGCAGAACGACTGATCCGGGTAACGAGAGAAAGTTTTTTCAAAGGTATAAAACTGGCTGTGCCCGGAAATCATCTCTTTGATATATCCGAAGCGATACAGAAACATGTGGAAAGCAATGGATTTTCCATTGTGAGAGATTTGGTTGGTCATGGAATCGGAACACATCTTCATGAAGATCCGCAGATTCCGAATTTTAAGGAAAAACGCCGCGGCATGAAACTCCGCCCGGGGATGACACTGGCCATCGAGCCTATGGTAAACCAGGGAACTTACGAGGTTGAATGGCTGGATGATGACTGGACGGTGGTGACGGCGGACGGAAGTCTGGCGGCTCACTATGAAAATACGATTGCGATCACAGAAGATGGGTGTGAAATATTAACATTATCTGATAAGGAGGATTGAAAATGTCAAAATCAGAAGCAATTGAAGTAGAAGGAGTTGTATTGGAAAAACTTCCGAATGCGATGTTTAAAGTTGAGATTGAAGGCGGACATGTGATTCTTGCCCACATCAGCGGAAAACTTCGTATGAATTATATCAAGATCCTTCCGGGAGACAAGGTAACACTTGCGTTATCCCCATATGATTTATCCAAAGGAAGAATTATCTGGAGAGATAAGTAAAAAACTCTTGAAAAATGGAAAACATGATGATATAATTGTATCCGAACGTTTTTTGAAAGGAGAATTCAAGTGAAGGTTAGAGCATCTGTAAAACCAATTTGCGAAAAATGCAAGGTTATTAAGAGAAAAGGTTCTGTCAGAGTAATCTGTGAGAATCCGAAGCACAAACAGAGACAGGGATAATTTGCGGTTTTTTATAAAAAAGCAAAGGGTCCTTGCCTTTGTGCGTCTATCTATATATTGAATACAATATATAGATGCTTGTGGAACAGGGGTACTGTCCACAATATTATTTTAGCGGCTGCAGTATGAGGTGGGTACTGCTCATACTGATTATTTATAGATAGAAATCAGAATTAAGGGAGAGACATATATGTCATTTCACCGTACGCGGATATATGGATCAAACTTAATAAAAACAACTTAGAGAATTATTTTTGGAGGAAAAGAAAACATGGCTCGTATTTCAGGTGTTGATTTACCAAGAGAGAAGCGTGTAGAGATTGGTCTTACTTATATTTATGGAATTGGACTGTCCAGCTCTAAACGTATTTTGGCAGAGGCAAATGTAGATCCTGATACTCGTGTTCGTGATCTGACTGACGACGAAGTAAAAAGACTGAGCGCAGTCATCAATGAGACACAGGTTGTAGAAGGTGATTTAAGAAGAGAAATCGCTCTTAACATTAAGAGATTAAAAGAAATCGGATGTTACAGAGGAAAACGTCATAGACAGGGACTGCCTTGCCGTGGACAGAAAACAAAGACAAACGCAAGAACACGTAAAGGTCCTAAGAAAACAGTAGCAAATAAGAAGAAATAACAGGCAGCTGCGATATGATACGCCCGGATGCATGGGCAGAGCAGCATGAGATATTTTTTATTGCCTGAGACCTTATGAAATTTGAAATGAAGAAAGAAAGGTATATGTAATTATGGCTAAAGTTACAAAGAAAAGTGCAAAAAGACGTGTGAAGAAAAATGTACAGCACGGACAGGCACATATTCAGTCATCTTTTAATAATACAATCGTTACATTAACAGATGCACAGGGAAATGCTCTTTCTTGGGCAAGCGCAGGCGGATTAGGATTCAGAGGATCCAAGAAATCCACTCCATATGCAGCTCAGATGGCAGCTGAAACAGCTACAAAAGCAGCATTAGTGCATGGTTTGAAAACAGTTGACGTTATGGTGAAAGGTCCTGGATCAGGAAGAGAAGCAGCAATTCGTGCTTTATCAGCAGCCGGACTTGAAGTTACAAGCATTCGCGATGTAACTCCTGTACCACATAACGGATGTCGCCCGCCAAAACGCAGAAGAGTTTAATTTAGGAGGATATGAAAAGATGGCAATTGATAGAACTCCAGTCTTAAAGAGATGCAGATCTTTAGGTTTAGATCCGGTCTATTTAGGAATTGATAAGAAATCAAACAGATCTTTAACAAGATCAAACAGAAAGAAGAGCGGCTATGCTCTTCAGCTGACAGAAAAACAGAAAGCAAAATTCATCTATGGTGTACTGGAAAAACCTTTCAGAAATTACTATACAAAAGCTGAAAGAATGAAAGGTCAGGCCGGCGCAAACCTGATGATGCTTCTTGAACTTCGTCTGGACAACGTACTGTTCCGTCTTGGGTATGGAAGAACAAGAAAAGAGTGCAGACAGATTGTTGGACATAAACACGTACTGGTAAACGGAAAACAGGTAAACATCCCATCTTACCAGGTAAAAGCTGGAGACGTGATCGAAATCAAAGAGAAACACAGAAACTCTCCAAGATATAAAGAAATCTTAGAAATCACTGATGGAAGAATGGTTCCGGCTTGGTTAGAGGCTGATCATGAGAATTTTACTGGAACGGTAAAAGAACTTCCGACAAGAGATGAAATTGACGTACCAGTTAATGAAACATTGATCGTCGAGTTATATTCTAAATAATAACCCTCAATTAAATCCTAAGCCAGAAGGAGGGCCAATATGTTCGAATTTGAAAAACCAAATATTGAGATTAGTGAGATTTCAGAAGATAATCGTTTTGGACGTTTTGTTGTGGAACCGCTGGAGAGAGGATATGGTACAACTCTGGGTAACTCCCTGAGACGTATCATGCTTTCTTCCCTGCCGGGCGCAGCAGTAAGTTCCGTAAAAATAAAAGGTGTTCTTCATGAGTTCAGCTCAATTCCAGGTGTTAAGGAAGATGTGCCTGAAATCATTATGAACATTAAATCACTGGCAATTAAAAACAACAGTTCATCCAATGAAGCAAAGCAGGCTTATATTGAATTTACCGGAAGAGGCGTTGTGACAGCTGCGGATATCAAAGCTGACAGCGATATCGAAATTCTGAATCCGGATCAGGTCATTGCGACGCTGAGCGACGACAGCAGCAAGCTGGATATGGAGCTTACGATCACAAAAGGCCGCGGATACGTAGGCGCCGATAAGGCAGACAAAGAAGGCAAAGCGATCGACGAGATTGCAGTAGATGCCATCTATACACCGGTTGAGCGTGTAAATCTGAAAGTTGAAAATACCCGTGTCGGTCAGATCACAGATTATGATAAGCTGACACTGGATGTATTTACAAATGGAACGCTGACACCGGATGAATCTGTTAGTTTAGCAGCAAAAGTATTATGCGAGCATCTGAACTTATTCGTAGATCTTTCTGAAAATGCCAAGACAGCGGAAGTCATGGTTGAGAAGGAAGACGACGAGAAAGAAAAAGTTCTTGAGATGAGCATTGATGAGCTGGAATTATCCGTTCGTTCTTACAACTGCCTGAAGAGAGCAGGTATCAACACAGTAGAAGAATTAACGAACAAGACTTCTGAAGACATGATGAAAGTCCGTAACCTTGGACGTAAATCTTTGGAAGAAGTTCTGGCAAAATTAAATGAACTGGGATTATCCTTGAGTTCAGGAGATGAATAACTAAAAACAAGAGTAAGACCCGCCTAGGCTGAAGGAAGAAGTAAGCAAGGCGAAAAATCACAGGAGGTCAAATTTAAAATGGCAAAATATAGAAAATTGGGAAGAACTTCTTCTCAGAGAAAAGCATTAATCCGTGCAGAGGTTACAAACCTGCTTTATCATGGAAAAATCATTACAACAGAAGCGAAAGCAAAAGAGATCCGCAAAGTTGCTGAGAAGCTGATCGCTCTGGCAGTAAGAGAAAAAGACAACTTCGAAACAGTAACAGTTGACGCAAAAGTAGCGAAAAAAGATGATGATGGAAAACGTGTAAAAGAAGTTGTAGACGGAAAGAAAGTTACAGTATATGAAACTGTTCAGAAAGAAATCAAGAAAGATATGCCATCTCGTCTCCACGCAAGAAGACAGATGCTGAAAGTATTATATCCAGTAACAGAAGTTCCAACAGATGCAGCTGGTAAGAAAGCAAATACAAAGAAAGTAGACTTAACTCAGAAATTATTTGATGAGTACGCACCAAAATATGCTGAACGCAACGGTGGATACACAAGAATCGTTAAAATCGCTCAGCGTAAAGGTGACGGGGCATTAGAAGTATTACTTGAATTAGTATAGGCATTGAACACTTAACGAACGCAAGTCAAAGACGCAGCGTGAGTTTAGTGAGAAAGCCCATCTCGAACCTTAAGGAATCCGAGCCGCAGGCGACGGATGAGTTTAGTTGAGAGATGATACCAGGAACACTTAACGAACGCAACTCAAAGACGCAGCGTGAGTTTAGTGAGATAATAGTTATTATAAAATTCCAAATCGACAACACATGAGGGTATTCCGGAAACGGGGTACTCTTTTTGTATTGACGTTATTTCCCGGATGTGTTATAAAATAGTTGTAATCATAAACATTACAACGAATAGGAGGAAGTATGACAGCGGAAAAATGTTTGGAAATTTTGAGAGAGGTAAAAGATGCGGCATTTGCCACAGTGGATGAAAATGGAAGGCCCCAGGTGCGAATGATCGATGTAATGCTGGTGGAAAATGAGACATTGTATTTCTGTACTTCCAGAGGAAAAGATTTTTATCGGCAGCTGATGGATAAAGGAGAAACCGCTGTCGTAGGGATGAACCGGGAATACCAGGCAGTGCGTTTAAATGGCATGGTGGAAAAACTGGAAGACCCAAAATACTGGATCGACCGGATTTTTGAAGCAAATCCTTCTATGAATGATGTGTATCCGGGGGACAGCAGATACATTCTGGATCCTTTCTGTATCCGGAAAGGTGAGATTGAATTTTTTGATCTTGGGACAACGCCAATCCAGAGAGAAAGTTTTTCACTGGGAGGGCAGAAGACAAAGAAAAAAGGGTTTTATATTACTGAGGCATGCATCGGATGTGGAAAATGTAAGAGAAACTGTCCGCAAAAGTGCATAGAAGAAGGAAAAGTGTACAGAATCAGACAGGAAAACTGCCTCCACTGTGGATTGTGCTATGAAAATTGTCCGGTTCAGGCGATTTGTTCCAGAGCGAATCAAAAATAGGAATTGTCAGGAATGGGGTAATTCTTCTCTCATGATGGATGACTTGCCTGGAGAACTTCTTCTTGCTATAATAGAATCCAATGAGTTAAGGAGAAATTTATGTCAATTATAAATGTAAAAAATCTGATTCATAAATATATGACTTACGATGATTCTGAGAATACGCAGGAAATAAAAGCCATTGACGATATGAGTTTTTCTGTGGAAAAAGGAGAATTCATAGCAATTCTTGGAAGGAATGGTTCCGGAAAGTCATCTCTCGCGAAGCACATCAATGGACTGCTTCTGCCGACAGAAGGCGCGGTCTATGTAAAAGGAATGGATACCAGGGATCAGCAGCAGATTTTAAAGATACGTCAGAGCGCAGGAATTGTATTTCAGAATCCTGATAATCAGATCGTTGGTGCAGTGGTCGATGAGGATGTGGCCTTCGGACCGGAAAATATGGGACGGCCTACGGAGGATATCTGGAAGAGAGTAACAAAAGCATTGGAGGATGTTGGTATGACGGCTTACAGGGAGGCAAGTCCGAACAGGCTGTCAGGAGGACAGAAACAGAGAATTGCCATTGCCGGAATCATGGCTATGGAACCGGAATGTATTATCCTGGATGAGCCCACTGCCATGCTGGATCCTCAGGGACGGAGTCATGTACTGTCGCTGGTAAAAGAGCTGAATCGTGAGAAGAACATTACGATTCTTATGGTGACCCATCACATGGAAGAAGTTCTTCTGGCGGATCGGGTCATTGTAATGGATGAAGGGAAAATTGCGGCGGATGGAACGCCGAAGGAAGTCTTTTCTCAGGTAGAGATGTTAAAAGAACTGGGACTGGAAGTTCCGCCTGCAGCGGAACTGGCCTATAAGCTGAGAAAAGAAGGCGTCCCGATCAGGGATCAGATTATAACGAAAGAAGAGCTGGTGGAAGAATTATGTCAATTCGTTTAGAAAATGTCAGTTACAAATATGAAGAAAACACCAAGGAAAAGAATTACGCATTAAAAAACATAAAATTGGAAATAAAAAAAGGTGAGTTTGTGGGAATCGCCGGACATACCGGATCCGGGAAATCAACACTGATCCAGCACCTGAATGGACTGCTCAAACCGTCCGGGGGAAAGGTATTATATAATGAAAGAGATATTTTCGAACCGGGATTTCCTCTGCGGGAATTAAGAGGGAAAGTCGGGGTCTGTTTTCAGTATCCGGAATACCAGCTGTTTGAGGTAACCGTACTGGATGATGTATGTTTTGGGCCGATGAATTTCGGCAAAACAAGAGAAGAAGCAGAGGTGATATCCCGCCAGGCTCTGCTGGATGTGGGAATTGAGGAGAATATTTTCCATAAGTCTCCCTTTGAATTGTCTGGAGGACAGAGGCGGAGAGTGGCGATTGCCGGTATTCTTGCCATGGAGCCGGAATATTTTGTTCTGGATGAACCGACGGCCGGTCTGGATCCGGCAGGAAGAGACCAGATTTTAAATCTGCTGAAAAAGCTGCATCAGAAGAAAGGAATGGCGATTCTGCTGGTGTCACACAGTATGGAGGATGTAGCAGACTGTGCAGACAGAGTCATTGTCATGAATCACGGAGAAGTGATGTATGATGGTGATAAAAGGGAAGTTTTTTCTCACAAAAAGGAGTTGGAAGCTATAGGATTGTCTGTGCCATTTTACAGATCCCTGGCAGAGGAATTGAGAGAACGGGGATTTATGATAAAAGAAGATGTTCTGACTCTGGAAGAAACGAAAGAAGCAATTATGGATGTTATAAGAAAGAAGCGAGACAATGCTTAGAGATATTACAATCGGACAATATTACAGGGCAGATTCACTGCTCCATCGGCTGGATCCGCGGGTAAAATTATTCGGAACACTGGTATATGTTGTTACCTTATTTCTGCACAGATCACCGGTGAACTATATCATGTCCCTTGCTTTTCTGATCATAATCATTGCGATATCGAAAGTTCCGGTTTCCTATATTGTAAAAGGGCTTCGGGCGATCGCGGTGATTCTGATATTTTCGGTTTTGATTAACATGCTGTTTATTGAAGAGGGAAATGCAGTAATCGATACCAGATGGATCAGGATTACAGATGAGGGGCTGGAGACAGCTTTTTACCTGGGAACAAGGCTGATCATGCTGGTTTTGGGAACTTCACTGCTTACATTTACGACGACGCCCAATCAGCTGACAGACGGCCTGGAGAAATCTCTGGGATTTTTGAATAAGATAAAGATACCGGTGCATGTAATGGCCATGATTATGTCCATTGCACTGCGTTTTATCCCGGTTCTGACAGAAGAACTGGACAAAATCATGAAGGCTCAGACAGCCAGAGGCATCGATTTTGAATCCGGAGGGCTGATCAAAAGAGTGAAGAGTATGGTGCCGATCGTTGTGCCGCTGTTTATCGCGGCAGTCCGCCGGGCCAATGATCTTGCCATGGCCATGGAATCAAGATGTTATCACGGCGGTGAGGGGAGGACCAAATTAAGGCCGCTGATTTATGAGAAAAGAGATCTGGCCGCGTATGCGATTTTGATTCTATTTACCGTCTGGATGGTATATTTAAGTTTTTACAGCCCATGGAGTTAGAAAATGAAACGAATCAAATTAGAAGTAGCTTATGACGGGACGGATTACTGCGGATGGCAGATCCAGCCCGAAGATATTACGATAGAAAAGGTATTAAACGACAACCTGTCACAGCTGTTGGGAGAAGAAATCAAAGTGATCGGAGCCAGCAGAACAGATTCGGGAGTTCATGCCCTTGGAAATGTGGCAGTATTTGATACGAAAAGCAAAATACCGGGAGAGAGAATGGCCCAGGCGCTGAATGCAAGACTCCCCGAGGACATTATCATTCAGTCATCAAGAGAAGTATCGGCAGACTTTCATCCCCGGTTTCAGGATACCCAGAAAACATATGAATACACATTTTACAATGCGTCCTTTGACAATCCGATCACGCGGCGGTACCATCATTTTGTATATGTTCCCCTGGACGTGGAGAAAATGAAGGAAGCGGCCCGGTATTTTCTCGGGGAACACTGTTTCATCAGTTTATGCAGCAGCCGGGCACAGGTCACTTCTTATGTGAGAGAAATCTATGCCTGCGATATCCGGCAGGATGGAAATTATATTATCATGCGGGTTACCGGAAGCGGTTTCCTCTATAATATGGTGCGTCTGATGGCAGGCACCCTGCTGGAAGTGGGCAGAGGAAAGAAGGATCCGGAATGGGTGAAAGAAATTCTGGAATCTGAAGAGCGGGTTCCTGTGGGACCAAAACTTCCGGCAAAGGGTCTTACTTTGATAGGAATCCGATATCTGGAGTTTGAAGAATAGAAAAGGAAAGGAACAATGGAAAACAGTTGGATTATTTTTCAGAAATTATTGGTATTGTTTGGCTTTATGCTTCTGGGAACTTTCAGTTATAAAAGACGATGGCTCACAGATGACGGAGCCTCTCAAATTTCCAGGCTGATCGTAAATATATTCAATCCGGCGCTGA
Source organism: Candidatus Anaerostipes avistercoris (assembly GCA_019119895.1). Classification (GTDB taxonomy): domain Bacteria; phylum Bacillota; class Clostridia; order Lachnospirales; family Lachnospiraceae; genus Anaerostipes; species Anaerostipes avistercoris. The sequence goes on along the minus strand of DWWD01000023.1, from coordinate 58,399 downwards.
TCATCACCGGCATTACATCATCCGATGGAAGTTACTCCTGGTCGTCGGTGATGACAAACACTCTGCTGGCGGTGATCTTGTTTGCTTCTCTGGTAGCGGTCAGTCCCCTGTTTGTTCGTGTCCTCAGGATTAAGAGCAGCATGAGAAATATGTACAGCGTTATGCTGATTTTCTCCAATCTTGGTTTCATGGGTATTCCTTTGATTGAAGCATTGTATGGAAAGACGGCCATATTTTATGTGGGAATGTATACGCTGGTATTCAATATACTGTTTTATACATACGGATTTTATCTCTTTGAAAAAGAAAGAACATCGGAGAAAGTGCATTTTCAATGGAAAAAACTGATCAATCCGGGAGTTTTTGCGTGCCTGGTTTCGTTGGTCATCTTTTCCCTCCGGCCGGAAGTGCCGGGAACGGCAGTTGATTTCCTGGATTATCTGGGCGGCGCAGCGGTGCCGTTATCCATGATGATGACAGGTGTCTCTCTGGCTAAAATGTCCTTAAGGGAAGTTTTCACGGAATGGAAAATGTACCAGTTTACATTTGTCAAAATGCTGGTGATTCCGGTGATCGCAGGTTTGATCATTCGAAATTTTTCAGTGGATCCTATGCTTGCCGGCATTATGGTATTAATGTACGGAATGCCAAATGGCAGTATGCCGGTTATGCTGGCCGTGGATTATGGAATGGACAGTTCCCTGTGCAGCCGGGGGATTGTTCTTACAACACTATTATCGCTGATTACACTGCCGATCGTAACCTATCTGATCTGACGGGAAGTGATTGATTTTGTGAAAAATTCTATTGACACGCCCGAGTCCGTGTTATATAATATAAAACTGTGACATGAGGGAAAATACTACCCCAAAGCCCCGGTGGGAGTATTTGAATATAGACACAAGGATTGATAATATTTAAGGAGGAACACCATGAAAAGTTTTATGGCCAGCCCATCAACAATTAAAAGAGAATGGTATGTAGTTGATGCTACAGGACATACATTAGGACGTTTGACATCAGAGATCGCTAAGATTTTAAGAGGAAAAAATAAACCAACTTATACACCTCACATTGATACAGGTGATTATGTAATCGTAGTAAATGCAGATAAGATTAAAGTAACTGGTAAGAAGTTAGATCAGAAGATTTACTATCATCATTCTGACTATGTCGGCGGAATGAAAGAGCAGACATTAAGAGAAAAATTAGCTAAGAAACCTGAAGATGTAATTTATCTTGCAGTAAAAGGTATGCTTCCAAAAGGTCCTTTAGGAAGAAAGATGATTAAGAAGCTTCACGTATATGCAGGCCCAGAGCACAACAATCAGGCTCAGCAGCCAAAAGCATTAGAGATCAAGTATTAATTAGAAGGAGGACGAAGAAGTGGCTACAGCAAAATATTATGGAACTGGTAGAAGAAAAAGCAGCGTTGCCAGAGTATATTTAGTACCTGGAACTGGTAAGATTACAATCAATAAAAGAGACATCGATGAATATTTAGGATTAGAGACATTAAAAGTAGTTGTACGTCAGCCATTGGTTGCTACAGATACTCTTGATAAATATGATGTATTAGTAAACGTTCATGGTGGTGGATTTACAGGACAGGCTGGAGCAATCCGTCATGGTATTTCCAGAGCTTTATTACAGGTAGATGGAGATTTCCGTCCGATTCTTAAGAAAGCTGGATTCTTAACAAGGGACCCGAGAATGAAAGAAAGAAAGAAACCAGGTCTCAGAAAAGCACGTCGTGCACCACAGTTCTCAAAACGTTAATCGATTCGAATATAAGAGAATTTCAATCCCGGAAGTTTTGGCTTCCGGGATTTTTTTATTTCATAGTATTTCCAGATTATGTAAAATAATGATATATTATATATATTAGAGCGGGATAAGAGAAATTTTAAGAAGAAAGGCCTCCCATAGGATGAAAATTTATGATAGGAGAAGAGAATTTAGGAGCGATTATCTCCTGTGAGATAAGAAATTAATATAGGAGGAGGTAATTTGGGAGAGAGAATCTCCTGTGGATTTTGAATTTAGTATAGGAGGAGACAGCTCGGGGAAATAAATCTCCTATGGGGTAAAAAGACAGCATAGGAGGAGAAGATGCCAGGGGGGAAGACCTCCTGTGGGGCGAGAAAGTATCATGGGAGGAGAAGATACCAGGGGGAAGACCTCCTGTGGGACAAGAAATAATCATGGGAGGAGAAAATATCAGGGGGAAGACCTCCTGTGGGGCGAGAAATAATCATGGGAGGAGAAAATATCAGGGGGAAGACCTCCTGTGGGGCGAGAAAGTATCATAGGAGGAGAAAATATCAGGGGGAAGACCTCCTGTGAGACAAAAGATTAGCGTGGGAGGAGAAATTACCAGGGGGAAGACCTCCTGTGAGATAAAAGATTAGTGTGGGAGGAGAAATTACCAAGGGGATGACCTCCTGTGAGATAAGAAATCACCATAGGAGGAGAAAATAGCAGAGGAGCAAGCTCCCAGGAGTAAAAAAATCAGTATGGGAGGAGGAAAGAAAACATAAGATTCCAATATTAAAGAAATGAATTTAGCAGATGTCTAATTTCAGCATATTTATTGAGAAATTAAGATAAAACAAAGTTGAGGAAACCAGATCTTAATCGCGATTCAATCAAAAGTTCTGATTTTACGATTATAAACAATCAGAACAGGCAAAGCAGGTACAGAAAGGAGAATCTTATGACAAACCTTAAAACGATGTTAATGCAGGAACAAATCAGATTAGAGAAAATCCTCACAAAAACCAAAGAGCAGTTAAAAGATGTTCCACCAGGAACACTCAGATTAACTCATGCAAAAGAATCTGTACAATTTTATCATCATTTGCCAGGAGGGAAAAGCGGCGGTCAATATATACTAAGAACAAATACTGAGTTAGTGCGCAGACTTGCCCAGAAATCCTATGATAAAAAGATATTGAAACAAGCAGAGAGGCGATTGAATCAGATCCGAAGAATTACCAGGGATTATGATGAGGAAGAAATTGAGAAAATTTTTTGGAAGGAGCATAGGGAAAGACAAAAACTGATTCAGCCTGCTGAGCCGTTGTGGGAGCAGCAATTGGAAACATGGATGGCAAAAAATTATGAAGGAAAAGGATTCCAAAAGGACAGTCCAATGATTCTGACAGAACAAGGAGAGCGGGTACGATCAAAGTCCGAAAAAATCCTGGCGGATTGCTTTTATCGACACAAAATTCCTTATAAGTATGAACATCCGTTATATCTAAAAGGATACGGCACGGTCTATCCGGACTTTACCTTTTTGTCAAGGAAAAACAAACGTGAAATCTATTGGGAACACCACGGAATGATGGATGATCCATCTTACGCGGAAAGTACAATTCAGAAAATACAGGCATATGAGAGAAATGATATCTACCCGGAGAACAATTAATCCTGACTTTTGAGACAGGAAAACTTGTTCTGGATATGGAAATAGCTGAGAAACTGATGCAAAAATATTTGCTGTGAAACCGGATCAGATGTTTTTGACCCATTTCCAGGAGTATACTGGAAGAGCAGGGAGAATGAAAGGAGTTGAATCAATATGACAGATGTAAGCAAAACCAATATTACATTAGAAGAATATTTGAAACTGCTCAAACAGATGAAATCAGCTGCTTTGAACGATATGGATACATTCCCGGATAATGAAATGAAATCAACAGGCAGTCAGAATATGTCTGCACTGGGGCTCAGTCTGCGATATCGTGATGATGAAGACTGCCTGTATGCGGATTGTTCCATGGAACATCAGCTTTTTACAAGACTGCACCCGTATCTTTGGGAAGAGATGAAAGAAGAATCGAACGATATCCTGAAGGATCAGAATTTATTTCAGGAACCGGCAGAAAATAAATTTTACTGGGAAGTCATAAAGTATCTGCAGATACAAGATAAAATATATATTCAGTACAAAGCGGCATTCTCATTGAAAGGCAAAATATTGAGTGTGAAAGGAAATACGACCGATTTTAAACGCTTGTTATTTAAATATCCGGAATATGAAACATATTTTACCGATGATCAGAAATTTATTCTGGACCATGCAGATCAATTGCTGGTACCGGACAATGTTGTACTTCCGTATGCTCCGGGAGATATTTTGTACATTGACGCCAGTCCTTTTGGAAAACCATTTTATGTGGTCTATTGTGGGGAGACAGCAATGGATCAGGAGTATTTTGAATGGACAAAAAAGGAGTATGGATATTTTAAGAGAGAGCATCCTTGTCTGTATATCTCTGAAGAGCAGCAAAAGCTAAAAGTTACCAGTCTGACAGGGGATTGCCTGCTGTTTACAGATAATATTTCTTTTCCTTACGCTCCGCTGGACCGGATTCAGACGGTTGATGACTGTGAAGAACCGCTTCTCATGGAAGCTGCGGAACGAATAAAAACCACAAGTCATAACCTTAATTTAACATGATCTCTCTGGTGGATTTTACATTGAAATGTTTAAATAGTAATATATTTAGAAAATATGGAAGAAACAGGAAACGGGGGAACAGATGGCACGACAGGAGAAAACGGGAAGCCGGAAAAGCAAAAGAAAATGGATCATCGGAGGGATTGCTGCTGCAGTTCTGGTAGTTGCCATAGCAGCAGGATTTTTGCTGGGGAATAATAGAAATGCAGCGTCCAACGGACTAAAGGTACAGAAAAATACGGTCGAGTGGAATCAGGATATGAAAAGCGCAGATGAAGACGCGGGAATCCAGATTCCATATTACAGTGATGTCTATATGAAAGGCGGGACGGACACGATCGATATGACGCTTGTCAATCCAAAGGAAAATGATTGTTATTTTACATATACTTTTATTCTGAGTGACACCGGGGAGGAAATTTATCAGTCAGACCTGATCGGACCGGGCAGGGCTCTGGAGCAGGTGAAACTAAACCAGGAAGTGCCAAATGGAACGTATAAACTGAATATTCGCGTGGACACCTATACCATGGAGGATCAGGAGACGTTAAACAATGCGATTGTCGCAACAAATCTAATTGCTTCTTAGGGTGAAATAGATTGCTGCAGTGGAAATCATACAGGTATTTTCCCGGGTCGGGATGATATAAAAGAAACAAAAAAGAGAAGAGACTTACAAAGGAGGTTTCGACAATGAGAAAGTTTAAAAAGTTCGCAACGCTTGGCTTGGCGTGCGCGATGATGATCGGAAGCATTGTTCCGGTTTCAGCAGCAGATGTATCTGTGTCTGAAGGGGATACACAGAGCGCCAAGACCAACATTTCACTTGTGAAAGAAAATCCTGCGCCTACTTTTACAGTTGGGATTCCGGCATCAGCGACCATCAATTCTGCAGATGCCACAACAATTGCATTTACCATGGATGAAGACAGCTTAAATGCAATTCCTGAAGGAAAGAAAGTAAGCGTAAGTATTGCGGACGCAGGATATGGAGATACCACAGGAAAATTTGCTCTGGGAAGTGAAGACAACCAGGAAGCGACTTACAAAGTATACCCGAGCAGATACAGTACCAGACCAACGGACGCGTACGACATTGGAGATCTGCTCATCAGCTTTTATGGAAATGAAAAGGTGACAGACGGAACTGCTTCTGTAAGCAGAGCCATCAAAGCAGATAACTATGATGAAATTGCTGCCGGAACATACACCGGAAATATTACATTCAGCATTGACGTGCGCAATCAGTAAAATACGCAATCCGTAAAATAAATGATATACCCAAAGTGAGAAGGGCGGAGTTGTCATCGAACAGCTCTGCTCTTTTCATGTTTCAGGCGCCAGGGTGACAAGAACATAAGTCAGGTCATGAACCGAGGTTTTGAAGTTCTCGGCAGTCCATGGCTCCAGAACAGAGTGATAGTAATCTTTTCAAAAGAATCTTCCTGCATCAGATCAAACAACGCCCCGGAAAGAGCATCGAGAGAATGAATGGCCTGACGATTATCTGAATGTTCCAACATGTCACATTTCCTCCATTTTTGAGTAAGTTATCCGATGTTTCTTGATAGTCTGCATCAATCAAGATTATACTATAATTATGATACAGGAAAAGGGAAAAAACGTCAAAATCAGGAGTAAAGGAGGCTGTCGTATGGGAAAAGAAAGAAAACTGCAGGTAGTGACAGGAGGAACTTCCGGCATGGGCCTGGCAACAGCGAAGGCGCTTGGAGTCTATGGCCCGGTATTGATCGGCGGAAGAAATAAGAAACGACTGGAACATGCAATGGATGAGCTGAAGGCAGCAGGCGTAGAGGCATATGGAAAGAACTGTGATATTTCAGATTTGGAATCCCTCCGGGAATTTGCTACATATGCGGTAAGCATTGCGCCGATCGGAAATGTAGTCAATGCGGCCGGAGTGGATTTTGATAATGCTTCTTCAGAATTGATCGTTAAAATCAATATGCAGGGAACACATTATGTCTTAGAAACATTTCTGCCGTATCTGGATCATTCGACAGTGCTGAATTATTCTTCCATCACCGGATATTATTATCAGGCCAAAAAAGAAGACATTGAAGTCTGGAAACATCCGGATGCAGAAGACTTCTGCGAGAAAGTGCTGGCGCTGATCCCGGAACCGACAGATCCGCGGGTTGCCCGCCTGGGACCGGAATACGGAACCTATACCTGCTCCAAACGGTTTGTCATCTGGTATACCATGGCAAATGTAGTTCGTGTGGCTCAGAAAAATAACAGCCGGATTTTTTCCATTGCGCCGGGATCCTTTATGACGCCGATGCTGGAGGGACAGGAAGCGTATTTGGATTCCATTGCCAAAGGAACCGCATTCGGCGGAGTGGGCGAATCCGAAGAGATGGCAGATTTGATCATGAAATTACTGTCAGACGGACATGAATATCTGACAGGATGCGATATTATTATGGACGGCGGGAAATTTGCCATGTCAACGACGGAACAATTTCAATAGAGGATTGAGAGAGCCTTCCGGGAAACCGGAAGGTTTGTTTCTGCCATGCAATATAATATGATTTAACTGAAAGATGCAGAGTATGACAGTCTGGATGGAAATCCGAAATATGATCGATCAAATCAATGCGAACGCAGTAACAGTTTAGTCAGGAGGTTTTATGGAACGAAATGATATTTATATGATCCAGGGGACGAATTACAAAGAGATGACAATGAAATTGCTGGAACATATTGATCTGGCAGACAATATCTGCGGGGATCTGGATTTTGAGGAAGGCGGAAATCCTGTGTCTATGGACCGGATTCTGGCATTCAAAGATCCGGTGCTCTGCGACAGCTTTGCGGCGGAAATCATGGGATATGAACCTCACGATGTCGAATACATCCATCTGGCGGAGAAGCTGGGAGTTGGCAGCACAGACACAAAGAAAGTTGAGATTCACGCGCTGAACCGGGAGGCAGAAACTGTGAAGCCGGCGGCACCGGAAGGACGTGCGGCAAAGCTGGCGGCTTATGTGAAACCGAAGGATGCCTGTTCCGCCTGCTACGGATCTCTGATTTATGCTCTGGACCGTCTGAATGAGCAGGGACTGCTGGATCATAAAAAGAAAAAAAGTCTGGCCATCGGGCAGGGATATCAGAAAAAACATGGAATGTACGGAATCGGAAACTGCACCGCACGCTTTGAAAAACATGTTGATGGCTGCCCGCCCAAAGCGGTAGATATTGTGCGGTTCCTGAAAGAGGAATGGGATTAGATTTTCAGGATTGTACTAAAAATAGTAATTGTTATGAAACTGAATGGGTGGCAATCTAATTTCAAATATGATATAGTAATGACGAAAAGAAGATATAAGATCATGGAGTTTGGAGGTAACAAATGAAAGATATTGTAATTACAGACGCGATTAAATATATCGGTGCAGATGACAAAGATCTGGACCTTTTTGAGAGCCAGTACGTGATTCCAAATGGCGTATCATACAACTCTTATGTTATATTAGATGAGAAAGTTGCAGTTATGGATACCATTGACCAGAGAAGAACAGACGAGTGGCTGGCAAATCTGGAAAGAGAACTTGATGGAAGAAATGTGGATTATATCGTTGTTTCTCATCTGGAACCGGATCACGCCGCAAGCCTGCAGATTCTGGCAGAAAAATATCCGGAAGCGAAACTGATCGGAAATGCGAAAACATTTAACATGATTCCTCAGTTTTTCGAGATTGAAAATCTGGAAGACCGCAGTGTAACAGTCAAAGAAGGAGATACCGTATCTCTTGGAAAACATACACTTCAGTTCTTTATGGCACCAATGGTTCACTGGCCGGAAGTTATGGTTGCTTATGAACAGTCTGAAAAGATTTTATTCTCAGCAGACGGATTCGGAAAATTCGGCGCTTTGGATGCAGAGGAAGACTGGGCGTGTGAGGCAAGACGTTATTACTTCAATATCGTTGGAAAATATGGAATGCAGGTACAGGCACTCCTTAAGAAAGCAGCAGGACTGGATATTCAGATGATCTGCCCTCTTCACGGACCGATCCTGAAAGAAAATCTGGGATATTACATTGGTTTATATGATACATGGAGCAAATATGAGCCGGAAAGCGAAGGAATTGTAGTCGCATACGCATCCATCCATGGAAATACAGGAAAAGCAGCAAAGAAATTTGCGGAAATCCTGGAAGAGAAAGGTGCAAAGAAAGTCGTTGTTACAGATCTTTCCAGAGACGACATGGCAGAGGCCGTGGAAGACGCATTCCGCTATGACACACTGGTACTTGCATGTGCGACATATGATGGAGGACTGTTCCCATGTATGGAAGATTTCCTGCATCATTTGAAAGCAAAGAACTATCAGAAGAGAAAGATTGCGTTCATGGAGAATGGTTCCTGGGCTCCGACAGCGGCAAAGAATATGAAGGCAATCGTAGAGAACTTCAAAAATGTAGAGATTGTTGATCCTGTGGTTACAATCCGATCTACAATGAAAGAAGAAAATGTCAAGACAATGGAAGAACTGGCAGACAATCTTCTTGCATAAGCATCATATACAAATAGAAGAAACAGCGCAGCAGGAAAATTTTCTGCTGCGTTTTCTGTTGTGTGCTATAATAGAAAGAAAACTCGAAAGGAAGAACGTTGAAAATGAAGGAATTTCAATATATATTCGGACCAATACCGTCCAGAAGGCTGGGGCGGTCTCTGGGAATCAGTCCGCTGCCCAAAAAGACCTGCAACTATTCCTGCATTTACTGTCAGCTGGGAAGAACAGACCGGATGACCAATGAACGGCAGGAGTTTTATAAGACAGAAGATATTTTAAAGGAATTTAAGGAATACTTAAAAGATTCAGACAAATTTGATATTGTGACCGTCGTGGGAGAAGGAGAACCAACGCTCTGCAGCAATCTTGGAGAATTGATCTGCGGGCTGAAGGAGATGACAGACAAACCGGTGGCGGTTATTACCAATGGGGCTCTGCTTTCAGATCCTCAGGTCCGGGAGGAGCTCTGCCATGCGGATATGGTGCTGCCATCCCTTGACGCTTACAATCAGGAAATCGCAAAGAAGATTGACCGTCCTTACGGCACGATTAAATTTGAGGAAGAATTTCAGGGATTAAAAGATTTCTGTGCCGTGTATCAGGGAGAACTGTGGCTGGAGATTATGCTGGTGGACGGGATCAACGATGATAAGGAATCCATCGGACATTTTAAAGAATTATTGAAGGAATTAAAGTATGACCGTCTGTATTTGAATACGCCGGTCCGCCCTCCGGCAGAGGAAGGCGTCAATGTAGTATCCGATGAAAGAATGGAGTATGCGGTCAAAGAACTGGGCGGAATTTCCATTGAAATGCTTAGTTCAGGAAGCTTCTTCAGCGAAATTGAGGATGATTATGAGGCGGTGAAATCCATCATTGGACGGCACCCGATGAATCAGTTTGAATTAAATGGATTCCTGGACAGCCGCGGCACAGAAAATAAAGAAGAGATGATAGAGCAGATGAGGCGGGATGAAGAGATTGAAGTGATCGATTACAAAGGAATCTTAACATTCCGTCTGAGATAAGAGAGGGGAGACAAGTATGAGAAAGCGCAGCGTACAGAGAGTAGCAGCCATTCATGATCTTTCTGGATTTGGAAGGGCGTCTTTAACAACGATCATACCGATTTTATCATCCATGGGGGTTCAGGTCTGTCCGCTTCCGACGGCAATCTTATCCAATCATACCGGCGGATTTGATACGTTCAGTTATGTGGATTTCACGGATTATATGCAGGATTACATCAATGGATGGAAAAATCTTGACCTGGACTTTGACTGTATTTATTCCGGATTTCTTGGATCTGAACGTCAGATTCAGATCATATCTGACTTCATTGATGACTTTGGAACCGAAGATAATATGGTGGTCGTGGATCCTGTGCTGGGAGATAACGGGAAATTGTATTCAACTATGACAGAGGATCATGTGAATAAAATGAGCCGTCTGGTGGCGAAGGCAGATATTATTACGCCGAATTTCACGGAAGTGAGCCTGCTGCTGGGAGAGCCGTATGTGGAGCAGATTACAGATCGGCAGATTAAGAAATGGCTGAAAACCCTGTCTGATATGGGACCGGAGATTGTAGTGGCCACCAGCGTTCCGGATCAGGGAGAAGGAAAAGACACCAATGTGGTGGCGTTTGACAGAAGAAGCAATACTTACTGGAAGATTCAGTGCAGATATATACCGGCGTCTTATCCGGGAACCGGGGACGCCTATACCTCTGTCATGATCGGAAGTCTGTTAAACGGCGACAGTCTGCCGATCGCTCTGGACAAAGGCGTGCAGTTTATCACGCAGGCCATCAAGGCAAGCTATGGTTTCGATTATCCGAAACGGGAAGGCGTGCTGCTGGAGAAAGTGCTGGAAGTGTTAAATATGCCTGTGGTCATAGGCGGCTATGAGATGCTGGAATAGGAGGAAATCATGTTTCGACGGATCGATCAGGACCGGTGGGAGCGAAAAGAACATTATAAATATTACACAGAGGCGCTGCCATGCGGCTATTCGGTGACGGTGCGCCTGGATGTGACGCATCTTTATGAGCAGGTGAAACAAAAAGATCTCCGGTTTTATCCGGCGTTTATTGCCTGTGTTTCCAGGGCGGTCAATGAAAGAAAAGAGTTCCGCATGGGGAAAGATGCAGAAGGAAATCCGGGAATCTGGGATGTAGTGCATCCAAGTTATACGATTTTTCATGAGGACGACCATACATTTTCTGATATCTGGTCCTTTTATGATGAGGATTTCCGGAAGTGTTATGAAAACATTGTCAGCGATATGGAAACCTATAAAGACTGCAAAGGACCCAAAGGAAAGCCGGGACAGCCGCCGAATTTTTACTGTATTTCCTGTGTGCCGTGGATGGATTTCACAGGGTACGGGACCTGGGTTCCGGGAGGGGAACCCAGCCTTTTCCCGATTATTACATTCGGAAAGTATACAGACGACAGAGGGAAAAAAGAGCTGTCGGCAGCTCTGACGATTTCTCATGCGGCGGCAGACGGCTATCATACCAGCATGCTGTTTCAGGACATACAGAACATCCTCTCAGAGGCGGTTCTTTAAGACCGCAGAAGCAGCAGACCGGGAGAGAAGTTCCAGGATATGGGATATTTCTTCTTCCGATGTCTGAAAACCGTTCCGAATCCATGATTCGATGACACCGATGCAGCCTCTTGAGATAAAAGTGTGCAGGGTGATCAGAGACTCTTTGCTGCAGGAAGGAAAGCGTGCTTTCCAGTTTTTTATGGTTTTTTCCTGGAGCATCAGGGTCAGCCGGTTTAAAAATCCCGGATCGCCGTTATCAGAGAAGATCAGCCGGATTAGTTCCTGGTGGGAAGAAATATAATGGACGATAGATTCCATAAACCGGGGAACGGAATTTTCCTGCTGGTACTGAAGGATGGTTTCTTCCAGTCTCTGAAGAATTTCGTCTTCAATGGAATGGAGCAGATCCATCGGGCTGGAATAATAAGTATAAAAAGTACTGCGATTGATATCCGATTTCTCGCACAGGCGGGAGACGGATATTTTTTGTATGGGCTGTTCTTTCATGAGCAGCAGAAGATTGGTTTTTAAGGCGTTCTGGGTCCTGCGGACCCGGCGGTCAGTTTTCATTTTTTTCATACTTTATCTCCTATCCTACGATTTATTAATAAGTGTTGGATATCCGCCATAAGACGGATGTTTGGTGGTTGTCCTGTTCTCTTTTCTCTATTATAATATACATATGAAGGAAAAACAACAAATGTAGGATAAGGTGGTGTTTTTAGTGAACAGACAGGAATTTTATGATGGAAAAATGTTTGACGCCTACCGTTATATGGGCGCCCACAGAAAGGGAGACGTCATAGAGTTTGTTACTTATGCGCCGAGAGCGGAAAAGATTGCAGTAATCGGGGAATTTAATGACTGGAAGGAAGAATTTATGGAAAAGGACGGACAGAGCGGTTTTTTCTCCATGAAATCAAAGACAGCGAAAGAGGGGGATATGTATAAGTACTGCATCTATGGGCCTGGAGGCCGGATGCAGGAGCACTGCGATCCTTATGGATTTGAAATGGAACTCCGGCCGGGAGCCTGTTCCATCATCTGTGACATCGATCAGTATGAATTTCAGGATGAAAAGTGGATAGTGAACCGAAGCAGCGGGAAGCGTGGACCGGTGAATATTTATGAGATGCATCTGGGATCCTGGAGACAGAATCCGGCGGATGAAAACGGATGGTATGAATATGATGAGATTGCAGAAATGCTGGTTCCATATCTGCAGGAAAATCACTATACCCATGTGGAGCTGATGCCTTTGTCAGAGCATCCTTTTGACGGCTCATGGGGATATCAGAATACCGGATTTTTTGCGCCGACCAAGCGGTATGGAAAGCCGGAGCAGCTGATGAAATTTGTGGATCTGCTCCATCAGGCAGGAATCGGCGTTATTATGGATTTTGTGCCGGTACATTTTGCTATTGATGGTTACGGACTGAGGCTCTATGACGGAACGCCGCTGTATGAATATGATAATAAGGATACCGGTGAAAGCGAGTGGGGAAGCTGTAATTTTATCCATTCCAGAAGGGAAGTAAAATGTTTTCTCCAGTCCGCGGCCAATTACTGGCTGGAAGAATACCATTTTGACGGGCTGCGCATGGACGCGGTCAGCCGCCTGATCTACTGGCAGGGAGATGAGAGAAGGGGAGTCAACGGCGCCGCCATTGAATTTTTGAAGGATATGAACCTTGGATTAAAGCAGAGGCATCCGGACGCCATGCTGATCGCAGAGGATTCCACTTCCTATCCGGGGGTTACCAGACCGGTTTATGAAGGAGGACTTGGTTTCGATTATAAATGGGATCTGGGCTGGATGCATGATACGCTGGAGTATTTCCAGACTCCGCCTGAGTACAGGAGCAGGGACTATCACAAGCTGACATTTTCCATGATGTATTTCTGGAATGAGCAGTATCTGCTGGAATTCAGCCACGATGAAGTGGTCCACGGAAAGGCATCGATTCTGCAGAAAATGTATGGAGATTATGATGGGAAGTTCCCTCAGGCAAGATCCATGTATTTGTATATGATGATGCATCCGGGAAAGAAGCTGAACTTCATGGGAAATGAGTTCGGGCAGCTGAGGGAATGGACGGAGAAACAGGAACAGGACTGGAATGTACTGAAATATCCGATCCACGACGCGTTTCACCATTATATGATGGAATTGAATCGGATTTACAAAGAAAACAAGGCGTTCCATGAAGATTACGACCAGAAAACCTTTCAATGGCTGGACTGCCACCAGGAGGAGCGGTGCATTTATGCCATTCGCCGCGGCGCCGGAGAGAAAGTTATGGCAGCAGTCTTTAATTTCTCTGATCAGGAGCAGGAAAATTATGAGCTGGAGATCGATGGAAACTGGAAAGGGAAATGCATCCTGCATACGGACTGGGACTGCTGGAGCGGAGAAACGCCGAAAGGGAAAGAAAAATGGGAGATAAAGCGAAGAGAGGAGACATCAAACATCACTGCGGTACTGCCTCCATACAGCGGTATGCTGCTGGAGCTGACCAGGGAAAAGAAGAAAATGCCAAAAACAAAAAATAAGAAATAGAAAAAGCGGCATGCTGAAACGAATATGAAAGTTTTTTGATGAAAATGAAATAAAAATTTCCTTTTTGTTTAAAATGATATTTAACTTTCATTTTACTGAAAAATGGAAGAATAATTTACATGAGGCTGATATGATAGGTCATGTAGAAAAGAGAAAGACCTATTGACAGGGAGGAAAAAGATGAATCAAAAAGCAAACATTACACAGTCACAGAAGTTAATGGTTTTCGTTTTAAGCATGTCGCTTTATGGACTAGCAACTTTATTTACAGAGCTGATTCCGTCATTCCAGGTGGGGATCGTGGAATTTTCAGTGGAATATTTCTTGTTCATTCCACTGACACTGGCAATTTTATTTGATCCTATGTCTGCGGCGCTGGGAGCTGCCACAGGAGAAATCGTATTCAGCGAGATTATGCTGGGACAGTTTGGCGGCCTGGGAGAACTGGAAAAATTCATCACTTTGACCATTGGAATTTATGTGGCAGGAAGACTGGTGAAAAATCCGAAGAACCGGAAAGCCGTTGCGGCCGCATCTATTTTTGGAGTGATTCTCCAGCAGTTTATGGGATGCGTTGTGGATATCCTGAAAGTACAGTTCGCTGTATCTGACTTTGAAGCGGTGCCGGGACTGCCGCAGAGTGTTTTCTTTACCGAAGGATTTGCCTTTTTGAATGATGTACTCTTCTCAGGAATCCTGTTCTGCATGCTGCCGACGGTATTCCTCGTTCCAAGATTATATGGAAAGATTGAGCCGCTCCTGGGATTAAAACCAAGGGATGAGAAAAATCTTCCGGCAGGAGACGCAGGAGTGACCGCAAAAGTTGTCGCAGGATCAGTGATCGGTTTTGCAGCAGCAGTGGGAGCAGAGTTCCTGGCAGAAAGCGGAATGTCCCTGATTGACTGGGAAGCTTCCTGGGCAGAAAGCTCCACGGCATTTATCGTGGGAATTATTGTCGCAGCTCTGCTGGTGATTCTGGTCTGTTCCAGAATCTTAAAGAATTCCAGAAGAACAGAAGCGGTTCAGGGAGAGATGTAAGATGATTCAGATTGAAAATTTGACATTTACATATCCTGGTGCCGAAGAACCAACTTTAAAAAATTTATCAGTTGAGATCGAGCAGGGTGATTTTCTCGCAATCGTTGGAAACAACGGCTGCGGGAAATCCACTTTCTGCAAGACACTCAACGGGCTGATTCCTCATTTTACAGCGGGAGATATGGAAGGGAAGGTTGTCATCGGAGGACTTGATACGAGAGAGTGTGAAATCGGTGATCTGGCGCAGAAAATCGGATATGTATATCAGGATTTTGAAAATCAGATCGTACGGCCGACAGTTCTGGATGACGCGTCTTTTGCATGTCTGAATTTCGCTGTGAAAGATTATGAAGAGAAAGGACGCAGAGCGCTGGAAATGTGCGGCATCGCCCACAAGGCAGATGAATATATCTGGCAGCTGTCCGGAGGGCAGAAACATCTCCTCGCGCTGGCGGGAGCCGCCGCTCTGTCACCGGACATTCTGGTGCTGGATGAGCCGATCGCCCAGCTGGATCCTGCCCATGCGAGAGACATTTATGAAGTGCTGAAAACAATGAATGAAGTGCATGGGAAGACGATCATCGTCATCGAGCATCACACGGAATATATCGCTCAGTACTGCAGGCATGTGATGCTGATGCGAAATGGAAGCATTGCCTGGAAGCTGCCGGCCAGGGAAGCGCTGTGCCGGGTGGAAGAGCTGCAAAAGAGCAATATTTTCCCGCCGCAGGTTACGCTGGCGGCTGACCGTATGGCGAAAGGCATGGAAGCAGAACTTCCGGTTACCGTGGAAGAGGGAAAAAACTTTTTTTGCAGATATCCGCAGACGGATGCGGCCAGGGCAAAGATTCTGGACGCGCCGTCAGAAGAAAATACGATACTGGAGTTTGAAAATGTATCTGTGGAATACCGTTCCGTAAAAGGAAATCCGATCCGCGTGCTGAATGATTTTAATCTGGAAATCCATAAAGGGGAGAAGATTGCTGTGATCGGTTCCAACGGCGCCGGAAAATCCACGATTATGAAGCTGATGTGCGGACTGTTGAAACCGTCTGAAGGAAGCATCATTCTGCAGGGACAGAACATCAAAGAAATGGAAATGAATGAACTTTCCCAGATCCTTTCCCTCGTATATCAGAATCCGGAAGAAATGTTCATTAAGGATTCCATCCGGAGAGACATAGAATTTGCCATGAAGGTGCGGGATGTGGAGAATTATCAGAAAAGAACAGAGGAACTTCTGGAAAGATTCCAGCTGACAGACCTTCAGGACCGGGACGGGCGCCTTCTGTCAGGAGGGCAAATGAGACGGGCATCCCTGGCCATAGGAATTGCGCTGAATCCGTCCGTTCTTCTGCTGGATGAACCTACCGCCAATCTGGATATTGCCACAAGAAAGGAAATCCTGCGCACATTAAGTGATATGAAAAGCATGACAGACACTGTTATGATCGCTACTCATGACATGCAGCTGGTCTGCGAGTGGGCAGAGAGAATTCTGGTACTGTCCGGCGGGAAATTATTAAAAGACGGCACAAGGGAAGAAGTGTTTAACGACCGGGAAGTTATGAGAGAAGCAGGCATCCAGCCGCCGGAAATTTACCAGATGGGAAAAGAAATCCGGCCGGAGATTTCCTGCTATACCGTAGATGAGTTTTTGCATTTGTTTCAAAGGGAGGCAGTATAGATGAAAGAGAAATTGTCGGAAAGTATTTTTGATAAAATATCCATTGATTATATCCGGAACCAGGTGTTGAAAAATGCTTATGGAAATGATGATACTGTCATTGCCAGGCTGGATCCGCGGGTTCTTTTGATCTGGTATTGTTTTTTCGGGATTGTACCATGGTTTCTGGATAATGTGGTCCTTCTGATCTGTCTGTTCCTGTTTGTGGCAGCCGCTGCCTATAAGGCGAAAATAGCCCCTCTCGTTATGTTCGTTTTCTGCCTGGGAGTCTTTTCACAGACAGGATATCTTCTGATTGTTTCATTGTTCTTTGGAGGAAATGTGGAGACGATTCTTCCGGTATTGATCATGACTCTGAAAGTTGCCATTGTTTCGATGGCGTCTATTACCGTATTTTCCGGACTGGATCCGGACCGGCTTGCCAACGGACTCCTGTGGTTTGGATGTCCGGAGCGTCTGTCCTTCAGCATTTCGTTTGCGTACAGGATTCTGCCGATTCTGATGGAAGAATTCCAGAATATCCTGCTTTCCTACCGCATGAGAGGAAAGGCGCCGAATAAAAAAGGTATTTTGGGAAAAATAAAATATCTGATTTATCAGGTGAAAGTGATCATTCAGGCCTTTTATCCGCTGCTTCTGAATACGGCAAAAAGATCCAGGACGACAGTGGAAGCGCTGGAGCTGAAAGGTTATCGTTACGCGGCTTCCAACAAAGAAGTGAAGAGAATGAAATTATCAAGTTTAAAAATCGTAAAACATGATTTTGCTTTCATTGCCATTTCTGTTGTATGGGTTTTTGGAAGCGTGGGCATGTCTGTTACAATATAGAAGGAGAAGAAAATGAAGATAGATTTTCACACCCATGGGAAATTAGCGAAAAAACTGCCTTTTTCAGGAGCCTATACCAGCTGGCTTCTGACGGAGGCTAAAACAGCCGGTCTGGATGCCATCTGTCTGACAGAGCATTTTAATACCATCGGATTCCGGGAAATATATGACTATCTGGAGACTCATTATGAGAAAGAAGGAGACTGTTATGTGACAGATCAGGGACTGAAAGTGTTCCCGGGAATGGAGACAGACATTGCGGAGGGCGGTCATGTGCTTTCCATCGGACCGTCAGAGCAGATTCTGGAATTAAACCAGAGACTGGAACCATACAAAGAGAAAGGAAGCTTTCTTTCGTTTGAGACTTTAAGCCGGTATTTTAATTCTTATGATCTTCTGGTGGGAGCCGGACACCCTTACCGGGAGGGCGGACATATTCCGGAACTGCCGGACTATCTGATCCGGAAATTTGACTTTTTTGATCTGAACGGAAAAGATATTGCGGAAGATAAGGACGGAACAAAAGAAAAGGTATATGGCCTGGCCGGAAAATTTGGCAGAAAGGTGGCAGCAGGAAGCGACACCCATCAGTCTTTCCAGTATGGATGCATTTACAACGTATTTGAGAAGGAATGTGTTACAGTAGAAGAAATCCGGGAGCAGATAGAGAAAGAAGCTTACGAAATCCAGATTTCCCAGATGGCGTCTTTCCAGGTGAAAACAGCAGGACTGCTGAAGAAATCATTGAAAGAAATCAATGCCCTGGGCGGAGATTATGTGGCAGTTCTGGTAAAAGGAGCATAAAAAAAGAGGGGAAGCCCTCTTTTCAGCGCGGTATTTCTTTGGAATAAGATTCTTTCAGCTGATGCAGCTGGTTCAGAGTATCCACCGGCATGTCCATGGCGTCAGCTGTCAGAACCACCAGAGCGTCAGCCAGAGCGGTGGGAACCGTCATGGAATGGTATTCATCCGGCTGACCGCGGTAGGCGTATAAATTAATATCAGCCCGGTTTTCCGGAGAGTCATAAATCTGACTGGTGAACAGGATGGTGGAAGCCTCCTGTTTTTTTGCGTAGTCTAAAATGACCCGGACCTCCAGCGGAACTTTCTGAAATCCAAAAAGAAGAACGCAGTCGCCGGACTGGATATGAATCAGATCTTCAAAGATCTCAGAGCCGGCAGAGCGGATCATATGGACCGATTTACCGAAACGTCCCAGACGGAAATGGAGAAGCTGCGCCAGGCTTCTGGACGCGCCTTTTCCGAAAATATGGATCTGCGGAGCCGAAGCCAGGAGTCCTGCGGCCTCAGAGGCGGCGGAAAAATCCAGCTGCCGTATGGTGTCTTCCATAAATTCAATCTGCCGCTGCAGAAGTTTCTTAAAGGATGAAGCCTCGTCGGTATGGAGCGTGCGGGAAATTTTATCCGCAGGGCTTAAAATATTTGGTTCCAGTGATTTCTGCAGGTGGTGCTTTAGAGCCTTGAAATCTTCATATCCGGCATGCCGGGAAAAACGGGAGATCGTAGATTCCGAAATTCCCAGCGCCGCGGATAATTGCTGTATGGACATAAAAATGACAGCGGAAGGATTCTGGTAAATATAATTGATGATTTTTTTCTCAGCTTTTGTATAAGTAATTCCCTCTGTGGGAAATTGAAAAGATGTCATTGTGTTGTCTCCTCCTGCCGAGAGTATATCACAGAATATTTACCAGCGGATAAAAAACAGGTAAAATTTTTATGAATCTTTGCCTTTGCGGTAAATATAATAAGAATAAATCAGCGGCACAAAACAAAGAATCAAAATGGCGGCCAGAAGGACTGCAAAGCTCAGTGGAGAAGGAAGGAACGCAGACAGGATAATGAAAAATCCGCCGCCGCACCATATTTTTCCGCTGAAACGATGGGTTTGGAACCAGACATCCGGATCTGCCAGAGTCCATGGTGTTTTAATGCCTACAAAATAGTTATGCTTAAATTTCGGCATCATATTTCCGAGATAGATAAACAGGATACCGACCAGCACCGGAAGGACAATCTGAACCTGAATATCAATGCCGAGACAGACGGCAGTTGTGATCAGCTGGACCAGCAGCAGAAGCAGGCAGACAGCTGCCTTGATGCCGCCGAAATTTTTCTCGAATTTTTTGTAATTGTCTCTTCTGGGATCGATTTTCCTGGTCACATCCAGAAGGATCGTAAGAAACAGCATCATCAAAGGCTCTGCAAAAATCCAGTATCTGCTGCCGTATCCGTCAATCCTGCCGTTTATATCCCAGTGGATCGGAATGTTGTCCTCAAGAAACGGAAAGACTGCGGCGGCCAGCAGAATGGAAAACAGAAAAATTATAAAACAAAGTTTATTGTTTCGGATCATTTTTATCATAAGACAAATCCTCCTTAAATTCCTGCAGCCAGCTGATGAGTTCCTCGAAGACGGAGAGATTCAATTCATAATAGACATATTTGCCCCGCTTCTCATCGGTCACCAGACCGGCGTCTTTCAGAATACTTAAATGGTGGGAGATCGTTGCTCCCGTCATGTCAAAATGCTGTCCGATTTCTCCGGCTGACAGCGAACCACCTTTCAGAAGTCCCAGGATTCTGCGCCGGGTGCCGTCAGACAGAGCTTTAAAAGTTTCCTGAAATCCCAAACGATCACCTCACTTATGAAAAAGATTTAGAAGATTATCTAAATAATAACCTGCTGCTTTTAAGAAGTCAAGAACATTTAGGAAAATATCTAAATAAAATAACCGGACAGAAATGAGCTGGAAATAAGTGAGAAAATCCGAAGAAGGACGAATATGGAATTGCCATTTAGGATAGGGTATAATGAGAGAAAAGAAAGAAAAGGAGATGAGCAGAGATGAAAATTTATGATCTTGTGATTATAGGTTCCGGACCGGCCGGAATGTCAGCGGCAATTTACGCAAAAAGGGCTATGCTGGATACCCTTTTGCTGGAAAAAGAATATATGCCGGGAGGACAGGTGATTCAGACCTATGAAGTAGATAATTATCCGGGAATTCCCAAAACCAACGGAATGGAGCTGAGCAGCAAATTTGCGGAACATGCAAAAGAACTGGGGATTGAGACAAAGGTGGCGGAAGTCACAGATATTATACCGGACGGAGATGTGAAGGAAATCATTCTGAAAGACGGTGAGAAGATTCGGACGAAAACCATTATCCTGGCAACGGGAGCGGTCCACAGGACCCTGGGCGTGCCCGGAGAGAAAGAGCTGGCCGGCATGGGCGTTTCCTACTGCGCCACCTGTGACGGAGCATTTTTCAGGAATAAGGTGACTGCTGTAGTAGGCGGCGGAGATGTGGCTCTGGAAGATGCGATCTTTTTGAGCAGGATGTGCAAAAAAGTGTATCTGATTCATCGAAGAGATGAACTCCGCGGCGCAAAAATCCTTCAGAATCAGGTGAAAAACAGCGATAAAATTGAAATTATATGGAACAGCGTTGTGACAAAAATCGACGGTGATAATAAGGTAGAGAGCATACAGATCGAGAATGTGGATCGTCATGTGGATAAGACGCTGGATGTGGATGGAATTTTTATTGCTGTAGGTACGAAACCTGTGTCAGAGCTTCTGAAAGGCCGTCTGGAAATGGATGATCAGGGCTATATCAGGGCAGGCGAAGACGGAATTACCAATCTGCCGGGAATTTTCGCAGGTGGGGATGGAAGGACCAAAAACCTTCGTCAGGTGGTGACTGCGGTCGCAGATGGAGCCAATTGCGTGCAGTCAGTGGAGCGGTACCTGCAAAATTTATAATTTTCTGAAAATTTGATCGGAATCTTTTTGGTGACTAAAAAATTAAAAATCAAGGGTTTTTTTACGATTTGTGATAGATGTATAAGAAGAAAGAATGCAAGAAGTATTTGAAAAAAAACATCACATTATATGCACAAAGTTATCCACAGGAAAAATCACGCAGCAGAGCCACAAAATAGTTATACACAAAGTTATCCACGTTATCCACAACCAGTTATCGACAAAAATCGATTGTGAAAAAGAAGAAAAAGGAAACATTTGTTTTGTGTAGTATTTCCAAAAAGATTTTGTTTCATTGGCAGGGGTTATATGTTATAATAAATTTACATTAAAAGTAAAGGAGTTGGGAGCCATGAAGTTCATTATTAGCGGAAAGAACATTGAGGTCACCGAAGGAATCAGAGCAGCAGTCGAGGAGAAGCTTGGACGATTGGACAAGTATCTGGTAGATGATACGATCGTGAATGTTACCCTCAGTGTTCAGAAGGGAAGACAGAAGATAGAAGTTACCATTCCTATGAAAGGCCATATTATCCGTGCAGAAGAAGACAGTGAGGATATGTATGTATCCATTGACCTTGTAATTGATGTGATCGAGCGGCAGATTCGCAGATATAAGACCAGACTGATGAATCAGAAGCACGATGGAACCAGCTTCAGACAGGAATTTATGGATATGGAAGACGATGAGGAAGATGATGAGATCAGAATCATCCGAAGCAAGAAGTTTGCGATCAAGCCGATGGACGTTGAAGAGGCCTGCATCCAGATGGAACTCCTGGGACATGACTTTTTCGTGTTCCGTAATTCCGAAACATTTGAAGTGAATGTAGTGTACAAACGAAAAGGAAATACATACGGTCTGATCGAACCGGAATTTTAGAATGTATCAGCGCAGGAGAGGTCGTTACGGCCTCTCTTTTTCTGTGGAAACAAAGAATTTTGCGAATTTACAGGTTGTTAACTTGCGTCTTATATTTAGAAGTGTTACAATATGACAGTCTATATATTGCTGTAAAAGAGAGGAAATAGAACCATGTATGGACAAGAGAAGTTAGGAGAATAGAAAATGAGTTTATTAGACAAGGTTTTTGGTTCTCACAGTGATAAAGAGATTAAGAGAATCAGTAAAACAGTAGATAAGATTGAAGCATTGGATGAAGAAATGCAGAAATTATCTGATGATCAATTGAAACATAAGACGGAAGAATTCAAGGAACGCCTTGAGATGGGAGAGAATCTGGATGACCTGCTTCCGGAGGCGTTCGCGGTTGTCCGTGAGGCCAGCAGCCGTACCATCGGACTGAAGCATTACCGTGTACAGCTGATCGGCGGTATCATCCTGCATCAGGGCAGGATCGCGGAGATGCGTACCGGTGAAGGTAAGACCCTGGTGGCGACTCTGCCGGCTTATCTGAATGCGCTGGAAGGCAAAGGCGTTCATATTGTTACGGTCAATGACTATCTGGCAACCCGTGATGCCCAGTGGATGGGACAGGTTCACAAGTTCCTGGGACTCAGCGTCGGCGTTGTTACCAACGATATGAACAATGATGCGAGAAGAGCCGCATATCAGTGCGACATTACGTATATTACCAATAATGAACTGGGATTCGATTACCTGAGAGACAACATGGTCATTGATAAGAAGGATCTGGTGCAGAGAGACCTTCATTACGCCATTGTGGATGAGGTTGACTCTGTGCTGATCGATGAGGCGAGAACGCCGCTGATTATTTCCGGACAGAGCAATAAATCCACAGAACTTTACCGCGCCTGTGATATTCTGGCAAGAAAGATGGAAAGAGGAAGCTCTGACGGAGAACTTTCCAAGATGGATATCCTGATGAACGAAGATATCGAGGAAGATGGAGATTTCCTCGTAAATGAGAAGGATAAACAGATTATGCTGACGGCGGAAGGTGTGAAGAAAGTAGAAGATTTCTTCCATATTGAAAACCTGGCGGATCCGGATAATCTGGCAATCCAGCATAATATTATCCTGGCATTAAGAGCCCATAATCTGATGTTTAAAGATAAAGATTATGTAGTCAAAGACGACGAAGTGCTGATCGTTGATGAATTCACCGGACGAATCATGCCGGGAAGACGTTATTCCGACGGACTTCATCAGGCAATCGAGGCCAAAGAACATGTAAAAGTTAAGAGAGAGTCCAAGACACTGGCGACGATCACATTCCAGAACTTTTTCAATAAATATGAGAAGAAGGCAGGAATGACAGGTACCGCTCAGACAGAAGAACAGGAATTCCGTGAGATATACGGAATGGACGTTGTCGTGATTCCGACCAACAAACCGGTCATCCGTGTGGATCACAATGACGCCATTTACAAGACAAAGCGGGAAAAGATGAATGCGGTCGTAAATGATATCATAGAATCTCATGAGAAGGGACAGCCGGTTCTGGTGGGAACCATTACCATTGAAACATCAGAAGAACTGTCCAAGATGCTGAAAAAGCGCCGCATCAAACATAATGTCCTGAATGCGAAATTCCATGAGAAGGAAGCGGAGATTATTTCCCATGCCGGAGAGATCGGAGCCGTTACCATCGCTACCAACATGGCCGGCCGTGGTACCGATATCGTGCTGGAAGAAGGCGTTGCGGAACTGGGAGGCCTTAAAATCATCGGAACAGAACGCCACGAGTCACGCCGTATTGACAACCAGCTGCGCGGACGTGCCGGACGTCAGGGAGACCCGGGAGAATCCAAGTTCTATCTGTCTCTGGAAGACGACCTCATGCGTCTGTTCGGTTCAGAAAGAATGATATCTGTATATAACGCGCTGGGAATTCCGGAAGGCGAGGAAATCCAGCATAAGTCCATCAGCAGGACCATTGAGAAGGCGCAGAAGAAGATTGAGAACAACAACTTTGGAATCCGTAAGAATCTGCTGGATTACGACAGAGTTAACAATGATCAGAGAGAAGTTATCTACAAAGAGCGCCGCAGGGTTCTGGACGGAGATAATATGAAACAGTCTGTCCTGAAGATGATAAAGGATACGGTGGAAAACCGTGTGAACCAGATCATCAGCAACGAGTTATCACCGGATGAGTGGGATATCGCTGCTTTAAATGCGGAACTGCTGCCGATCATTCCTCTTAACAAGATCGAACTGACAGAGGAAGAGAAAAAATCCAGGAAAGTGGAAAAACTGATCACAAGACTGCAGGAAGAAAGCGTGGAACTGTATGAGCAGAAAGAGAAAGAATTCGAAGGATTTGATCTGCGTGAGATTGAGCGAATCATTCTTCTGAAAGTCATTGACCGTAAATGGATGGATCATATCGATGATATGGATCAGCTGCGGGAAGGAATCGGAATGCAGGCATATGGACAGAGAGATCCGGTCGTAGAATACCGTCTGGTCGGATTTGATATGTTCAACGATATGATCAAGGCAATCGAGGAAGAGACAACAGGCGCCCTGTTCCATGTTAAGATCGAGCAGAAGATCGAAAGAGAAGAAGCGCCGAAGATCACAGGAACCAACAAAGATATTGACGGACCGAAGACACCTTATGTGAGAAAAGGCGCAAAGGTGGGAAGGAATGATCCTTGTCCGTGCGGAAGCGGTAAAAAATATAAGAACTGCTGTGGCAGAAACAATAAATAAGGAGTTTATCAGTGATTGAGTTAGAACAATTAAAATATACTTTAAACTCTTTTCGAGAACCACTGGAGGACCTCAGTGGTTCTCTTGCGTTAGACGCGAAGAGAGAGCGGATTGACCAGCTGGAGCAGTCCATGGAAGCTCCGGGATTCTGGGACAATGTGGAAGCGTCTCAGAAGGTCATGAAGGAAGTAAAGAATTTAAAAAATGTTGTAGAAGAATATGAAGATTTAAAGATGAAATTTGATGACGCTGAGATCCTGATCGACATGGCGGAAGAAGAGGAAGATCAGGAGCTTGCGGAGGAAGCCCAGGATACGGTGAAGAGTTTTCAGGAAGAATATGAGAAACTGCGTATTTCCACGCTCCTGACCGGTGAGTATGATAAAAACAATGCCATTCTGACTCTTCACGCGGGAGCCGGCGGAACCGAATCCTGCGACTGGGTCAGCATGCTCTATCGTATGTATACGAGATGGGCCGCAAAGAAAGGATACGAGACAGAAGTCCTGGACTATTTGGACGGAGAAGAAGCGGGAATCAAGTCGGTCACAGTAAAGATAAAAGGAGAAAACGCTTTTGGATACCTCCGCTCTGAGCGCGGCGTCCACCGTCTGGTGAGAATATCTCCGTTTAATGCGGCGGGAAAGAGGCAGACGTCTTTTGCTTCCTGCGATGTTATGCCGGAGATCGAGGAAGATCTGGAAGTGGAAATCGCAGATGAGGATATCCGCGTGGATACTTACCGTGCCAGCGGAGCCGGCGGACAGCATATTAATAAGACTGATTCCGCCATCCGTATCACGCATCTTCCGACCGGAATTGTCGTACAGTGTCAGAATGAGCGTTCTCAGCACAAGAACAAAGATCAGGCGATGAAAATGCTGAAAACAAAGCTGTTCCTGCTGAAAGAACAGCAGCATCTGGAAAAATTATCTGACATCCGCGGAGATGTATCAGATAACGGATGGGGAAGTCAGATCCGCTCCTATGTACTGCAGCCATATACTATGGTAAAAGATCACAGGACCGGTGAGGAAAGCGGAAATCCGACAGCAATTCTGGATGGAGACCTGGATCCTTTTATGAACGCCTATCTTTCATGGGAAAATCAGAAAAACCAGCAGAGAGAGGAATAACATGAAAAAGGAATTAGGATTTTTGACGGCGGCCGGCGCCGGCGCAGGGACTGCAGGCGTAATTTTTACAATATGGTGTAATCAGCAGCTGAAGAACGATAAACAGACGTTCCGGCCGGACCATATGGAACAGATTCCGGAGGCTGATTTTATTCTGGTTCCCGGATGTCTTGTCCATAGGGACGGAACTCCGTCTAATGCCCTGAAAGACCGTCTGGATGCGGCGGCTGCCCTGTACAGAGAAGGAAAAGCAGACCGGATTATCCTGTCCGGAATCCGGAGAGAAAATGAAGCGGGGAAGATCTATCTGAAAGAACAGGGCATCCCGGCAGAAAATATCTGGAGCGATCATGGAGGACTGGACACGTATTCCACCATATACCGCTGCAGGGAAGCATTTCCGGGAAAACGGTTTCTGATCTGCACCCAGGAAAAATATTTTAAAAGAACAGGATTTCTGATCTCAGAACTGGGAATGGATGGTTTCTGTGTCAGATCCGATGCCCGGAAGTACAGAAGAGAGCGTTATGAACGGTTCCGGGATTTTTTTGCGGCGGATAAGGCGTGGCTGGAATGCCGGATCATCCGGCCAAAACCGAAATATCCTTTGCAGGATCTTCCAATTTCCTATTGATTCCGGGAAATATCTGTGATAGTATTCTGTAGAAAGACAAGTGTACACCACAGAAATACAAAAAGGACAGATGTATGGAAGATGAAAAGTATTATGTAATCAAAAAAAAGGCTGTGCCGGAAGTACTGCTGAAAGTGCTGGAGGTGCAGAAGCTTCTTGATACCAGGCAGGCTGTGTCAGTCATGGAGGCGGCAGAGAATGTGGGAATCAGCAGAAGCTCTTATTATAAATACAAAGACGATATTTTCCCTTTTTATGCAAAGGAAAAAGGGAAGAATATTACGTTTGTCATTGAAATCAAGGATCAGCCGGGCGTTATGGTTTCCATCCTGGAAGTGTTTGCCCGGTATCATGCCAATATCCTGACGATCCATCAGAGTATTCCGATCAATGGAAAAGGCGTTCTGACGGTCAGCGTGGATATTGTCTCAGAACAGACGAATATATCGGCAATGATTCAGCAGGTGGAGCAGCTGGAGTCTGTCTCTTATGTTAAGATCATTGCCATGGAATAAAACGGACCAGCCGGACTGGCTGGAATTAGCTGGAGGACGAATATGAAGTACGTAATTATTTTAGGAGATGGAATGGCGGATCAGCCCATTGAGAGCCTTGGAGGCAGAACACCTCTGCAGGCGGCTCATAAGCCGGTGATGGATCAGATGGCAGGAAGAGCGGAACAGGGAATCGCTTACACGGTGCCGGAGAATCTTCCGGCGGGAAGTGATGTGGCAAACCTTGCGATGCTTGGATATGATCCGCAGAAATACTATTCCGGACGATCTCCTCTTGAGGCACTGAGCATCGGCGTTGATATGAAAGATACAGACGTTGCCCTGCGCTGTAATTTTGTCACGCTGGAGGAAGACGGGGAATATGAAGACAAGAAAATCACAGACCACAGCGCCGGGGAGATTACAACAGAGGAAGCAGAGATACTGGTGCAGGCAGTGAAAGAAGCGCTGGAAACAGAAGAATTTAAATTCTATGCCGGCGTAAGCTACCGTCACCTTACCATCTGGGATCACGGAAAGGTAGTGGAACTGACACCGCCTCATGATATTTTGGGAAAACAGATTGGGGAGTTCCTTCCGGAAGAGGAACGTCTAAAAGAAATGATGAAGAAGAGTTTTGAGATTCTGGATCATCATCCGGTCAATGAGGAGAGAGCCAAAAAAGGTCTTAATAAGGCAAACAGCATCTGGTTCTGGGGTGCGGGCACGAGACCTGCGCTGGATCAGTTTGAAGGAAAGACAGGAATGAAGGGCGCCATGGTTTCCGCGGTAGACCTGCTGAAAGGAATCGCGGTAGGCGCGCAGATGAGAAATCTGGATGTGGAAGGCGCCAACGGAGGTCTGGATACCAATTATAAAGGAAAAGCGGAGGCAGCTTTGCAGGCTCTGCTTGAAAAAGGCGACGATTTCGCTTATATTCATGTAGAGGCACCAGATGAGATGGGACATCAGGGAAACGTAGAACATAAGATTCAGGCCATTGAATATCTGGATGACCAGGTGGTCAGAATTGTAAAAGAGGGGCTGGAGAAAGCGGGTGAAGATTTCCGCATGCTGATCGGACCGGATCATCCGACGCCGATTGCCATCCGGACCCATACAAAAGACCCGATTCCATTTATGATCTATGACAGCCGGAAGTCTCTGGGATCCATGGAAGAGTACAGCGAAGAAGCGGCAGGAAGTACCGGACTGGTCGTGGAACACGGATATGAGCTGATGAATCGTTTATTACAAAAATAAGAGAAGATGTAGGAGGCACAAAGATGCTAGTAGTGAAAAAGTTTGGCGGAACTTCTGTAGGTGATAAGGACCGCATTATGAATGTAGCAAAAAGATGTATTGAGGAATATCAGAAAGGAAACGACGTAGTCGTAGTACTTTCCGCCATGGGAAAGATGACGGATGAACTGATCGCCAAGGCGCAGGAAATTAACCCGAATCCATCAAGACGAGAGATGGATATGCTCCTGACTACCGGTGAGCAGACATCTGTATCCCTGATGGCCATGGCAATGGATTCTCTGGGTGTGCCGGCTGTGTCTCTGAACGCATTCCAGGTAGCCATGCACACCACTTCCGCATACAGCAACGCAAGAATCAAGAGAATCGATACGGACCGTATTTTCAATGAGCTGGAACAGCGCAAGATCGTGATCGTAACGGGATTCCAGGGAGTAGACCGGTTTGACAACTATACAACGCTGGGACGAGGCGGATCCGATACAACAGCGGTTGCCCTTGCGGCGGCTCTTCACGCAGATGCATGTGAGATTTACACCGACGTAGACGGCGTATATACAGCAGATCCGAGAAAAGTGCCGGAAGCGAAGAAATTGTCAGAAATCACCTATGATGAGATGCTGGAGATGGCCACCCTCGGCGCAGGCGTGCTTCATAACAGATCCGTAGAGCTTGCCAAGAAACATGACGTGCAGCTGGTTGTAAGATCCAGTCTGACCAGAGAAGAAGGTACTGTCGTAAAAGAAAATGTGCGCAGAAGAGGATCTGAAATCAGCGGTGTTGCAGGAGATGACGATACAGCAAGAATTTCTGTTCTCGGCGTAGAAGATATTCCGGGAATGGCATTTAAGATTTTCAATGTCCTGGCAAAGAAAAATGTAAATGTCGACATGATCCTCCAGTCTGTAGGACATGGAAACAAAAAAGATATTTCCTTTACGGTAAAAGAAGGTGATATGGACATTGCTGTAAAAGCGCTGGAAGATCATCTTCCGGAAGAAATGTATGAAGGCATCACGTACAATACCGGAATGGCAAAAGTATCTATCGTGGGAGTGGGACTGCGCAATCACTATGGAATGGCAGCCCGTATGTTTGAGGCATTGTGTGAAGCCGATATCAATATTCGTATGATTTCTACATCTGAAATTCGTGTAACAGTTCTGGTCAATAAAGAAGATATGGAAAAGGCAATGATCGCCGCTCACGGCGCATTTAAAATGTAGCAAATCAGAGGAACCGCCTGTGTGACAGATCAGGCGGTTTCTTTTTTCAGCAGGGAAAGGAAGGAAGATCGATGAAACGAAACGATTATATTTCATGGGATCAGTATTTTATGGGGATTGCTCTGCTCTCCGCACAGAGAAGCAAAGATGACCATACACAGGTAGGAGCCTGCCTGGTCAATGATCATAATAAGATTTTATCTGTCGGATACAATGGAATGCCGATCGGATGCAGTGATGACGATATGCCGTGGGAGAGAGAGGGAGATCCTCTGGACACAAAATATTTTTATGTCTGCCATGCGGAATTAAATGCCATATTAAATTACGGAGGCGGCTCTCTGGACGGAGCCAGAGTCTATGTGACACTGTTTCCGTGCAACGAATGTGCGAAAGCCATCATCCAGAGCGGGATGAAAGAGGTGATTTATATGCAGGATAAATATGCCGATTCAGACGCAACACTTGCTTCCAAAAAGATGTTTGATATGGCGGGAGTGAAATACAGACAGTTTGAAGCGAAAGGACAGAGAATTATCATCGACTTATAAGGAATGGGAAAATGGATATTGTAAAAATTTTGCAGGAAGAATTAGGAATCAAAAGGCAGCAGGCAGAGACGACGATCCGCCTGATCGATGAGGGAAACACCATCCCTTTTATCGCGCGGTACAGAAAGGAAATGACGGGATCTCTCAGTGATGAGACTCTCAGAAATTTTCATGAGAGACTAATATATTTAAGAAACCTTCAGGACAGGAAGGACGCTGTCAGAAAGAGTATCGAAGAACAGGGGAAAATGACGCCGCAGCTGGACCGGAATCTGGAAGAAGCAAAGACACTGGTGGCCGTGGAAGACATTTACCGCCCGTACAAGCAAAAGAAACGGACCCGGGCAATGATTGCCAGGGAAAAAGGCCTGGAACCGCTGGCAAACGAAATTCTCCTGCAGAGAATGAACCGGCCGCTGGAGACGGAAGCGGAAAAATACATCAACGAAGAGAAAAAGGTAGCGACCGCCCGGGAGGCGCTGGACGGCGCCCGGGATATTATCGCGGAGATGATTTCCGACAATGCAAAATACCGCAGCTATATCCGCAAATCCACATGGGATTATGGGAAAATCACATCCGCGGCTAAAAAAACGGAGGAATCTTCTGTTTTTGAAATGTATTATGATTTTGAGGAACCGGTGCGAAGGATCGCCGGCTACCGGGTTCTGGCTATAAACCGTGGTGAGAAGGAAGGAATCCTTCAGGTGAAAATAGAGCCGGATCAGAAGAGAATCGCAGGATATCTGACGAAGCAGATCATTACAAGAAGAAATGAAAACACAACGAAAATTCTCCTGGAAGCCATTGAGGACAGCTATAAGCGGCTGATCGCGCCGTCCATTGAGCGGGATATCAGGAGTGAGCTGACAGAGAAAGCGGAGACAGCGGCCATCAAA
This sequence comes from Candidatus Anaerostipes avistercoris, assembly GCA_019119895.1. Classification (GTDB taxonomy): domain Bacteria; phylum Bacillota; class Clostridia; order Lachnospirales; family Lachnospiraceae; genus Anaerostipes; species Anaerostipes avistercoris. Next base: position 27,080 of record DWWD01000023.1, on the reverse strand, counting down.
GTGTTTGGAAAGAATCTGGAGCAGCTGCTGATGCAGCCGCCGATCGCCGGACAGGTGGTTCTCGGGTGGGACCCGGCGTTCCGGACAGGATGTAAGCTGGCAGTAGTAGATGCTACTGGAAAAGTACTGGATACGGTCGTCGTCTATCCAACGGCGCCTCAGAATAAGGTGGAAGAAGCGAAAAAAACGGTCAAAGACTTGATTCATAAATATGGTGTTACCCTGATTTCCATCGGAAATGGAACGGCTTCCAGAGAATCCGAACAGATTGTGGTGGAAATGCTGAAGGAGATCAAAGAACCGGTGCAGTATGTGATTACCAACGAAGCCGGTGCTTCCGTATATTCTGCCAGCAAGCTGGCGGCGGAAGAATTTCCGAACTTTGATGTGGGACAGCGCAGCGCTGCATCCATTGCCAGAAGAGTCCAGGATCCTCTGGCAGAGCTGGTAAAGATCGAGCCGAAGGCGATCGGCGTAGGGCAGTATCAGCACGATATGAACCAGAAACAGCTGTCACAGGCTCTGGGAGGTGTTGTGGAAGCAACAGTAAATAAAGTAGGCGTGGATCTGAATACTGCTTCAGCTTCCCTTCTGGAATACGTTTCCGGCATATCCAAGACCGTTGCCAGAAATATTGTTGCCTTCCGGGAAGAAAACGGAAGGTTTCAGAACAGAAAAGAACTGCTGAAGGTGGCAAAGCTGGGACCGAAAGCATTTGAACAGTGTGCAGGATTCCTCCGGGTGACCGGCGGGAACCAGCCGCTGGACGCCACGGGAGTTCATCCGGAAACCTACAAAGAGACCCTTCAGCTGCTGGACAAACTGGGATATTCCAGGGAAGAACTGTCCGGTGAGGGATTCAGCGGAATCAGCGGAAAAATCACGGATTATAAGGCGCTGTCAGAAGAGCTGGGCATCGGTGAAATTACGCTGAGAGACATTGTAAAGGAACTGGAAAAACCGGGACGGGATCCGAGAGAGGATCTGCCGAAGCCGATTCTGAGGACGGACGTGCTGGAAATAGGGGATCTCAAACCGGGAATGCAATTAAAAGGCACCGTGAGAAATGTCATTGACTTTGGCGCCTTTGTAGACATCGGCGTACACCAGGACGGACTGGTGCATATTTCACAGATGTCAGAAAAATACATCAAACATCCTCTGGAAGTTGTCAGCGTCGGCGATGTGGTGGATGTCACAGTGGTCAGTGTGGATGAAAAGAAGAAGAGGATCCAGCTGAGCATGAAATAGAAATTAATACCAGCCGCCGGAAAAAGTGATGATCTGACCGGTCATATAGGAAGGGGCGGAAGCTGTGTGATAGATCATCTGAGCGGCCTCTTCCGGACCTGCGATATAATCTGCGGGAATCTCGTCACAGATCATCTGGCGGTCTTCTTCAGAGAAAGCGCGGTTCATATCTGTATCGATCATGCCGAAGGCAATGGCATTTACCTGGATATTACTTGGAGCTACCTCTTTGGCCAGAGCTTTGGTAAATGCATTGACGCCTCCTTTTGAGGCGGAGTAGAGAACTTCACAGGAAGCTCCGGCTTCTCCCCATATGGAGGAAATGTTAATGATTCTCCCGGAATGATTGGAAATCATATGAGGAAGAATGCTGTGGCAGGCAGCAATGACGGAAACAAGATTGGTGCTGAGGATTTCATGCCAGTCTTCCGCTGTAGTATCTGTAAAGAGTCCCACCTGGGAAATCCCGGCGTTATTGACCAGGCAGTCAATGGTGCCGAAATAAGCCAGAGATTCGCGGATCATTCGGTCTGTGAACTCCGGACGGCTGATATCGCCGGAAAAAGACAGACAGGAAACGCCTCTGTCCCGGATCTGTTCCTCCAGGGGATGAAGATTCCGGGAGTGGTGGAATCCGTGGATGATAACGTTCCAGCCATTGGCAGCGAAGCAAAGGGCCGCGGCCCGGCCAATTCCGCGGGAACTGCCGGTAATTAATACTGTTTTCATAAAGACCTCCGATGTTTTTGTCAATTTAAGAAAATATTAAGGCTAATTATATAAGATTATAACATAGCGGATTATTGAAATAAATTGGATAATTTGATATACTGAACGAAATTGTAGACGGAAGGAGCAGGAAAATGTCAAAAAAGAAAAAGAAAAAAGCTGGAATCGGGGCAATTTTCGCAAGAATTCTTGTCGTCGTTCTGACTATGATCATTGGTGGGATTGCCAGCTTTTTTGCTGTCAGGCAATTCTTTTCATATAGATTTGCGCAGGAAAAGAAAGAAGAAGTTTCCAAGCAGCTGGAGGAGGAAAATGAAGAGCGGGTTGATGTGACGCTGATGCAGGCGGGGGATACCATGGCGCTCCGTGTTTATCATAACAGAAATCAGCAGATGATCCACATTCCTCTCCGGTCCGATACGATACTGAATCTTACAGACGACGGCAAAAGAGCCATTGAGCAGGAACTGGGAGAAAGCAAAGATTCAGCCACAGTATCAGAGGTGATCCAGGCCGCAGGCGATGACGGAAACGTCATGAAGGATCAGGTGGAGGAGACCCTGGGCATCACGATCAATTCTTATGAGATTGTTAAAGATGATGATTTTGTTGATCTAGTGGACGCAGCGGGAACAATCCAGGTGGATCTGGATCAGACGCTGACATATGAAGATCAGAATGGGAAAACTGTGACGCTGACATCCGGGGAGAATACCATTGATGGAGACGCGTTCCTGGCGCTGCTTTCCGATGAAGCAAACGTCGAAGATAAAGATGCTCAGATAAAACTGATTGGGGATATTCTGGTGGAAATGTCAAAAACTGTAACAGGCAAGACGTCCTCTGATTTTGCAGATTATGTGAAGGATTATTATTCTAAGGTGGATTCCGGCACGAAGTACGATGATGTGAAGGACAGCCTTGAACGGATCCAGTCCATTGAGGATGATAATTTCCATTCTATTATTTTGGAAGGAACAGAAACAGGCAGCCGGTTTAAGATCGACGCCAGTGCAGCAAAGACAGTGTTTGATGAGATCCTTTCAGAAAACGGAGATATCGACTCTGTCTTAAAAGCATCAGAGACGACGACAGAAAGTGCGAGTACAACAGAAGCAACGACAGAAGAGGATCAGGACTCTACAAAGAATATTACCATCGAAATCCAGAATTCTACAAAAATCTCCGGTCTTGCCAGCAGATGGAAGGACAAGCTGGCAGGAGAAGGTTATACGGTCGGTTCCATTAAGACCAACCGCCAGGGAGAATTGACACATACCAAGATCATCATTGCAGAGGAAGGTCTCGGACAGGATCTTAAGAGTTATTTCAAGAATCCTGAATACGAAGTCGGGCAGGTGACCAGCGGCGCCAGAATCTGTATCGTGCTGGGAACAGAAGATGAAATTTAAAGTTTCTGGATAAGAAAAAGGAATTCCTCCATACTAACCGTAAATGGTTTAGGAGGAATTTCGGGTGAAAAATTACTTAAAAATAGCAGCTGGAACATTTTGTATGGCAGCGGCGACCAACACGGTATTTCAGCCTCTGGGAATTGTCACCGGAGGTTTCAGCGGACTGGGAATTATCCTGTGGAACGCTTTTCGCATACCTTTGTGGGCGGTCAACACCATACTGAATGTTCCTCTTTTTATTGCGGCTTACCGGCAGAAAAAACGGAGATTTTTCTGGAATACCCTGCTGGGCGCTGCTTTGTTATCATTTTTTCTTGGAATACTGCCAAGATTCTCCTTTTTTCCGCAGGACTTTTATGTTAACCTTATTTTAGGAAGTCTTTTGATGGGGATTGGGATCGGAATCATCCTGCAGGACGGGAATTCCACGGGAGGAACAGATCTGATTGCATTCCTGATGAAGAAGAGATTTCCTGCGGTGAGTATTGCGGTACTCCTGGGGATTTTTGACGGTATCATTGTTTTTGCGGGAATCTTTGCCTTTGGGATTGAGAAAGCCTGTTATGCGCTGCTTTGTATTTATGGAATTACGAAGATTGCTGATATGACGGCGGAAGGACCCGGGGTATCCAGGCTGTTTTTTGTGATCAGTGAAAAAGGAGAAGAGATCGCAGAGAGAATTTTATACGAAAAAAACCGGGGCGTTACGAAAGTAGACGCTCAGGGAGGCTATACCGGCTGCCGGATTCCGATGCTTTTGTGTGTGGTTTCGAAGAAAGAAGCCGCGGCCATGAAAGACCTTGTGAGAGAATATGATCCCAATGCTTTTGTTGTCATCACCGACGCCAGAGAGATTCTGGGAGAAGGTTTTGTGAAAAATATACAATGAGTGTAAAAAAAACCAGTTTTTTTCTTTTTTTTTTGTAAAAAATGCTGTATAGTAGAAGAAAAAGGTGAAGGCATTTATGAAAGGTTGATGAAGGGATGATTTCGAATCAGGTTTTACAGGAAACAATTAATGGGATTAAGAGTATAACGGAAGTGGATTTGTGCATTTTGGATTTATCCGGGCACCCGGTCGTCAAAACCACGGAAGCGATTGGCGATGTTGAGAAAGAAGTCATGTCCTTTTCTGAATCTATGGCTGAAAGTCAGATCATCGACGGAGCACAGTATTTTAAAATTTTTGATGATAAGAGACTGGAATATATCCTGATGATCCAGGGACAGAATGAAAATGATTATACCATCGGTAGACTGGTGGTCCTGCAAATCGAAAACCTTCTGACAGCTTATAAAGAGAGGTTTGACAAAGAGAACTTTGTAAAGAATCTTCTGCTGGATAATCTCCTGCTGGTGGATATTTATAACCGGGCAAAGAAATTAAATATCGATGTGGAGGCAAGAAGAATCGCGTTTTTGATCCAGACTTCATACGGCAGGGATCATAATCTCGTAGAAGCCATGAAACAGCTGGATCTGGTCAGGGAATCTGATTTCATCACCGCGGTGGACGAGAAAAGTGTCGTCTATGTAACGGAAGTGGAGGAACAGGATTCGCAGGAACATTTCATCGATCATGCGTCCCAGGTAGTGAAAGCTCTTGAGGCAGCGGATATCCTGGACGTTAAGATCGCCATTGGAAATCCTGCCGATAATATCAAAGATGTCTCAAGATCTTATAAGGAGGCGCAGATCGGACTGGAAGTCAGCAAGATTTTTTATGAGGAATCCACAGTGATCGCTTATAATCAGCTGGGAATCGGAAGACTGATTTATCAGCTCCCGCTTCCGCTGTGTAAGATGTTTATCAAGGAAGTATTTGGAGATTATTCTCCGGATTCCATTGATGAGGAGACGCTGGTTACGATCGATAAGTTCTTTGAGAATAATCTGAATGTATCAGAGACATCCAGACAGCTGTTTATACATAGAAATACTCTTGTTTATCGTCTGGACAAGATCCAGAAAAACACAAATCTGGATTTAAGGAATTTCGAAGATGCGATTGCTTTCAAAATCGCGCTGATGGTTGTGAAGTACATGAAATATATGGATACGATGGATTAAGACTATGATTATACTGGACAATGTAACGAAAGAATATAAGAAAGGGCATCCCGCCCTGGATCGTGTATCTCTGCACGTGGAAAAAGGGGAGTTTGTCTTTGTGGTAGGTAAGAGCGGTTCCGGGAAGACGACGCTGATGCGTCTGCTCCTGAAAGAGCTGGAGCCTACCAGCGGCAGAATTATTGTAAATGGAAATGATTACGCCAAGATTAAGCCAAGGAAAATACCTTATCTGCGGCGGCAGATTGGGTTTGTTTTCCAGGACTTCCGATTATTGCAGGACAGAAATATCTATGAGAACGTAGCGTTTGCCCAGAAGGTTGTGGAGGCGCCGAACTGTCATATGAAGCGGCAGGTGCTCAATGTGCTGGATCTGGTTGGGCTTGCGGACCGTCTGAAAGCTTTTCCGGGCGAATTGTCAGGCGGGGAACAGCAGAGAGTCGCTATTGCGCGGGCGATGGTCAATCATCCTCTTCTGCTGCTGGCAGACGAGCCTACCGGCAATCTGGACCCGATTACGGCAAAAGAGATCATGGATCTGCTGGTCAGAGTTCAGAAGATAGGAACAACGGTTGTGACAGTTACCCACAACAAAGAGCTCGTCAATACGATGGGCAAAAGAGTGATTTCTCTGGAGGACGGACGAGTAGGACAGGACGAAGCAAGGGGGTCTTATGATATTTAGGCGTTTTTATTATGGGATAAAAGAGGGAATCAGAAGTATCTTCCGAAATAAGATATTTTCGCTGGCATCCATCGGAACAACGATGGCATGTGTATTTTTGATCGGAGTGTTTCTTGCCGTTGCATTGAACGTAAGAGCAACGATGCATAAAGTGGAGCAGTCAGTCGGCATCTCAGTTTTCTTTGATGAGGGTCTTTCCCAGGAGCGCAAAGAGCGGATCGGAGAGGAGATCAGGAAAAATGAGAATGTGGACAGCGCGGAATATATTTCCGCCGAGGAAGCATGGGAACAGTATAAAGAAGAGGTTTTCGAGGGAAATGAAGATCTTCTGGAAGGATTTGGAGAAGATAATCCTCTGAGTGAATCAGATTCCTATGAGGTGACACTGAAAGAAGGCGCTGATCATGAAAAATTAGCGGACACTTTTGAAAAAATAGAAGGTGTCAGGAAGGTACAGTATTCAGAGATTGCAGCGGAAGGCGTGGCGAAATTAAATACACTTGGTACATATATAGCTGCGGCGCTGATTTTGATTTTGTTTGGCGTGTCTATTTTTCTGGTGAGCAACACGGTATCAATCGGAGTCACTGTCCGGAAAGATGAGATTGCGATCATGAAGCTGATCGGAGCTGCCAACGGCTTTATCAAGGCTCCGTTCCGCATGGAAGGAATCATCATTGGGATTGTGGGATCTGCCATTCCTATTATTATCATTTATTTTGGATATCATCACATTATATCCTGGATGGCAGACCGGTTTTATGTTGTGACATCATTTATGGAGTTTGTTTCAGTCAATGAGATTATGCTGTGGCTGATCCCGGCATCTCTGATTGTGGGATTGGTCATTGGTCTTTTGGGAAGTTCCATAACGATTAGAAAATATTTGAAAGTATAGGAAAGGATGAATATTTTATGCGGAAAAGGCAGGTTTTGCTTACAGCCGCGGCGATGATGACAGCCTGTTCACTCGCTTCGGGGACATATCTGACAGACATCCGGGCAGACGGAAACAGCAAAAGCGTACAGACAGAGACACAGAAGCTGGAAAAGCTCAATGCTCAGATGGAAAAGGAAATTGAGCAGTTAGATAAGAAAGTAAGCGCAAGCAATGAAAAGTATGAAAAATATACGGAAAAGCAGAAAGAACTGAAAGAACAGATCCAGAAGGCAAAAAAGGAATTGGAAGAAGCAAAAGAATCCAAGGACAAGCAGTATGAGACCATGAGCAAGAGGATCAAATTCCTGTATGAGAATGGGGATACTGCCTATCTGGAGATTATACTGGAATCTGAGTCTTTCCAGGAACTGATCCAGAAAGCAGAATATGTATCCAAAGTAGCGGAATATGATTCCAATATGTTCAAGCAGCTGAAAGAGACAGAAGAAAAGATTGAAAAGACGTCAAAACAGCTGGAAGAAGATTATGATAATGTCACAAAACTGGCTGAGAAGGCCAAAGACGAGAAAGAACAGCTGGACAAGACAGTGACTGCCAAGAAAGAAAAAGTACAGGAATATCAGCAGCAGTTAAGTGAGAATGAGGATCTGCGGGCTGTATATGAGGAATCCGAGCAGGAGGCTGCATCTGAAGAATCAGAAAGCACGGTTTCTGCCGCAGCCGGAAGTACACAGAGCGGTGAGTCAGCATCCGAGAGCAGTACATCAGATGGAACGTCTTCTGAAAGTACAGGAAGCACCGGAAGCAGCTCAGGTTCTACTGGCGGCAGTTCCAGCACTTCTGGAGGCACCGGCAGCAGTACAGGTTCTACTGGCAGCAGTTCTTCAGGAAGTACCAGCAGCAGTTCTTCAGGAAGCAGTTCAAGTTCTTCCGGAAGTTCAAGCAGCACGGTATCATCATCCAGTACACTGCTCTGGCCGGTTCCGTCTCTGCACACGATTTCTTCCGGATATGGATACCGGGTACATCCGGTTACCGGAGTTTATAAGCTCCATGGAGGAATTGATATTCCATGTGCTACAGGAACTACACTTGTGGCGGCAGATTCAGGAAGAGTGGAAGTTGCCGGATACAGTGCCTACAATGGATATTATATCAAGATCGATCACGGCAATGGACTTGAGACTATGTATCTCCATTGTTCTCAGCTGCTAGTTTCCGCAGGGGATTATGTAAGCCGCGGTCAGACAATCGCAAAATCAGGAGCTACAGGAATGGTGACAGGCGCACATCTCCATTTCGTTGTAAAGAAGAACGGAAGCTATGTAAATCCAATGAATTATCTGTAAACGTACATATTTTACAGGGAAAATGCCAAAAGTGGTGGAGAAAGCAAAAGGTCCTGCCCCTTACTTTATCCTAAGTAAGGAACAGGATCTTTTTATGTTGCCAATTTACAGAGTTTTCGGTTTATAATTCTTCGCCGTTGGTTTCGATGACTTTCTGATACCAGTAGAAGGATTTCTTCTTTAAGCGGGCAAAATCGCCGGTACCGTCGTCGTAGCGGCGGACATAGATGAAACCGTAGCGTTTTGCGTATTCTCCGGTGGAAGCGGATACCAGGTCGATGCATCCCCATGGAGTGTATCCCATCAGATCGACACCGTCTTTGACCGCTTCTTTCATCTGCTCGATATGGCGGCGCAGATAATCAATGCGGTAGTCATCATTGATGGAACCGTCTTCTTCTATGGTATCTTTCGCTCCCAGGCCGTTTTCCACAACCATCAGAGGAAGACCATAGCGGTCGTACAGATCATTGAGTCCGTAGCGCAGTCCCTTTGGATCAATCTGCCATCCCCAGTCGGAAGTTTCCAGATAAGGGTTCGGCATACCGCCGAGAATATTTCCCTCACCGCTTTCGGCGTTTGGATCTGCAGACTGGCAGGAAGACATATAGTAAGAGAATGTCAGAAAGTCCACGGTGCCTTCCTTCAAAATCTCATCATCCCCAGGCTGTTTTTCAATCACGATATCATTTTCATGGAAGAAACGGTCCATATAAGCTGGATAAGATCCTCTGCACTGGACATCAGAACAGAAATAGTTCTGGATCCGGTTATATTCCTGATTGGCAAGGACATCGTCCGGATTGCAGGTCAGCGGATAAGAGCAGGAATAGATCATCATGCTGCCGACTTTGTAATCAGGATCGATTTCGTGGGCTCGTTTTACAGCCTTTGCGCTGGCAAGGAACATATGATGGAGTCCCTGATACCGCTGCTGCGGAATGTCCGGCTGATTCATAAATTCCGTCGGATGCTCCAGGTCATTTAAAATTCCCTGATTCAGAAGCGCTCCCATAGGCGCCACGGAACTGTTGATCTCATTGAAGGTGAGCCAGTATTTGACTTTGCCTTTATAGCGCTGGAAAATCGCCTCACAATAGTTCATAAAGTAATCGATCATTTCACGGCTGACCCAGGAGTTGCATTTCTTCGTGAGTCCGAAAGGAACCTCATAGTGGGAAATGGTAATCAGCGGTTCGATGCCGTATTTCAGACATTCGTCAATGACTTCATCATAATGGCGCAGACCGGCTTCGTTAGGCTCAGATTCATCTCCATTTGGGAAAATTCTTGTCCAGGCAATGGAAAAACGATAGGTTTTAAAGCCCATTTCCGCAAATAATTTGATATCTTCTTTGAAACGTTCATAGTGATGAATGGCTTCGTGGCTCGGATAGAAGGTTCCTTCCTGAAGAACCGGGGTAATGGTCTTTGACTGACCAAATTTTCCGCCGGTGCAGATGTCAGCGACGGAAACGCCTTTTCCGTCCACATCCCACGCACCTTCGCACTGGTTGGCGGCTGTGGCGCCGCCCCATAAAAATCCATCTTTAAAAACTGACATAATCGATATCCTTTCTGTGTGGCTGGGTTATTTGGTTATTGTTAAAATTTCTTCACCGGCATTGACTTCACCGGTTTTTGTAAGTTTCAGTTCCTGATAATCGTCTGTGTTGGTTATGATCACAGGAGTGGAAGTGTCAAAGCCTTCTTTTTTCAGAGAGTCCAGATCAAAACTTAATAACAGATCTCCTTTTTTGAAGGTATCTCCCTGTTTCACATGAGGGGTAAAATATTTTCCGCCCAGTGATACAGTCTCCAGTCCTACATGAATCAGGAGGGTTGTGCCCTGTTTTGAAGTAAGTCCGAGAGCGTGATGGGTATCCATCAGAGTTTCCACAGAACCGTCAAACGGAGCGTATACATTTCCTTCAGAAGGAATCACAGCGTATCCCTGTCCGAGAATACCGGCTGCAAATGTCGGATCATTGACATTTGCCAGAGGAATAGCCTCGCCTATCAGAGGATTTGCGACTGCCGGCTGACTGCTGACTGCGGCTTCTGCTGTGTCAGCTTCCACTGCAGAGGCTGTGTCGTCAGATGCTTCGGCAGGTGTTTCATTTTTCGTTACAATAAATGCGAAAATGAAAGACAGAACAAAGGAAGCTGCGGCAATGATGCATGCATATAAGAAATTGCTGCCGCCGTCCGGAGCTACAAACTGAACAATGGCGGTCAGACAAGGCGTTGCGAAGGCATATGCTTTTAATTGTACTAGACCTGCAATAAATCCGCCGATGCCGGAAGCCAGACATGCAGCGTACATTGGTTTTTTCAGCCTTAATGTAACACCATACATGGCAGGTTCGGTAACTCCTGCAAGCAGCGCGGAGATTCCTGCAGGGAAGGCAATCTGTTTCATATTGCGGTCCTTTGTTTTGAAAGCAACACCGAAGGTAGCGCCGGCCTGTGCCAGATTGGAAGCAAGCATGGCAGGAAGCAGCATGGTATCAAAACCAACGGTCGCAATTGACAGAATACATGTAGGTGAAAATGCCCAGTGCATACCGGTCATAACGATAAACGGCATAAATCCGGCGAACAGAGCCATTGCAAGCCATGGAGCGAAGTTATAAATTCCATTTAATACATACTGAAGTCCATTTCCGACAACCAGTCCGATCGGAGCCAGAACACATAACGTGATCGGTGCTGTGATGGCAACGATCAAAAGTGGTTTTAAGAAGTTTTTGGACCATTCCGGAGTAATCTTCTCAACAAAAATTTCCACATATTTCAGGAGAATCGTAGAAAGCATAGCCGGAATGACAGAGGAAGTATAACTTCCGTGAATCACAGGAATAAATCCAAACAACCGGGTTGGTTCATCGCTGCCCAAGAGGTTGATAATATCCGGATGGAGCAGCATGGCTGCAACCATAACAGACAGAAATGTATTGCAATTTAACTTTTTAGCGGCTGTATAAGCGATAAACACAGGAAGGAAATAGAATGCCGCATCCCCGATGGCGTTAATGATAATGTACGTGTCACTGGTAGTTTCTAAAATTCCAAGCAGTGATGGACCAAAGATAATAGCGATGACCTTCATGAGTCCGCCGGCAATGATAGCCGGAATTAATGAGGTCATGCATCCGGCGATGAAATCCAGGGCTACACTGATCGGATTCTGTTTTTCTTTTGGCTGATCATCAGCAGGGGAGGATTCTGCAAAGTTTCCAAGCTTTGTGATTTCCTGATAGCATTTGGCGACGTTATTGCCGATGATGACCTGGTATTGTCCGCTCTTTTTCATGACGCCCATAACGCCGGGAATGTTTTCCACAACTTTGTCATCAACGATAGATTCATCGTTTAATACAAAGCGGAGTCTTGTCATGCAGTGGGTGACCGTGCGGATATTGCCCTGGCCTCCCAGGTTTTCGATTAATTTCTGGGCAGTAATAGAATAATCCATAATATAATCCTTTCTTGAATATTAGTGAATAGTAACATTTATCAAGAAGTTTTGCCCGCGACGCCGTACGCTCGTCTTGGTTACAAGCCTCATGGATGCCTCATAAAAATGAGGAAATTTACTTAGATTCCCTTGTCAGTTTTTCCACATAAATGATCAGATAAGCACGCTCTTCCGTGGAAATGCTGCGGTGATATTTAAATGTAATGATCGTGCTGATTTTATCAACACATTTTGCAGATTCTGGATATGCAGCAGCGACAGAATCAAACAGAGTCGGATCATCCTGGAATACATTGCCGGAAATGATCCTCTGTGTCAGATATTTCAGGTGGGTGACAAACCGGTAATAAGAAACCGAATCCTCATCCAGCGTAATCCCAAAGTGGGCCTCCACCGTCCGCGTGATATCCGTAATAAATTTCAAAACAGTTTCCAGATCTGCGCTGCTTGTGGCGTGATCTGTGCGGTTATCAATAAAATGAAGGGCAATGAAAGCCGCTTCATCATAAGGGAGTTTGCAGCCGGCACGTTTTTCAATCAGGTCGATGGCATACAGGCCAATGGAAAATTCGGTTCGGTAAGCCCGGCGGATTTCCATGGTCAGCTGATTGGCAAACAAAATGTTGCTCTTAATCCGATCCAGAAGACCGTCGATATGATCGGTCAGTGTCAGATGGATGATATCGTTCAATGACAAGCCTTTCTCTTTACAGGCGTAGGATATGATATCTTCTGCCAGTTCGGCGGCCATAGGATCTGCACTGCTGATCAGCTGATCATACTGACCTTTTACTTCATCGGAAAGTACAAAGATTTTCTGAGTATTATCGCGAGGGAAAATGTCACCCTGCTTTTTACGGAATCCAAGGCCCTTACTCATGACAATAACTTCTTTGTCATTTTCATCCCTTGCGATTACCACATTATTGTTCAGTATCTTCTGTATTTTCACGACAAAAACCTCCTAAAAACAAAAAAAAACAACACCTTCTCTTATTCATACGCAAATAAAAGGAAGAAACAATGCTCCCAGCCGCATATAAATAAAGAGGTATTGCCCAAAACGGTTACAAACCAACAATCTAATAAATTTTTATCTGGAAGTATTCTAACACGAGAATCTTTGAATTGCAAGAAAAACTTAAACTTTTATGAATTATTTGTGAAAATGGTGAAATATCAGGTTAGAATGGGCGGGAATCTGATATAATAAGAACCACTGGATTAAGACGGGAGGAAAGATTTCATGAAGAAACGAATTACGAAGATCGTCATAGCGGTTCTGGCGGCTGTCTGCCTGGCGGAAGGCTTTTTCCTGTACCGGGCATACTGGGGAGCCGGCGATACGATGAGGATGGTTCAGAAAATAAGGAACATTGAGAGAGCAATCCAAACATACTATAAAGGAGATATTGATGAAGATCAGCTGGAAGACTATACGTATAAGGGACTGGTCGCCGGCCTGGGGGATCAATATTCCGACTATTATTCAGAAGAAGAATATAAAGAACTGACGGAAAGCACCGAAGGGATCTACAGCGGAGTGGGAATCACCATGACAAAAGATTCTGACAGCGGTGAAATTACCGTTGTAAATACACTGAAAGGAAGTCCGGCGGACGGAAGCGGCCTCAAAGAGGGAGATGTACTGACCAAAATAGGAGATGAAGATGTAGGAACCGATGCGGATCTGACTGACGTTGTCAATAAAGTCAAAGGCAAAGAAGGAACCAAAGTCACTCTGACCTTTAAAAGAGGAGATGACACGAAGGAATACACTTTTACGAGAAAATCTGTGGAAAATCCAACGGTTGAGACGAGAATGCTGCAGGGAAATATAGGATATCTGTCTATTTCCGAATTTGATGAAATCACGGTGGAACAGTTTGAAGATGGATTAAAAGATCTGCAGGATCAGGGCGCTGAGTCACTGATCATCGATCTGCGGGATAATCCGGGAGGTCTGCTGTCAGCAGTGGTTGATATTGCCGATGACATCCTTCCAAAAGGAAGAATCGTGTATACAGAAGATAAGAACGGCAAAAAGAAATATTATGACGCGGAAGATGATGATCAGCTGAATATGCCGCTGTGCGTACTGGTCAATAGAAACAGCGCCAGCGCTTCCGAAATTCTGGCGGGAGCCATCAAGGACAGAGATGCGGGAACTCTGGTAGGTGAAAAAACCTTTGGAAAGGGAATCGTCCAGGGATTCTACGGCCTGGGAGATGATTCCTATGTAAAACTTACCTATGCATCTTACTATACTCCGGACGGACATAATATTCATAAAAAAGGCATTCAGCCAGATGTCAAGGTGGAAGATGACGAAGATACAAAAGCAGATGAGCAGCTTCAGAGAGCAGTGGCAGTGCTGCAGGATGAAAATTAAGAACTGTTTGGAAAAAAATCCGGGTCTCAGAAAGAGACGCCGGATTTTCTGCGTGATACGCCGGTCGGGCAGCCGCTATGCTGTCCGATCATCAGATCAGATTTAATTTTTCGAAGGCTTTGAACAGGCCGTCACAGGTGACATCATCAGTGATAAAGTCGGCGGCTTCTTTGATTTCCTTTCCGCCGTTGCCCATGGCAACGCCCACAGCGCAGTATTCCAGCATAGGAATATCGACTTTGGCGTCTCCAAATGCAATAGTATCTTCCTGTTTTGCATTGAGATGTTCCAGAAGACGTGAGATCGCATTTCCTTTGTTAATGCCCTTCAGCGCCAGATCTCCGAACAGTGCGGTTTCTCCTACGCCGCCCCAGGTTCCGTTTTCCATATCCGGAAAATGAGCCTTAGTATCCAGATAATCCTGGTAGCTGCCGAGAAGATAACTGACTTTGTTCAGATCGTCCCGGTAAAGCTCCCCACCGAAAATCATGTCAGGGAAGCAGGAAGCCACTGTAACTTCAGAAACATCCGTATCTCCCTTTCTCCTGCGGTATTCTTTCAGCGCAGGAGGCGCGGCTTCCTCAAAATGTTCACTGGCAAAAAGCCCGTTGTTGCTTTCCAGATAGAATTCCAGTTTCCGTTCATGGAGCCAGTCCACGATCCGCCGGCACTGTTCCAGGGAAATGACCTGGTGCATAACAACCTGCCCCTGATCTTCCACATAGCTTCCGTTGCCGCCGATCATGCCGTCCAGACCGATATCCCAGAGTTCCGGATAAACCTCCGCCTTACTTCTTCCGGTGCAGATATAGACCCTGTGGCCGCTGGCTCTTGCCCGGCGGATGGCGGTCACGGCAGATTCCGGGATGATGCAGTCGTAATCCACTAAAGTTCCGTCAACATCGAGAAAAATAATCTTGCTCATTGATACACCTCCGTTTTTTAAAGATATTATACTATATCAACATAACAAATTGGAGATGATTTTAATTTTGGGGAACAGAACAAACATTCGAAAATGGTCTGTACAATTGAAAAAGGCTTTGTTATAATAAGCGAAAGGACGAACAGGCAGGATGATTTGATTGCTCTGCGGATAATATTTCTTTGCATTTAAAGAACATTTTTCGAGAAGAAGAATTGGATGGAAAGTCAAAGACTACGGTGTTTAGATATTTACAGCGGCTTATGGAATTGGATATTATAAAAAGCGAAGGCGATTCCGTGGCTACGGTTTATCGAAGAAAATAAGTGCTTTTTGGAACGCTTTTGGAACGCTTTTGGAACGCTTTTGGAACATTGAGGATAGAAAAGCAGAAAATATTTTAAATATAGAATATTTATAAAATATTTTGTATGGCGTTATGAATATTTTTTGAGTATAGCTGATATCGAACATATCAAAATCAACAAAGGAGAGAATGATATGGATCATTTTGAATTAGTATCAGAATTTGAACCGACCGGCGATCAGCCTCAGGCGATCGAGAAGCTGGTCAGGGGTTTTCAGGAAGGAAATCAGTTTGAGACATTGCTGGGTGTTACAGGATCCGGCAAAACATTTACAATGGCAAATATTATACAGGCTTTGAATAAGCCGACGCTGATCCTTGCGCATAATAAGACGCTGGCAGCGCAGCTGTACAGTGAATTCAAGGCTTTTTTCCCGCACAATGCGGTGGAATATTTTGTCTCCTACTATGATTATTACCAGCCGGAGGCTTATGTTCCGTCTACGGATACGTATATCGAGAAGGATTCGTCTGTCAATGATGAGATCGATAAACTGCGTCACAGCGCCACAGCAGCGCTGATCGAACGGAAAGATGTCATTGTCGTATCCAGTGTTTCCTGTATTTATGGAATCGGTAATAAAAAAAGTTATACAGAGATGATGATTTCCCTGCGGCCGGGAATGATAAAAGACAGGGATCAGGTGATCGATGATCTGATCAATATTCAGTATGTAAGAAATGAACTGGATTTTAAGCGCGGAACCTTCCGGGTAAAAGGAGATGTGCTGGAGGTCGTTCCGGTATCTACTTTTGAAGACGCGGTGAGAATCGAATTTTTCGGCGATGAGATCGACCGGATCGTGGAATTCGATATCCTGACCGGTGAAGTCAAGAGAAGTGTGAATTTTATCGCAATCTTTCCGGCGTCTCATTATGTTGTCCCGCAGGAACAGATCGAGCGGGCCATCAAAGGAATCAAGGAAGAACTGGCACAGCAGGTGGAATATTTTAAAGAAAATGATCAGCTGATCGAGGCTCAGAGAATCGCCGAGAGGACGAATTTTGATATTGAGATGATGCGGGAGACCGGATTCTGTTCTGGAATCGAAAATTATTCCCGCCATCTTGCGGGATTAAAACTGGGAGAACCGCCGAATACCCTGATCGATTTCTTTGATGAGGATTTTCTGATGATTGTGGACGAGTCTCATATGACAATCCCTCAGATTGGAGGAATGTACGCGGGAGACCGGTCCAGAAAGTCCACGCTGGTGGATTTCGGATTCCGTCTGCCGTCAGCGCTGGACAACCGTCCGCTGGAGTTTTCGGAGTTTGAGCAGAAAATCGATCAGATGCTGTTTGTTTCCGCGACGCCGGGAAAATATGAAAAAGAACATGAACTGCTGAGAGCGGAACAGATCATACGTCCGACGGGACTGCTGGATCCGTCAGTGGATGTGCGTCCGGTCAGCGGTCAGATTGACGATCTGCTGGGAGAAATCCGTAAGGAAACGGAACAGGGGCACAAAGTCCTGGTGACGACGCTGACGAAGCGTATGGCGGAAGAACTGACAGATTATATGAGAGAAGTGGGAATCTGCGTGAAATACCTGCATTCGGATATCGATACCCTGGAAAGAATTGAGATTGTCCGGGATCTGCGGATGGGCGTCTTTGACGTCCTGGTTGGAATCAATCTGCTGAGAGAGGGACTGGATATTCCGGAAATTACCCTGGTCGCCATTCTGGATGCGGATAAGGAAGGATTTTTGAGATCCGAGACTTCCCTGGTCCAGACCATCGGCCGCGCGGCGAGAAACAGCGAAGGACATGTGATCATGTACGCCGATACCATAACGGATTCCATGGAAGCGGCTATTTCAGAGACAAACCGCAGAAGAGAAATTCAGGATCAGTATAATAAAGAACATGGAATCACTCCGCAGACTATCCAGAAGGATGTCAGGGATTTGATCAAAATTTCAGATGATCAGGAAGAGGCTGTGGATGAATATGAAAAAGATATCGAATCCATGACGAAGAAAGAATTAAAAGAAATCATAGAGAGACTGACGAAGAAGATGAATCAGGCCGCCGCTGAACTGAATTTTGAGGAAGCGGCGAAACTGCGTGATGAATTGAAAGAATTTAAAATAGCATACAGAGATTATGATGAGTAGGAGCAGCAATGAAGAAAGAAACCATTCGAATCAAAGGAGCGAAAGAGAATAATTTAAAAAATATAGATTTGGAGATACCAAGGAATCAGTTTGTTGTTTTAACAGGATTGAGCGGATCCGGAAAATCTTCCCTGGCGTTCGATACGATTTACGCGGAAGGACAGAGGAGATATATGGAATCTTTATCATCTTATGCGAGACAGTTCCTCGGGCAGATGGAAAAACCGGATGTGGACAGCATTGAAGGATTGTCTCCGGCAATTTCCATTGATCAGAAGTCAACCAACCGAAATCCGAGATCTACGGTGGGAACAGTGACGGAAATTTATGATTATTTCCGTCTTCTTTATGCCAGGATTGGAATTCCACATTGTCCGAAATGCGGCAAACCGATCAGCCGGCAGACAGTGGATCAGATGGTTGACCGTCTGATGTGTCTGGAAGAAGGAACAAGAATTCAGCTTCTGGCGCCGATTGTCCGGGGAAGAAAAGGAGAGCATAAGAAGATTTTCCAGAATGCCAGGAAAAGCGGATATGTCCGTGTCAGGGTAGATGGGAATATTTATGACCTTTCAGAAGAAATCCCCATGGAAAAAAATAGAAAGCATAACATAGAGATTGTAGTGGACCGTCTCGTGATCCGGCCGGGAGTAGAAAAACGAATAACGGATTCCATCGAGACGACACTAAGTCTGACAGACGGGCTGATGACAGCTGACGTTATCGGCGGAGAGACGATCAATTTCAGCCAGAGTTTTTCCTGTCCGGACTGCGGAATCAGTATTGATGAGATTGAGCCGAGAAGTTTTTCCTTCAATAACCCATTTGGCGCCTGTCCGGTCTGCCATGGGCTGGGATATAAGATGGAATTTGATGTGGATCTTATGATCCCAAATCAGAAACTGAGTATTGACGAAGGAGCCATCCAGGTGTTTGGATGGCAGTCCTGTACGGATAAGAAAAGCTATACCCGGGCAATTTTGGACGCATTGGCCAAAGAATACGATTTCAGCCTTTCAACACCTTTCCGTGAATATCCGCAGAAGATAAAAGATATCCTGCTTTACGGTACCAGCGGCCATGAGGTGAAAGTCCATTACAAAGGACAGCGGGGGGAAGGCATTTACGATGTTGCTTTCGAAGGAATCATTAAAAATGTAAATCGCAGATACCGGGAGGCTTCTCAGAGAATGAAGGCGGAATATGAGACATTTATGACAATCACCCCGTGTGAGGCCTGTCATGGACAGAGGCTGAAGGCAGAATCTCTGGCAGTGACAGTGGCGGATAAAAATATTGCGGAAATGTGTGATATGTCTGTGGGAGAATTGGCTGTTTTCCTGAAGGAAATGAAGCTGACAGAACGGCAGCAGCTGATCGGAGAGCAGGTTTTAAAGGAAATCAAAGCAAGAATCGGCTTTTTGAATGATGTGGGGCTGGAATATCTGACGCTTACCAGAGCCACGGGAACGCTGTCCGGCGGCGAAGCACAGAGAATCCGCCTGGCAACCCAGATTGGATCCGGTCTTGTGGGAGTCGCTTATATTCTCGATGAGCCAAGCATCGGGCTGCATCAGAGGGATAATGATAAGCTGATCCGCACTCTTAAGAATCTGAGAGATCTTGGGAATACGCTGATCGTAGTCGAGCACGATGAGGACACAATGCTGGCAGCGGACCATATTGTGGATATTGGTCCAGGAGCCGGCGAGTTTGGCGGAGAGGTCGTTGCCCAGGGTACGGCAAAACAGATCATGAAGAATAAAAAGTCCATAACAGGGGCTTATTTAAGCGGCAGGATCCGGATACCGGTTCCGAAAGAAAGACGGAAACCGACAGGCTTTTTGAAAGTAGTCGGCGCAGAGGAAAATAATCTGAAGCATATCGATGTGGAATTCCCTCTCGGAGTCTTTACCTGCGTGACAGGAGTTTCCGGATCAGGAAAGAGCTCCCTGGTTAACCAGATTCTGTACAAGAGACTGGCAAAGGAGCTGAACCGGGCAAAGACAAAGGCCGGAAAACATGAAGATATCATAGGATTTGACCAGCTGGATAAGATCATCAACATCGATCAGTCACCGATCGGAAGAACACCGCGGTCTAATCCGGCGACCTACACAGGAGTATTTGATCAGATCAGAGAGCTGTTCGCCATGACAAAGGATGCAAAAGCGAAAGGCTATAACAAAGGACGCTTTAGTTTTAATAAGAAAGGCGGACGATGTGAGGCCTGCGCGGGAGACGGAATCATCAAGATTGAGATGCATTTCCTGCCGGATGTCTATGTTCCGTGTGAAGTCTGCCACGGCAAACGGTATAACAGAGAAACTCTGGAAGTGAAATATAAAGGAAAAAGTATTTACGATGTTTTGAATATGACGGTGGATGAAGCGTGCACCTTTTTTGAGAACCTTCCGTCCATCCGGCGGAAAATAGAAACTCTGAGGGATGTCGGTCTTGGCTATATCCGTCTGGGACAGCCGTCAACAGAGCTGTCCGGAGGAGAGGCCCAGAGAATCAAACTTGCCACAGAATTGAGCAAGCGGAGCACAGGAAAAACGATTTATATTCTGGATGAACCGACCACGGGACTTCATTTCGCAGATGTGCATAAACTGGTTGATATTCTTGGCAAATTGACGGAAGGCGGCAATACTGTGATTGTCATCGAGCACAATCTGGAAGTTATCAAGACAGCGGACTATATCATAGATATGGGACCGGAAGGCGGATCCGGAGGAGGCACCGTGGTGGCTCAGGGAACGCCGGAAGAGATCTGCCAGGTGAAAGAATCATATACCGGTCAGTATCTGAAAAAATATTTAGAAGAAATCCATCCGGAATCCAGATAAAAAAGGAGTTCCGGGACAGAATAACCCATAAAGATGATATTATGGGAATTCTGTCCGGAACTTCTTTTTGCGTATACATAATAATGCTTTAATCTTCCATTTGCTTTCCGAGAAAGCAGGCGCCGATTCTTGCCATTAAAAGATCCTGGTCGGTCAGAGGCCCTTCATTGGAAAGAATACACATCAGTCCGATGGCATCTCCTTCCGCAATGATGGTAGCCAATGCGATTTCCACGAATTCTTCAGGGAAATCTGAAACCAGAGGAAAGAAATCCGGATTTTTTCGCTCAAGAATCATCTGTTTCCTGTCATGCAGGGCATCTTCTGCCTGTGAATGGAGTATTTTTCCCAGAAGTTTTTTCCCGTT
Organism: Candidatus Anaerostipes avistercoris; assembly: GCA_019119895.1. GTDB lineage: Bacteria > Bacillota > Clostridia > Lachnospirales > Lachnospiraceae > Anaerostipes > Anaerostipes avistercoris. The sequence continues at coordinate 6,173 of DWWD01000023.1, read as the reverse complement.
GGGACCAGCTGCCGCAATGACAGAATCCTGGTCACAGACGCAGACTGTATGAGGGAGAGATGCGGCGATCGCATCCACGTACTGCTGTGCGGAAGTGCTCATTTCCCCGATGGGAGAATACTTTTTCAGAATAATGCCGCCGTCTCGTTCTGTAAAGATTTCCAAAGGATCGCTTTCCCGGATATGCATTGTTTTTCGTATCTCTTTCGGAATGACAATACGGCCGAGATCATCGATTCTCCGTACTATACCTGTAGCTCTCATGATTGATCCTCCATCATATTTTTATATCCATAGTATTTGTAAAAAGGTTGGTTTTATACCCAGGATTATGCTATAATATCTCATTAATAGGAAGAAGGAGTAATAAGATGAAATTTAAAACACAGCTGACAGCAAAAGATATTTTTAAATTTTCAATGATGTACAGTTATTCCGGGACATCCGGAATTTTTTCAGCCGTTATGATCATCGTAGGACTGTTTATGTGCATCAGAGGAATCACTCAGGAGCAGGATATGACCTATCTGCTGACAGGAGCCTTGATTCTGCTTTTACTGGTTGTGATCAACCCTCTCATTTTGTATCAGAAAGCCAAAAAACAGGCAGATACCCATCCGGCCTATCAGCATCCGTCTTATTATACATTGGAAGAGGACGGAATTTTTGTTGAAGTCGGAAAAGATAAGGCAAAAATTGAATGGAACAGAGTTGTGAAGACCCGTCACAGATTCGGTCTCTTTATTTTGTATACCGGACGGCAGCAGGCTTTTGTATTTCCGGATGCCGACATGGGAAGCCAGAAGGATGAGATGATAAAGTATATGGAAGAGCATGTGAAGAATGCGAAAGCGAATCCGGCAGGACAGGTAAAAGGAAATTCAGGAATTTCCAAATATGCGAAAGCGTCTGGTGAGGAAACTGTCCAGGAGGATACAAAGAGCGAATCTGAGGAGTAAAGGAGACAGGAATGATCATTCAAAGCAATAGTGCAGAAGAGACATTCAGGCTGGGAGAGAAAATAGGACAGGAGGCCCAGGCAGGACAGGTATTCTGCCTTTATGGAGACCTGGGTGTGGGCAAGACTGTGTTTACACAGGGACTGGCAAAAGGACTGGGAATCGATGACACCGTGCAGAGCCCGACCTTTACAATCGTGAGAGAATACGAGGAAGGCAGACTGCCTTTCTATCATTTTGATGTCTATCGGATCGGTGATATCGAGGAAATGGATGAGATTGGATATGAATACTATGTTTACGGAGAGGGTGTGTGTCTGATTGAATGGGCGGATCTGATCAAGGAAATCCTGCCGGATCATTATACGAGGATAGAGATTCGGAAAGACCTGGAAAAAGGGTTTGATTATCGTGATATAGAGATAAAGGAGATATAGATGAAGTTATTGGTATTAGATAGTTCCGGGCTGGTGGCTTCTGTGGCTCTGCTCGAAGACGAAAGACTGATTGCGGAATATACAACTGGAAACAAGCTGACGCATTCCCAGACATTACTGCCTATGCTCGATGAGATTATACGGAGAACGACTTTTGACATGGAAGATGTCGACGCGATCGCGGTGGCAATGGGACCGGGATCTTTTACCGGACTGAGAATCGGAGCCGCTACGGCAAAAGGGCTGGGGCTGGCTCTGGACAAGCCGGTCATACCAGTTCCTACAGTGGACGGCCTTGCTTATCAGTTATTTGGGGTCAGTTCACTGATCTGTCCGATGATGGATGCGAGAAGAAAACAGGTGTATACAGGATTTTACCGTTTCCATGGAGATCAGATGGAAGTGGTGAAGGAACAGTGCGCCCAGAGCGTTCAGGATACATTGGAGCAGTTAAAAGCGTATGGGGAGCCGGTTATCTTTTTAGGTGACGGAGTGCCTGTGTACCGGAAAGAAATAGAAGAAGCTATGGGAGCAGATGCTGTCTTTGCGCCTGCCCATGCAAATCGTCAGAGAGCCGGCGCAGTGGGAGCGCTGGCGGAAGTGTATTACAGGAAAGGAATCTGGCAGAGCGCAGATGCGTTTGCGCCGGAATATTTAAGAAAATCTCAGGCAGAAAGAGAAAGGGAAGAGCGGATTCATGGACAAAGCGAAGGCAAACGCTAGAGAGTGGCATGTGCATAAAGCTCTTCCGGAAGATCTTCCAATGATTGCTGAGCTGGAGCGGCTTTCGTTTCACAAGCCATGGAGCCTGGAAAGCATAGATTCTTTTTATTACAAAAAGACCAGTGATATTTATGTGTGGAGAGACCGCAACAAAATCAGTGGTTATGTGATGGCTGAGCATATTTTGGAGCAGGGAGAGCTTCAGAGAATCGCGATCGTGCCATTTATCCGGAAAATGGGAATCGGTACACTGCTGCTGCAGGAGTTTCGGGAAAGATATCGGAAAATGGGAGTTGAGACAATTTATCTGGAAGTGCGTGAGTCCAATGAGATAGCGAGAAATTTTTATAAAAAATCAGGTTTTGAGGAGTATGGAAGACGTCCGAAATATTACAGCGATCCCATGGAGGATGCGATTCTGATGTTTTGGGATGATCCGGATCCAATCCATTCTTTACCAGTGGAATCAGAGGAAACCTCGTCTTATAATGATTCTGGTAAGGAGGAGGAAACTATGGTTTGTAATGTTTGTGGAAATAAAATCAACGATAAGTCAGATTTTATAGATATTAAGAAGGAATGGGGATATTTTTCAAATAAGGATACGGAGATACATGAATTTAAAATATGCGAACGCTGCTACGACCGTATTGTGAAGCAATTTGAAATACCTCCTAAGGTAACTGAAAAGAGTGAAGTTTTATCATAAAGGTGATATATGTTAGATGTATGTTTGTTAGGGACAGGGGGAATGATGCCTCTGCCGTACCGCAGGCTGACTGCGTGCATGACCCGGTTTCAGGGGCATAGTCTGCTGATTGACTGCGGGGAAGGAACCCAGGTTGGGATCAAAGCCAGGGGATGGAGTGTAAAGCCTCTGGACGCCATCTGTTTTACACATTTCCATGCGGATCACATCAGCGGTCTGCCGGGGCTTTTGCTGACTCTTGGAAATGCGGAGAGAACAGAGCCGCTGCTGATCATAGGTCCGAGAGGTGTGGAAAAGGTTGTAAATTCCCTGAGAATCATTGCGCCTGAACTGCCGTTCCCGATTAAATTTTATGAACTGAAAGAAAAAGAACACCGAATCGAGATGGACGGTTATACAATTGAGGCCTTCCAGGTGAGGCATAATGTGATCTGCTACGGATACAGCATCGTCATTCCGAGAGCAGGGAAATTTGATCCCCAGAAGGCAAAAGAAAATCAGATTCCGATGAAATACTGGAACCGGCTGCAAAAGGGTGAAACTCTGGAGGATGAGGATGGCAGAGTGCTTACCAGCGATATGATTCTCGGGCCGCAAAGGAAAGGAATCCGTCTTACCTATTGTACGGACACGAGACCGGTGCCTGCGATCGTGGAGCACGCGGCAGATGCAGATCTTTTTATCTGCGAAGGAATGTATGGAGAAGACGGGAAAGAGGCCAAGGCAAGAGAATATAAACATATGACATTTTACGAAGCGGCAAGGCTTGCAAGAGAAGCAAAAGCTAAGAGATTGTGGCTGACCCATTACAGTCCGTCACTGGTCCGCCCGGAGGAATTTATGGGAAAAGTCCGCAAGATTTTTTCAAATGCGGTTCCGGGAAAAGACGGCAAGACGATCACATTAGATTTTCAGGAGGAGTAACAGGTATCAATGAGTGAGTGTGTGAAAATACTGGCAATAGAGTCTTCCTGTGACGAGACGGCAGCTTCTGTGGTGGAAAATGGAAGAATTGTGAAATCCAATGTTATTTCATCACAGATTGAACTGCACAAATTATACGGCGGAGTTGTGCCGGAAATTGCGTCCAGGAAACATATTGAAAAAATTAATTTTGTAATAGAAGAAGCGTTGAAGGAAGCCGGAGAGACTCTGGATACGATCGATGCGGTGGCTGTGACTTATGGCCCGGGGCTGGTTGGAGCCCTGCTGGTCGGCGTCGCGGAAGCAAAGGCCATTGCATTTGCGAAAAATAAGCCGCTGGTTGGAGTCCATCATATCGAAGGGCATATCTGCGCTAATTATATTGAACATCCGGAGTTAGAACCGCCGTTTCTCTGTCTTGTTGTATCAGGGGGGCATACCCATCTGGTGGATGTGAAGGATTATACGACTTATGAAGTCATAGGATGCACGAGAGATGATGCTGCCGGGGAGGCTTTTGATAAAGTGGCACGGGCAATCGGTTTAGGCTATCCGGGAGGACCTAAAATAGAAGCCCTTGCAAAAGAAGGAAATAAGGATGCAATCGCATTCCCGAGGGCAAAGGTAAATGATTCCAAAATGGACTTCAGCTTCAGCGGCCTGAAATCGGCTGTGCTGAATTATCTGAATCAATGTAAGATGAAAAGTGAGGAAGTAAATACCGCAGATGTAGCCGCTTCTTTTCAGGAGGCAGTGGTAGATGTACTGAGCGCGCATGGAGTGGAGGCTGCCAGAGAACTGGGTTATCAGAAACTTGCCATTGCGGGCGGCGTTGCGTCCAATCATGCATTCCGGGAAAAAATGATGGACCGGTGTAAAGAGGCCGGGCTTGATTTTTATTATCCATCCCCTGTTTTTTGTACGGATAATGCCGCGATGATCGGGGTATGTGGTTATTATGAATACATGAATGGAACGAGAAGCGGATGGGATTTAAATGCTGTGCCGGGACTGAAGATCGGCAGCAGATAGGAGTATAAGATGCGAAAGAAAATAGTTGCAATTGTCCTGGCGGCAGGAGAGGGAAAACGTATGGGGAGCGGCATTCCGAAACAATATATGCTGATTAAATCACGTCCTCTGGTGTACTATGCTCTGAAGGCATTTGAACACAGCCCGGTGGATGAAGTGATTCTTGTGACCGGGGAAGATGAAATTGAATACTGCAGACGCTATATTGTAGAAAAGTATCAATTTCATAAGGTGACGAGAATCGTGGCAGGGGGAAATGAGCGCTATGCTTCTGTATATCATGGACTGAAAGCGGTCAATCAGGCTGATTATGTTCTGATCCATGACGGAGCCCGTCCAATGATCAATCATGAGATGATAAAAGACTGTATCCTGAATGTTATGAAATACAGGGCATGTGTTGTCGGCATGCCTTCAAAAGATACGATTAAAGTAGTAGATGAAAATAATTATGCGATTCATACGCCTGACAGAAAGACACTCTGGCAGGTACAGACACCGCAGTGTTTTGAGTATAATCTGGCAATGGATTCTTATGAGAAGCTGATGGAAAGCGGGGCAACTAATGCGACAGACGATGCAATGGTTGTAGAGACTTATGGGAAAGTGCCGGTGAAGCTGATCGAAGGTGGGTATGATAATATTAAGATCACGACGCCGGAGGATGTGAAAATAGCGGGAAGCCTGATGAAGGCGAGAAAGGTTCTCCGCGTTCTGCACCGTATTCATGACAGGGTGATTTACGCGCAAATGCAGGTGTTTAAAAGGCACCAGAAAAGAAAAAAATAAAAAAATTAAAAAAAATGAAAAAAGCTGTTGACAAGTATATCCTGGTTTGTTATTATATACAAGCGTCGTCGAGAGAACGGCACAAAAAACAATAGAATATACCTATGGAGAGGTATCGAAGTGGTCATAACGAGGCGGTCTTGAAAACCGTTTGTCCGCAAGGGCGCGTGGGTTCGAATCCCACCCTCTCCGTTATCATGAATAACAACATGAGATCAACCCTTGGAGAAGTACCCAAGTGGCTGAAGGGGCTCGCCTGGAAAGTGAGTAGGTCGTTAATAGCGGCGCGAGGGTTCAAATCCCTCCTTCTCCGTTGGATATTTCATCCAAAAAAAGTTGAAAAAGTTGTTGACAAACTGAAAAGAGTGTGATATAGTTAAATAGTTGCACGAAACAGTGAAAAAACAACATGGACATTGACAACTGAACAATAAGACAACCTTGAAAATTCCGATGAATTTTTCAGGAAGGTTTTTTGAGAAAAACCGACGAACGTTCTTTATAGAACAGTAATGGACAAGGATAAGAAGCTAGTGCTTTCTTGACTTGGGACAAACGATTTTAACATGAGAGTTTGATCCTGGCTCAGGATGAACGCTG
>DWWD01000022.1 GCA_019119895.1 Candidatus Anaerostipes avistercoris | reverse complement strand
ATATTAAGAAAGATATTGACAACGGGGAACAGCCGGGGGAAGCTGTGACCGCCGCTATGTTCCAAGCCATGCGGGACGCACTGGCGGAGCAGAAACAAAAACCGCTTTCCATTGACGATGTAACGGCGATGGTTGCCGGACAGATCGGACAGCTTGCGCCGATGGACGAGGAAGCCGCCGACCTGTTTCAAAAGCTGGCGAAGAAGATGATGGAGCAGACAAGAAAGTAAGCATAAAAAGTGCAGAAACCGAAAATGAAATTTTCATATTGCCGCCAAAAAGGAAGTGAGATATAATCTAAATTAGCTACAACTAACGCCGAAAGGAGCATTGTGTATGTCTTTTTTTCAAAATACTTGCAAGCCAAAAGGAATTGGCGGGAAAATTATGGTTAATATGATGAATTCAGGACATTCATCTATGGCTGAATGGGGCTTTACACATATAGAAATTGCTGAGAATAATATATGTCTGGATATTGGGTGTGGCGGTGGTGCCAATGTTAAAAAACTGTTAGAAAAAAGTCCTCACGGCAAAGTGACGGGTATTGATTACTCAGAAATCAGTGTGGAAAAATCTCAAAAAATCAACAAAGCAGAAATATCAAATAAGCGTTGCAAAATCTTACAAGGTAATGTAATGGAACTTCCGTTTGAAAATGAAACTTTTGATGTGATTACTGCATTTGAAACAATATATTTTTGGCCTGATATTAGTGGCGCTTTTAAGCAAGTATATAGAGTTTTAAAAAATACTGGAACTTTTATGATTTGCAACGAGTCAAATGGAGAAAATCCCAAAGAAGAAAAGTGGACTAAAATGATACAAGGAATGAAAATATACAATTCTGAACAAGTTAAAAAATCTTTAGAGAACGCTGGTTTTACAGACATAAAAATACACAAAAATAAAAAAGGCTGGCTCTGCGTAGTTTGTAAAAAAATTAAGATGTAATTCTTTTATTATTCGTGAAATAGCAAAGCCAGCCGAGCCAGTCAACGGTCAAGATGAACGGCGCACAAGTGCGCCGCCGTTGACAGCCCCGCCCGTCTTTGCTAAAGGGTAATCAAGGCGGGAAAGCCCTAAAATGGCTTCCCTCCCATTTCAATTTCGAGAAAAGAAGCACTTCAAAATTGGAAAGAGTGCGGCCAAGCACTTTGAGGGATTGGTCGCCTTGTCCATCCATTCAGCGGAACGGCGGGCGGCGGTCAAGGCCGGGTGTAAACCCGTTCATTTCAGTCTTGACGGTTGCCCGCTGTTCTGCTATTTTTCCGAGAGTGTGGCCACAACTTCGGGACACTTTGTCCACAAGTCAGAGCGTATAACACACTACACTTTGCTTCGCAAAGTCGTGTGCCAAATGGGGGCGTTGCCCCCTTTGGAAACCCCCACAAGAAAAGGCGGTACGCTACCCCTCCAAGGGGCGCATACCGCCTTTTCTTGTTATCCAGCCCTCCGGCTGTATCGGTTGAGCAAAAGTCAGCGTGGGATTGATGTGGTATCTTTAACTAAGTGAAACCCCGGTTTCCCATTTCGAAACCGTCTGTCTGCTGACACCTAATTTCTCTGCGACTTTTTCCTGTGAAAGACTGCATTTTTTTCTTGCATGAAATAAACTGTTTCCTAAATTCATCGTTCTCCTCCTATCATTTATACCTTTCTATCATACAATCAGATAGGAACTGCTTCTACCAAGTATCGTCATCAAAGATGCCCGGATTCTTTACAATTTATCGAATTGCCTCTAATATGGGCCTGAGATATTTTCTGTCTGTCCAGTTACGATCTTCATCGCCTGCTGCCATCAGTGTCTTTTCCCAAATTTCATACTCGTCCGGATTCTTTTTCGCAATGGATTTTCGCAGCATTTTGCAAAGACTTCAATCAACAAAACTCATCTTCTTTATATTACCATCTCATATTTCCATTGGTTTTAAGCAACTTATCTTATAAACCAACCTCTCTAAAAAATACCATGGTTATATTTTATTTGTCCGTATATCATAATGCATAGTCCAGCAACAAACGTAACACATGCCGGAATTCCACTCTTAACCGAAACTGTGAACACGCCGATCACTCCTGAAATAGTCATTCCGATTCCCATTAATATCATGGCTTTTCCCATAACGCTTGTGTATGCTTTTTTATCTTTTTCTTTTACCTTTGTATAATGGTAATCATGCATCACATTAATTTTTTCTTTTTTCCACAGCAAATATCCCAGGTATAAAAACAATGCGCTGCACCCTTCCATCACAACAAAAAAAAGTACATTTTCCATACCGCATCACCCCTTCCTCTTAAGTCTATTATAACGGAGGATATGGCAGAGGTACAATTAGTAAAAAGTTATCAGACAGAAAAGAACTGTCTATCCCTTTCTCAGCTCAGCAAGCGCTCCATAATGTAAAATATCAAATTTTTCAGGAGCAATGCGGTTAAGAAGTTCTCTGTGTTCCTGTTCCCACATGGCTATTTCTTTTTCTGTCAGCGAAGCACCGATTCCTCGGCATGCCTTCATTCTTCCGTTCCAGCTTTCACGGGTAAACGGCACTTTTAATCGGTATTCATCATGATAAACCAGTTCGAACCTCTCTCCGTAGCAGGCAGGTATGTTAATCGGATGAACTTTCTCTCCCGCTCCGCTCCATTTGGGATTATATTTCAAAACAAGTTTCTCACTGGCTCCGGCAATTTTATCTTCAAAAGGCAGCCATGCCATATACAGCACAAGTATGCTGCCTCCATCTTTCAACACACGAAATAATTCAGGCATTACCTGCTGATGATCAAAATACCAAAAGCATTGGCACGCCGTAATAACATCAAAATATTGATCTTGGAAACAGATATTTTCTGCTGAAACAGCATAATAATCAATTTCCATATCTTTTGAAAGAATTTCAGCCTGTTCAATCTGATTTTCTGAAATATCCACAGCTGTCCATTTTGCACCATAACGATACAAATTTCTTGGCAGCACTCCCGTGCCTGTTCCCAGATCAAGAACCTTCTGTCCCGTGATACATAATCCGCGGCTGATAATCTTATCATAGAAAAGCTGTGGATATATATCACGATACTTTGCATAATCCAGAGAGGTCCTTCCCCAGTCAAACGGCTTCCCTTCATCTATCTTTTTATTCGTAATATTCATATCCATCCTCCAAATTTATTTGAAATATCTATTTAAATCATCCGCAGTTTTCTGACTCACTTTAAATGTCATGTCCAGACCGCTTATCTCAAACTGAATATAAGAATCCTCATAAAGAGTGACAGCTGCCATGTCATATAATCTTCCATCCGTTTCTGTCTGTCCGTTTTTTACGGTTTCTTCCTGGGAGAATACAAATTCACCAACCGGATCTGCTCCTTCCGGAAGCTCCTTTGATTCCCATTCGTCCAGGCGCAGTGTCTGAACAAAATCTTCGATATCTTCTTTAGCGGTCATAGTCTCAAGAACCTCCGACGTATCGGCCGAAACAACTGTGATTTCCTGTGCCTTTGCCATATCATCCTTATAATCGGAAGTATCCGCACCCTCTCCCGTCTGACAGCCGCAAAGCAGCACCAGCACTGCTGTCAGCATGATCATCATTGATTTTTTCATAATATCCTCACCCTTTCTTCCGCTGAACATTTTCATTCATAACCAAAAGCCGAAAAGCCCGTATCAGACCGGACATATAAATACATAAAAATGTTCCGATTCCTGCAGCAAGCATACCCGCAGCCAAAGCGATGTTGTCCAGCAGGACAAACTCAGCCGGAACAATCAGTGGAAAAAAGAGAAAACCTAATGCTATCAGTGCTATCCCTGTAAGATGAAACAGCTGCAGGGTCTTTTTCTTTTCAGCGTAGGCTGTATTCAATTCGGCTTTTACTTCCTGATCAAATAAGAGCGGCTCCTTCCAGAGTTTCCGATAGGGATTATCATCCAGCTTAACAGAAAACAAAAGAACAATACCAGCGATTACCAGCAGCATAAACAAAAGCATGGAAATATCTGAAGACATAAATGAGAGTGCAAGGCTTTCGACCAATATACCTGCTGCAATCGCTATTCTCAGAAATTTATGTTTCTGATACAGAAGAAAACCATCTGCTGTTTCCCTGCTTACATAAAAACCCTGTTCTCCTGATTCTAGAGCCTGTTCTGATTCCTGTTCCTCATTCAGCAGATAATCCAGCGTCACATGAAAAATCCTGCTCATGCGAACAATCTTTTCTGTTTCAGGATATCCCTTGTCGCGCTCCCATTTGCTGATTGCCTGCCTGGATACTCCCAGCTGATAAGAAAGTTCTTCCTGAGACAATCCCGCTTCTTTTCTTAATTTCTGTATTTTTTCTCCAAAAGTCATTTTTATGTCCTCCTTTCGCTGTCAGCATACAGCTTTTACTGACAACACGCCACCAAAATACGGTTGCAGATGCGCAACGAGGGGTTGCATCCGCCAAAACAGGGCTTTCCTGATTTTATCCCGGGAGTGTCAACCTTTCATTCAACATGCAAATTTCTGTTTCTGAAGTATTCCTGCATAAACGCTCTCATTTCTTTCTTTTTATCAATAGTTATTCCTTCTCCCGGCACAAAATCGTCCAGATACATGCTCTTATTGCTGGGTCCTGGATACGGTTGTGCATAACATCCTCTTCTCGCCCAGGCTGCATAGTCTGCACCATGCTCAATTAAATAATCGGCAATTTCATATTTTCCTGTTTTCAGCGCAACCTGAAGAGGCGACTGTCCATGATCTTTCTTTGGCTGCGGTCCTGAAACACAATGAACCAATTCAGGCTTTTTTCAATCAGCCGCTTCACTTCGTCCAGTTTTCCCTGTCGAATTACAGTAAACAATTTCTTCATTTCCCTCTCCTCTTTTATGATATTTCTTCAGAAGATACAGCGATTTTAATTCATATCGTTTTTCATCTAATTTCTTCAGCGCCGCCGTGCCAATCATATGACTTCCGTCAAACAAACACCAAAAATATTCAAAATGTTCCTTTACATTACGATACATTTTCCCTCCTGCAAAACGGACATATCTAAACATTTCCATTGAAAGTCACTTATAAAAAAAGCTCCATTTCATTATTTTTCTGGATGAATCCCTTTTTCGTATATAAGTGTTTTCCCTGTTCACTACTGTTGAGCCATAATCTTTTGATATTATTTTTATAACTGTATTCAATCATATTATCTAAAATCTGATTTGCAAAACCATTTCCTCTAAATTGTTTAGAAGTATATATATTTAAAATATATCCCTCCAACCCACTTAGATTTTCATTATACGGAATTCGAGTAAACAGACATAAAGATCCTGTCGCGGCCAGTTGTCCTTCCTGAAAGACTCCCCAGCTGATCAAATCTTTATTTATATGTGATACATAATATTGTTTCGTTGCTGATTCTAATTGGGTGCAGTCTGCATCTTTGCTGACTTCCTCTAATTCTTGAAACAACTCTATTCTTAAACGCCAAAAATCATTTACCGATTTTTCATCAAGTAATAAAATCTCATTTTTCATGTTATAATCCCTTTTCCACTTATCGTTCTTTCACCATAACATAATTTGTCAGGAAAATTCCCTGTCTTTCTATCTGCTGTTCTTTGAGAACTCTATATCCTCTTTTTTCAAAAAAAGCTTTTGCTGTAATAGAGGCGTGAGTGGTAATATTTCCCTGAACCGCCTGCTCCAATTGATCGCAAATAGCTGTTGCAATCCCTTTTCCCTGATAATCTGCATGAACAAATAAGTGATCAAGGTAACCTGTCAGATCTATATCACCAAATCCTGCAATCGTTTCATTTTCAACAGCTACTATACTGTAATGTTCCTGGAGTAACCGGTTCCATTTTTTTAAATCTGCTTTTCCATCTGCCCATACGTCAAGCTGCTCCTTTGTATAATCTTTGGCATTAACAGTATGAACTGTATTATAAAACAAGTCTGTTAAAATCCTGCAGTCTGATTGTTTATATTTCCTAATCTCCATTTTTCATCTCTTCAATATCTCAAGATAAACTTTCTGCAGCAAAAATGAATCAATCATATATAGCGTCGCACCTGCTTCATATATTCGATATACTCTTCTCCAAACTTTTCTATACACCATCTCTCTTCCGCAAGAATAATCCAATGGGCGGAAAACTGAAATATCAATACAATCCCCAGCAGAATCAGAGATCGGGTTAAAAGACACATTCCAAGGAAACAGATGAAATATGCCAGATACATTGGATTTCGTGAAAATCGATAAATTCCGTTTTTACTGAATCCCGAACGGTCCGGTGAAGAGAAACTTACCATGGCAGCAGCGCATAAAAACAGGCCAAGAGAATACAGAAATATCCCCAGATAAAATGGCATCGAAAAATCAATTGGAACGTTCAAAAAGAATGGGCCTGCAAAAATTCCGACATTTGATATCTGATAGATCCAGTATGCTGTTCGTTCCCTTCCCTGCATTGGCGCAAAATAGGCCGCTCTGCCAACTGCTTCTTTATTTAAAATCGAAAGCAGCAGGAACCTTATCAATAAGAAAGGAATCAGTAACAAAAATCCGTTCAATGTTTTCTCCTTCATGTTCTAATCCTCTTCTGTCTTTTTCGCGATGCTTCTTTCAGATACGGAAGCTGTTTTCTCAAATCCGACCGCACACTCATATGCCAGAAAAATTCTCCCAAAAACAAAACTTTATGGATATAGTCTTCATGAATCAATGCATGAATCAGCCGTTTTACGGAATAAATTTTTTTGCTTGCCCGGATATGTTCCAGCTGCAGTTCATATGCCGTCATATTTTTCGGATGATGAACAACATTTCCATTGTAAAGAGCCCAGTTCGTATGCAGAAGACTCTTCCTGTGAGTTTTGTAAACAGGAGTCCCCGGAACAAAATACATGGATTGAATCAGCACACCCTGGATGTGATTTTCTATCACAAACTCTGCAAGCTGATCCCCTACGCCCTTCCGCTGATCATCTGATCCCAGAATAAAAAGCCCTCTGACACTGAGACCATGCCTCTGGATGTTCCGAATGGATTTAATAATCTCGTCCCTGGTGCTTTTCTTGTGATAGGTCTGAAAAGACTGATCGTCCAGAAATTCAATCCCCATGTCAAGTTCGAAAAATCCGGCTTTTTTCAACAGATCCAGCATTTCATCATCAAATCCCACTTCATATCTGGCCTGAACATTAAACCGATACCGGATTTTGCTGTCAATGATTTCATTTAATACCGCTTTTGCCCATTCCCTGTCTGCAAAAAAATTGTCATCGGTAATCCAGAGGCCTTTGGTCAGGCGAAAATGTTTTTTATCAAAAAATTCAATAGACCGGCGGATATCTTCCACAACATTCTCAGGTGACCTGGTCCGGACTTTATGACCGAAATGACGAACTAAAGCGCAATAATCACAATTATGCGGACATCCTCTGGATGCATGCACCTGCGGCCATATAGTGCTGTGCCCGGCCATTTTCTGGTACCGGTACACCAGATTACGATCAGGGATTGTCTCAATATTCTTCGGTGGACAAGGGTATCCTGTATACACATTTTTTCCATTCCGCCGGTATGCAATCCCCGGGAAGTCCATCGGTTTCTTATTCTTCAGTGCCCTGAGAAATGTAAGAATCGTCTCATCTCCTTCTCCGATCAGCACATAGTCACAATAGCGCACCGCTTCCTTGTAATTCATAGAAGCATGAAGGCCTCCCATTACAATCACTGCACGGCTTCTTTTTTTCAGATACCGGGCAATCTGGTAACCCCGGACTGCAGCAAAAGTGAAAATTCCTATAAATATAACATCCGCGTCCAATATATCATCCTTTGGAATTCTGGAAATGGCTTCACTGTACATTAAAGTATCTTCTTCCTCTTTTTTCACGATGGTTGCCAGAGTATTCAGACCGACCGACGGTGTTCTGATATATCTGTCATACACAAAATAATTTAATGGCGTAGGTTTATACGGACGATTTCCCGGTTCGATGAAACGTATTTTCATTATAATCCCTCCCTTTTATTCCCAGCAGGCCTGCCTGCATGTTGGAGACCCAGATGATCTCGCAACAAAACGCAGAAACATTACCCTTCATTTTCTATCTCCCTGCAGTCAAACAGAACATTCTCATAGTCTTTTACAAAATATCTGATATTCTTACGTCCTTTTTGAATGATGGTATGCCCTTCCGCTTCCAGTTTCTTTCTCTGCGCTTCTATCCCTATTTTATCAGATACTTTTCGAACGCTTTGTGCGGATCCACATGAACCTCCCGGAAAAAGAAATATCCCCAGATAAGATAAGCTGCCGCCGCTGAATATGGACTGAGAATCACAGAAAAAACTGCTCCAAGCAGCATAATCAATGCGTACAGCAAATAAGAATTTCTCATATCTTTCGCCATTGCCTCCTGATCATAGAGAGGCTGTTCTTTTTTAGGCAGACTGTTAAATCCAGTAATATATTTCGTACATTTTCCTTTAAAAACCGCAAATAAAATTGCTGTAATGAAAAAAACAGGCACTAAAGCAATACAGCACCAAAAACCTATATTCATATGATTGCTCACCTTCCGTATTTTTAAATCTCCACTGCATAATGATCCGCCAGCATCTGTACCTCTTCTTCTGTCAGCACAAACAGAATATGATCAGCGTCAAAATATTCCATATCACGGATGAATCCAATAAAATCCTGATACGGTATAGTCCTCTGGTCTTTCAACATAACATACCATTCCTCGATTCCTTCCACCTGGTTCATGACAATATATGGTTCCGTCGGAAAAACCGTTGGAAGATTAGCGTCTGTAAAATAAATACCGGTCAGCCTGCCGCGGACATCATAAACTTTAGGCGCAGAATAGTAAACATTCATCGACTGCAGCCGATTCATAAAATCAGCAAATTGATTCAAATCGTTCGCAATCTCTTCCAGTTCTCTCTTTCCCAGTGAAATGGGGAAACACACACCAAATACCTGAAAATGTTTATATTCATCTTCCTTTACTTTCTCCCACAGATCTTCCAGCGCACCAGTACTTGCCCGGATATCATTTTCTATGAGACCGGGAATATCATCCAAATCCTTCCATCCCTCCTCGTGGAGAAATTGTCTGGTTTCCTTCCGATCACATATTTTACGAATCGTTTCATAAAAACAATGAATCTCTTTCCTGCTGGTCGGCAGACTGAGTCTCAGCAGAATATTCTGCTGATCAAATGAAACTTCAATGCCTCTGGCCAGCCGTCCTGTTTCAAACAACAGCGTATAATCCCCGGTTTCATTGTCAATCAGCCGGTAATTGGCATCCGCTATTCCATAAGACAATCCTGAAATCCGTATGATATCCTCTAATGTCAATTTTTTACTGTCATCTTGATTCTGTTTTATTTCTACAGCAACGGACATAACTCCACCCCTTCTCCTTTTTTCTACATCATATCATAGTCTGCAAATCCGGTCATTGTTTTTTCAGACTTCTTTCTATATTTTCCGTCATTTTAAAGAAAACAGCAGACCAGGACATAAAATCCCGATTTGCTGCTTTATTTAAGTTATTCTTTTGCCCTTAATACAGATTCTAATAAACTTTTATTCCCCTTCCAGTATTCCTATCAGTTCTTCCAGATTTTTCTTTCCAAAGTATACGTCCTTATCGTTTATGATCATGCACGGAACGCTCATCAGCTGGTATTTTTCCTTCAATTCCGAATAATGCATCAAATCGAACATTTCCGCTTCTATTTTATCAGAAACAGATGCTGCTTTCTGTGATGCCATGACCAGTTCCGGGCACATGGTGCAGGATAAGGATACCAATACTTTTATATTGACCGGCTGATCGATCTTTCGGATCCTTTCTTCCAGTTCCGGACTGATTTCCTGCCCCGGTCCTGCCGTATTATAAAGAGCTACCACAAAGGAATTAAATTCGTGGCCTCCCGGAACCCCGTGAAACCAAATGCCGCTGCTTTGCCCATTTTCATAGCATAATTCCATGGCCGGAAGCATCGGCGCTCTGCCTTCTGATCCTTTTATTTCTTCCCATGTTACCTGATCGGTCATACCCGTCAGTTCCCTCAGAAATCCCCGGATTTCTCCGGAGAGCGGCTGATCATCCAGCCATGCCCTGATCTTTACTTTCTGTTCAAACTTCCGGAAAACCGGCTCCAGCTGACGATAAATGGAAGCATCGAAAAATCCGTTTTCCTGCAGGCCCGGCGTCTCATCTTCTACTGCAGTTTCAGCAGTTTTTTCCTGCACCAGATCCGGAAGATTCAGCTTTGTATGCAGTTCTGCCGCGGCTTTTTCCAGTGCGGTCGCCGCAGAAGCGCCATCGGAGACTGCTGTTACCACCTGTCTTAATTGTTTGACGCATACATCACCTGCCGCATATACGCCGTCCAGATTTGTTTTCTGATTGCTGTCAGTGAGCAGGTATCCCTGTTCATTTTTCTCCACTTCCGGACCGATCCACTCGGTGTTCGGCACATATCCCGCAAATACAAAGATTCCAAAATTTCCATCGGCTCCGGCTTCATATTCCCATGTTTCTTTCGTCTGATTATTATAAAATTCTGCCCGGGTCACCAGCTGATCTCCATCGGCCTCCACCAGCTCTGTATGGAATTTCACTTCAATCTTATCGTAATTTTCCAGCCGATCCGACACTGATTTCGCGCAGGAGAAAGAATCACCCCTCACCAGAATCGTTACTTCTCTGGCATATCTTGTCAGAAAAATGGCCTCTTCCACCGCGGCAAATCCTCCTCCGATTACAAACACTTTCTTTCCGGTGAAAAATTCACCGTCGCAGGTGGCACAGTAAGCGACGCCTCTTCCCTGAAACTCCCGTTCCCCTTTGAATCCGATTTTCCTTGGATTGGCTCCGGTTGCCAGGACCACTCCCAGGGCTTTGTAATCTCCCCGGGTTGTTTTAATTTCCTTAATTTCTTTTTCAAGTTCCATATGAAGAACTTCCCCGGTCACAAATTCTGCGCCGAAATTTTCTGCCTGTCTTCGCATGGAAGCGGTCAGTTCCTTCCCGCTGATCTTCTCAATTCCCGGATAATTAACAACTTCTGATGTGATGGAAATCTGTCCCCCAGTTCCATCCTTAGCCACAACCAGCACACGATATTTTGCGCGGGCAAGATAAATCGCTGCTGACAATCCTGCCGGTCCGCCTCCGACGATGACCGCATCGTAAAGATTCTTTTCTATTTCCATAATGTTTCTCCTTTTTGATAAAATTTCCCGCCTTCCATGAAAAGGCGGGAAACATCTGTAAATATGTAATTGAAATCAGATCAGTCCTACAAGATCGAGACTTGGCTTTAAGGTCTCTGCTCCCGGTTTCCATTTTGCCGGGCAAACCTCATCTCCGTGCTGAGCAACAAACTGTGACGCCTGAACCCGGCGGAACAGTTCGTCCGCGTTTCTTCCGACATTTCCGGCAATCACTTCATACGCCACGATCTTTCCTTCCGGATTCACGATAAAGCTGGCTCTCTCTGCCACTCCGTCCTCTTCGATCATCACATCAAAGCTTCTTGCAAGCGCTCCTGTCGGATCCGCCAGCATCGGATACTGAATCTTCTGGATGGTTTTGGAAGCGTCATGCCATGCTTTATGAACATAGTGCGTATCACAGGATACACTGTAAATCTCACAATTGATGTTTTTGAATTCTTCATATTTATCTGCCAGATCTTCCAGTTCTGTCGGGCACACAAATGTAAAATCTGCCGGATAGAAGAAAAATACGCTCCATTTTCCTAAAACATCTTCTTTGGTCACTTCTTTAAAGCCGCCGTCCACATATGCCTGAACGGTAAAATCACTGATTTCTTTCTGGATAAACGACATATCCATCTCCTTTCTGCGTCTCTTATTCTCAGTCTCTATTTTGAAATATTGAATGCTGCCATTCCCGGATAAACTGCTGCTTCTCCCAGTTCTTCCTCAATACGGATCAGCTGGTTATATTTTGCCACACGTTCGCTTCGGCTCGGAGCGCCTGTCTTAATCTGGCATGTATTTAATGCAACCGCAAGGTCCGCAATGGTCGTATCTTCTGTCTCTCCGGAACGATGGGATGTAACTGCCGTATAACCTGCTTTATGGGCCATTTTAATCGCTTCCAGAGTTTCAGAAACAGAACCGATCTGATTCAGTTTGATCAGGATAGAATTGCCGCATCCCATATCGATTCCTTTTTTCAGACGTTCGGTATTGGTTACAAACAGATCATCTCCTACCAGCTGGACTCTGCCGCCTAATTCTTCGGTCATCATAACCCAGCCTTCCCAGTCTTCTTCATCCAGGCCGTCTTCGATGGAATAGATCGGATATTTCTCACACAGCTGTTTCCAGTGCTCCACCAGCTCTTTTGATGTAAATTTCTTTCCGGATTTTGGAAGAACATATTCTCCCGTCTTCTCGCCCTTCCACTCGCTGGAAGCCGCGTCCATTGCAAGAACAAAGTCTTTGCCCGGCTCATATCCGGCTTTCTTTACTGCCTCTAAAATATATTCGATCGCTTCTTCATCGCTGGCAAGATCAGGTGCAAAGCCTCCTTCATCTCCAACAGATGTCGCAAGATTTTTTTCTTTCAGAAGAGAAGCTAAAGCATGAAACACTTCTGTACACCAGCGCAGTCCTTCGCTGAAACTTGGCGCTCCCGCCGGCATAATCATAAATTCCTGTACATCCACCGTATTTGCCGCGTGTGCTCCTCCATTTAAAATATTCATCATCGGCACAGGAAGCCGGTTTGCGTTGACTCCGCCTAAAAATTTATAAAGAGACATTCCGAAGGAAGCCGCTGCCGCCCGGACACACGCGATGGAAACCGCCAAAATCGCATTGGCGCCCAGATTGGATTTGTCTTTGGTTCCGTCCGCCTGGATCATTGCCTGATCGATGGCATAAATATCTGACGCATCCATGCCTTTTAATACTTCAGCGATGGTTGTATTAATGTTTGTCACGGCTTTCTGTACGCCTTTTCCGCCATAACGCCCCGCATCCTGATCTCTTAATTCAAGCGCCTCAAACTCTCCTGTAGAAGCACCGCTCGGCGCCGCACCGCGTCCAACCGTACCATCTGCCAGATATACCTCTGCCTCAACCGTTGGATTTCCTCTGGAATCCACTATCTCTCTTCCAATCACTTTTTCAATCTCTAATTTCATCATTTCCTGTCCTTTCCCATGGCACTGCCTTCTGCGCTGGGGTAAAGTCAGGCAGAAGGAGTTCCACGATTTATTCACATGATAGTTAGTCATCGCTAACTATCTTGAATGTACCAGACCCGCGAGAGAAAATCAAGACATGCTGCCGGCTATTTTTCTCATTTATTCTTCCGCTATATCTTCCACTGTCCGGCTGCGTGCTGCAGATCCGTCATCCGTTTATAAATACCATCCTGTTTCAGCAGTTCTTCCGGCGTGCCTTCCTCCGCAATCTGCCCGTCTTCCAAAACAATCAGATGGGAGGCTTTTGCCACAGTACGCATGCGATGAGCGATCATAATAACCGTTTTGCCTTCGATCAACTTCGATAATGCCTGCTGAACATAGGTCTCACTTTCCACATCTAATGAAGCGCTGGCTTCATCCAGCAGAATCATCGGCGCATCTTTTAACATGGCTCTGGCAATAGAGATCCTCTGCCGCTGTCCTCCGGACAGTCTGGATCCGTTTTCTCCTATGACGGTCTGATATCCATCGGGCATTTCCCGGACAAATTCATCACAAAAGGCCATTTGGGCGGCTCTCATAACCTCTTCGTCTGTGGCGTCCTTTTTCCCGATTCGGATATTTTCCATAATACTTGCATTAAATAAAACCACATCCTGAAATACAATGGAAAAATCAGATAAAAGCACTTCCGGATCCACCGTGGAAATATCAACTCCTCCAACTGTGATCCTTCCGGCATCCGGCTCATAAAACCTGGCCGCAAGAGACGCGCAGGTTGTCTTTCCGCCTCCGCTGCCGCCGATCAATGCGGTGATTTCATTCTGTTTCGCCGTAAAACTGACATTTTTAAGGACCGGCTTTCCTTTTTCATAAGAAAATGTTACATTTTCAAATTGGATATCATATCCGTCCGGTTCCATACGGTCTTTTCCTTCCTGGAGCGGGTATTCATTGATTTCATTCAGACGGTCAATCTTCGGATCACAGCTTATGATCGCAGCCAGATTCTGAAGCGTCGCATTTAACGGATCATAAAGCCTGGAAGCTACAATTAAAAACAGCATAAAAATTTCCAGAGAAATCTCTCCGCTGATCAGATATTTCACTCCAAAAATCACTACGGTCGCAATTCCAAGTTTCAATATCAGCTGAGAGCTTACAACAAACAAGGCATTGGTCAGTTCCGTTACAATCTGACTTTTTTCACACCGGTCAATGGCGTCATCCACTTCTTTTATATAAGATTCCATATACCGGCCGGCCTTCAGATCTTTTACAGACTCCAGTCCTTCCTGAATTTTTTCTGTTCTTACCAGCTGGATCTTCCGGTCTTTCTTCCCTGCCTGGCTTAATTTTTTCTTCGCCAGAAATACCAGCAGAAAAGATACCGGCACACACCATACGGCTGCTGCCGCCATTTTCACATCAAAGAAAAACATTCCAATGGAAAGCAGCGCAGTTGAAATGACCGAGCCGGCAAATTCCGGAATAAAATGTGACAATGCCTGCTCCATTCCTGTGACATCCGATAAAATCGTTGTTGTCAGATCAGACAGATCTCTTCTGGAAAAGAATCGAAGCGGGAACTTCCTAAGCCGCTCTGCTACACTGATCCTCAGTCTTGCACTCTCTGTATAAGTATTAAAAAATGTCATATTATACTGTACATAATGCGCCGCAAAAATCAGAATCACTACAACCGCACATTGTACCGCATAGATTCCATATTCCGGCATTCCGGTGCCGGTCCGGAATATTCCGATCAGATCACAGGTAAAGAAATACAAAATACCTATGGACATGGCTATGACAAGGTATGATATGGTACAGGACACACACGCTTTTACAAGGTTCACCGCGCCGGGCCGTGTCAGCGCAAATCTTCTTTGAATTTTCTCTATCATGCTGTCTCACCTGCTTTCCACTCAACGGACTGGCTGTATTGACGCCACATCCGAGCATATTCTCCATTTTTCTTTAACAATTCCTTATGGGAACCTGCTTCCAGGATCCTGCCGTCATCGATCACATAAATACAATCCGCATTTACAATGGTGGACAAACGGTGTGCAATCATGATCGTTGTTTTATTTTGGGACAGTTCCCGGATTGCTCTCTGCATCAGAAGTTCATTGTCGCTGTCCGCATATGCCGTTGCTTCGTCAAGAAGCAGGATCGGCGCATTTTTAAGAATCGCTCTGGCAAGAGTCATTCGCTGAGTTTCTCCGCCGGACAGGTAAACGCCGCTGCTTCCAATCTCTGTATCCAGTCCCTGCGGAAATTTCTCCAGTATTTCCATGCACTGCGCCTTTTTGGCAGCTTCCAGAACAGCCGGATCATCTGCTTCCAGCCCCATTTTGATATTTTCTCTCAGCGTTTTTTTCAGGAGCCGGTTATCCTGGAACACGAAAGAAACCTGATCCATCAGTTCTTCTTCTGTCATATTTTTTACATTCACACCGCCAATCAAAACAGCTCCTTCTGTCACGTCATAAAATCTTGGGATCAGAGAGACCAGCGTCGATTTGCCGCCTCCACTCTTTCCTACAAATGCCACCGTGGTATTCTCTTTTATCTCCAGGCTGATATCGTGAAGCACTTCCGCTTCGCTTCCCGGATAGGTAAAGGACACGTGATCAAATACAATATCGTGATTCTTTATCTTCCGGCCCTTTTCCGGATACTGAAATGCTTTTTCTTTTGTAATCCCTTCCATTCTCTGCACCGCGTCTTTTGCCAGCATGTTATTTTCACTGGCAAACATCATTTTATTGGCAGTAACCGCTACGATCGGGGTAAAGATCACATAAAACATAAAATCCGGCATCAGCGCTCCTGCGTCGAATCCATAAGCTATAAGCAGGGCCATGGTTCCAATCAAAAAGACAAATACGCTGTTGATCAATGTTGTAAACAGCGTCATCGGCATCCTCATCTGGTTGGTATACCCAAGAGCAAATTTCTCATAATTTTTAATCGACTTATAAAATCGCTCAAAAGAATACACTGTCTGCTGAAATGTTTTTACTACAGGAATCCCCCGGATGTATTCCACCGCTTCATTGCTCATTCCCTCCAGGGCATCCATATAAGCTTTCATAGATTCCTGCAGTCCCTTTCCAACCATCTTCATCATATTTAGGAAAGCAAAAATAAGAGCGATCAGAACTGCTGCACCGAATCTCCAGTTAAAGACAAACAGACAGATCAGGACTCCAATCACTGTCGTCATAAGCTGGACACTGTCCGGCAGCTGATGCGCCAGATATGTCTCAGTGGAAGCGGCGGATTCATCGATGATCTTACGCAGTTTTCCGCTTCCTTCTTTTGAAAAGTATCCCAGCGGCAGTGTAACCACATGGTGCATGGCCGTTTTTCTCATATTTGCCGCAATCCGAAATGCCGCAAGATGAGAACACAGCAGCGATGCTACATAAATAAGGATTCCTGCTGCCGCGCTTATCAGTGCGTACCAGCCATATTTTGCCGCGTCTGCCGCCTGCCCAAAATCAGGATACACTTTTAAAATTTCTTCCACTACTTTCCAAATCCACAGAAACGGCATCAGCAGAAATACCGCACTGATAAAAGAAAAAAGCAGTGAGAGCATCGTCAGATACTTATGTCTGCCTGCATATGCAAACAGTGATCTTAATACTGACATTGAAATATCTCCTCCTTTTTTAGTTAGCTTTTACTAACTTTATGGTAGAAGTGTATCTCTCTCCGCTGCTTTTTTCTACTCCATTTTATTGAAATCCATCCATTTTAATATGGGACTTCCGATACTTCTGAGGTGTTATGCCAAAAGATTTTACAAATGCTTCCGTATATTTGCTCGGATTGGAATATCCCACCTGATTTGCTATTTCCAGAATACTCTGTCCGGTTTCCAGAAGAAGTTTTGCGCTGCATTCCATCCGGTACTCTTTCAGCCATCGATATATGGCAACCCCATAAATATCTTTGAATGTCTTTCGAAGAGTGTGAACATTGATATGATAGGCTTCTGCCAGTTTCCGGATGTCATGATGCTCCGATAAATGTTCCGCCATATACTTCTTCATTTCCTTTATCAGCTCAATCTGCTTTCTCGGATAATAACTTCTGCTTCTCTGAGGAATTTTAAAATCCGTATTGGATAAAAACAGCAGAAGCTCCAGTACTTTGATCTTCAAATAATCCAATTTGATATTTTCTTCTACTTCATACATTTCCAAAAAGATATGCTGAATCTGATCAGTGGCTCCAAACAAGACAAGATTATGACTGCTTAACAGCCTTTGCTCCAGTTCCTCCAGGTCAATATGGAAATAAGAAAGAACAGGATTCTCCACCGCCCGCTCCAGATCAATCAGAATTTCCATTCCTTCATAATATCCAAGAGGAAAAGATTCATCCCCCCTGTCCATCGACCATTTACTGACTGATAATTCACCGGGAGATAAATACGCATAATATTTCTTATCCAGCATGCCCTCATATTTTCCGCGCAGACAGTGATTGATTTCAATATGCCGTTTTTCTCCGGTACTGTTCGATGGCGTATCAAAACTGTGAAACCGGTTATGGATGACCTGGATCCCCGGATACACAATCATGCAGTCCATTACCGCATCCCCGGAAATTCCTCCAACATAATATTTTGTTTCATAAGAATTCACCTGCTTTTTCTTCACAACAGGTATTACCGCATCTTCCAGCATATCAGCCCCTCTTTCCAAACAGCATGGACAGATAAGATGTCCTGACGGTCTGCTCCATTTTATATCCGATCGCCCGCAGAACCCGGCTAATTTTTTCCAGACATTCTTCCCTCTGACTCTCTCTTTCTGCTATGATCTCCAGTTCCAGAAATTCTCCCAGTCCTTCCACCCGGTCTGCAGCTGCCGTGATCTCCCCATTAGAGAGTGTACGCCTTGTTTTGATGACCTGAATGCTCAGCGGTTCAAATCCCAGTTCTTTTAAGATTCCTTCTATGATTTCCGGCTCCCGGATCTCTGTTTCCAGTTCTTTTCTTGCCATGGAGATCTGATCTAATTTTGCTCCTTTGCAGTTCAGCTGAGCCCATTCTTCACCTGTCTGCATATTCCGGCTTCTGCGAATTCTCAGAGCCTTGTCCTTTTCCTTCATATCATAATATGGACTATTAAAGTACGTATCTTCTTCCCGACAAACCTCTGTTTCCTGAAATCCTTCCTGTTTCAGCCGTTTTATCACTGTTTCCAGATCATTCACAGGAATTTTAATTTCTGCTTCCAGTGCCATTTCATTCTGCCTCCTGCTGCAATATATTTATTTATGGTTAATATCTCTTGTTTTTAAATTATCGTATCTTATTACATTGTCAGAATCAAGCATAAACAATTCAAAGCACATGAATTCCTCTGTGTTCCACTGATGTGGAGAATACGATCAGGGTTTTTGTTCTTCCAAATCTCTGCAGTTCTCCGATAAACTGATCCAGTTCTACCGTGCTTCTGAATAACACTTCCAGGATCATGGAATAATCGCCGGTCACACAATTGCACTCAATCACATTCGGACACGCTTTTACATAGGGATAGAATTCCTTTTTATCTTCCGGTGCAACTTCCAGATTGATAAATGCTTTTATATGGTATCCCAGTGCCTCCGGATTGATCTGCGCCTGATATCCTGTGATAATTCCTTCTTTTTCCATCTTTTCAATTCTTGCGGATACAGCCGGTGTGGACAAATAGACCTGATTTGCAATTTCTTTTAAAGGTGTTTTTGCGTTTTCCTGCAGGATTTTCAGTATTGTCTGATCGATTTTGTCCAAAATGTCTTTTTTCATCGTATGTCACTTCTCCTTCTATCCTGGTTTATTTAAAATACCGGATCTCCTTTTGCCCAGCAAAAGAAAAAGGCGTTCCACCACTTTGGTGGATACGCCATTGTACCTCTCACATTCTGTAATTATTTTACATTTTCAGGATAACAGTCTGTTTTCTAATTGTCAATGCCGGTTCATTTTTTTATGAAAAGATCCTCTTTTGCCTTTTGTTTTTAAGTATTTTTTTCAAATCCCTGATTATTTTTTGTTATTTTTTGCTTTTCTTGACTTTCTTTCTGCAAAAGTTTTACGATTTCTATAGTTGATGCGCACCAATGAATCTACAACCAAGGAGAACAAACATGTCACACACTTATGACCCGTACACAAATGTAATTGACACTATGACAAAAGCAATGGAAATCGGCCATATTGACCAGTCCATGTTCGAAATATTAAAAAATCCTCAGCGCGAGACCAAAGTCTATCTTCCCGTGGAGATGGATGATGGAAGCGTAAAAGTTTTTGAGGGATACAGGGTGCAGCATTCCAACATCCGCGGTCCTTTTAAAGGAGGAATCCGCTATCACCAGGATTGTAATTTAAATGAAGTAAAAGCACTGGCCACATGGATGACGCTGAAATGCGCCGTTGCGGATATTCCATACGGCGGCGCTAAAGGCGGCATCAAGGTAGATCCTCACACCCTTTCCAAAAGAGAGCTCAGAAGCCTTACCCGCCGCTATACCTTTGCCATTGCCCCGATCATCGGTTCCGATACTGATATTCCTGCGCCGGACATAAATACCAATCCCCAGACCATGGCCTGGGTTCTGGACACCTACAGTCAGCTTAAAGGCCATCCGTGTCCGGGCGTTGTAACCGGAAAACCAGTGGAACTTGCCGGTTCCAGAGGAAGGAATTCCGCTACCGGCCGCGGTGTTGTGATCAGCACCAAACTTCTTCTCGCCAGAGAAGGAAAACAGCTTGCAGGAACTACCGCTGCAATTCAGGGAATGGGAAATGTAGGGGCAAACGCTGCCCGTGTATTTTACCACAGAGGGGTGAAAGTCGTTGCCATCAGTGATATTTCCGGAGGTCTTTTTTGTGAGGATGGTCTTGATATTGATACCATTTCTGTTTTTCTGGAAAAAGAAAATGCACTTTTAAAGGACTATGACGCACCGGGCATCCGGCATATTTCCAACGAAGAAGTTCTGACCTGTCCATGCGATGTTCTTGTCCCGGCTGCCATGGAAAATCAGATCACAGAACAAAACGCAGATCAGCTCCGCTGCTCTTATATTGTAGAAGCCGCCAACGGTCCAACTACAGAAGAAGCAGACGCTATATTGGAAAAAAGAGGCATTATACTGATTCCTGATATTTTTGCCAACAGCGGCGGCGTCATTGTTTCTTACTTC
The DNA here is from genome assembly GCA_019119895.1 of Candidatus Anaerostipes avistercoris. Classification (GTDB taxonomy): domain Bacteria; phylum Bacillota; class Clostridia; order Lachnospirales; family Lachnospiraceae; genus Anaerostipes; species Anaerostipes avistercoris. The sequence continues at coordinate 37,567 of DWWD01000022.1, read as the reverse complement.
GAGTGGGTTCAAAATATACAGGAACTGACCTGGGACCGTGATCAGGTTAATAAAATGCTGGAAAAACTTATGAGCAGATCTTTTCAGAGCATTCTGGATGTAACCGAAGAATGTCACTGTTCTTTCCGTATGGCCGCATATATCGTGGCTCTTCGAAAACTCGTTTATACCGAACAGATCAAGGGAATTTTCCCGTAAAAGAATACTGTCTTCCGATACAGAAGATCGTAATTTTCTGCTCTGTTCCCAAATTCTTTTTATACATTTGAACTGCAAAACAGGCATTCCCTCTGCTGCTTCTGCCTTTCGCAGACAGCATGGAAATGCCTGTTTTGTTGTATATCAGGATATATCAAAACGTTGAAGCTTTTGCGCTTGTGATCATCCAGATATTATTTTCTTTTTTCAGGGAACAGTTAATCTGCAGGCGCCATGTATTCCATCTGCCTCCAAATACCGATGCATGGACCAGGCTCTTCCCGGTCAGTTCTGCCTCATTCTCATGAAGGCGGACATCAATGGATCGATGGCGGACAGAGTCATAGTTAAGCGTTCCATTCTGAACTGCCTGAATAAATTCTTCCTTTGTCTGGTACATTTGTATATAACGGTTTCTGATTTTATCTTTATCTGACATTTGATTCCTCTGGTTTCAGCGGTCCATAGAAATAAGATGCTGTTGCACCGCCATCGATCAGGAAATCTGAACCGGTAATGAAGGCCCCTTTATCGCTCATCAGCAGTTCTGCCACATTGGCAACTTCATCTGCGGTTCCCGGACGTCCGGCAGGGCATTTTGCAAACATATTTTTATAGAAATCACCACGCGGACCATTGAACTCATCGATTGCCAGCGGCGTCACAATGATTCCCGGAGAGATAGAATTAACACGGGCTCCCTTTTCTCCCCATTTCACAGACTCTGCCATCACTCGTTTTTCATTGCAGCGTTTTGCCATCTGATAAGCATGCAGTGTATCTTTGATATTTTCCGGCTGGAGAATTTCCAGATTTAATAATTCTTCTGTTGGAGTACATGCAAGCTGCTCGTCTTCTTCCGGGGTAAGCGCCGGCATTCTATGTCCGGACTGGCTGGAAATCGTAACTCCCACGCCGCCTTCTTTGATGACTTTTCCGACTTCCTCCAGAAGAACAGCTGTTCCATATAAATCAACTTTTAAGATAGCTTCAATCGGAGCCTGACTTGGAGATACCCCCGCCGCATTAACAAGCATCGTAATATCACCATATTCCTGTGCTTTTGCAATCAGATTTTTGATAGATTCCCTTGAAGAAAGATCCATTTCCATGGCTTAGCCGGTATACCTCTGCCAGATTTCTGATTTCCAGAATGTGACTTCTGCCTGTATCCATCTGGGAAATCTGTATCATATCTTCCGGAGATAATACAAAATCATCAATAGCATAGTTTTCTCTGATTCTTTCTTCATGGACGGATTTCGGAATGGCTATAATTCCATTCTGTCTCATCCACCTTAAGATAACCTGCGCCGGACTCTTTCCATATTTTTCGCCGATGCTTTTCAGCAGTTCATTTGTAAAAATCCCATTCATTCCCTCGGCAAACGGCGCCCACGCCATCATTTTTATCTGATACTGTTCCATGACGTCTCTCAGGTTTTTCTGCTGACAGAACGGATGCATTTCCATCTGATTGACTGCCGGCGTCACTTCATTGTTTAAAATGAGATCCGTCAGCCGGTCTGCCTCAAAATTGCAGACTCCAATGGCTCTGATTTTTCCTTCTTTATATAATTCTTCCATGGCCTTCCAGCTTCCGTAATAATCACCGTATGGCATATGGATCAGATAAAGATCCAGATAATCTGTTCCCAGATTTTCCAGAGTCTTCTCAAACGATTTTTTCGTTTTCTCATAACCTGCATCCTGGATCCATACTTTGGAAGTAAGAAATATTTCTTCCCTTGCGATTCCGCTGTCTCTGACTGCAGCGCCCACTGCTCTTTCATTTCCATAACATGCTGCGGTATCAATCAGCCGGTATCCGGTCTTAAGCGCATTTAAAACACTCTGTCTGCACACCTCTTCATCGGTGATCTGAAAAACACCGAATCCCAGCTGCGGCATATCTACATTATTATTTAAACAAATGGTCTCCATGTTGATCACTCCTTTTCTACCAGACTTTCCTGCTGCGCGTTATATCTGGCGCCGGTTATTTTAATTTTCCCCAATTCCTGATTCATTTTCTGCAGTTCCTCTTCTGTTATGGTGATGCTGCCTGCTTCCAGATTTTCTTTCAGGCGGTCTATTTTCGTAGTTCCCGGAATCGGCACAATCCACGGTTTCTGCGTCATAATCCATGCCATGGCAAACTGCGCCGGCGTACAGCCTTTTTCTTTTGCGTGTTTTTGGACAAATTCCACTACTTTCATGTTTTCTTCCATTACCTTCTGATCGGAAAACCGCGGCATTCGCGCACGCACATCGTTTGGATCAAATTTTGTGTCCGGCCGCAGGGCACCTGTCAGATATCCTCTTCCAAGAGGGCAGAAAAATACCAGCCCGACTCCCAGTTCCTCCAGCACCGGAAAATATTTTTCCTCCGCGGCCCGGTACCACACAGAATATTCATTCTGTACTGCCGTCAGCGGAAGAATCTGATGTGCTTTCCGAATCGTAGAAACAGATACTTCACTCATTCCCCAGTGAAGCACTTTTCCTTCTTTCACCAGCTCCGCAACTGTTCCGGCGACTTCTTCCACCGGTACATCCGGATCCGCCCGGTGCTGATAAAGCAGATCGATATGGTCCGTTTTCAGACGGCGAAGGGATCCTTCCACTGCCTTTCTTATGGTTTCCGGCCGGCTGTCCAGGCCGACAGATTTTCCATTTTGTATGCGAAAACCAAATTTTGTTGCAATAACAACATGGTTTCTAATATCATGAAGGGCCTCTCCCAGAATCTCTTCCCCTGTATAAGGTCCGTATACTTCTGCCGTATCAAAAAACGTCTCTCCACATTCCGCTGCCTCTCTCGCAAAACGTATCATATCCTTCTTTTCCGGAATCGGCGGATACTCTGACACCATTCCCATACAGCCTAATCCGACAGAACCAACGGTCAGAGGATTTTCCCTGCCTAATATGATCTCTTTCATTCCAACACCTTCTTTTCTATAACTGTCTGCCCAGTTCATAGGCTTTTTCCGGATAACCGCTGTTTCTCGTCATGGAAGGGCTTCCGCAGCCTCTTCCCAGAACCATTCCCTGGTCTTCGAAATCCAGATATCTCACCAGCGTCTTGTAATGGCTTTCCAGTGCGTCAAACGTCCAGTCATCGCTGTTCCATGCGACAGTCAGCAGGGCTGACTTCATATGTTTCCGTGTAATGCTGCTGTTATAAGCGCAGAAACGGTCAATGACAATCTTAAGCTGCGCTGACATTCCATAATAATAGAGCGGAGTTGCAAACACAATCATATCCGCGCCCAGAACTGCTTTCCGGATTTTCTGATTATCGTCTTTCTGCACACACGGTCCTTCATAGCCGCACGCCACACATCCGGTACATGGATTGACTTTATAATCTGTCAGGTCAAATCGCTGAACCTGATGTCCTGCTTCTTCGGCTCCCTTTGTAAATGCCTCTGTTAAAATATGAGTGGATCCGTTTTTATTGGGACTTCCCTGTAAAACAATAATCTTCATTATAGCGCCTCCATTTTCTTTCATCCTGTTTTCATTCTTCTACTATTATTTTGACACAGCGTCATAAAGATTTCCAATACCCAGTTTTTATCTTTCATCATGCTTTTAAAACATAAATAAAAAGATACCGGCTGTCTCAACCGATATCTCTTTCTTCTTATAATGTTTCATCCATTTTTCTACTTCTTTTTCCGGGGTCACCAGCTTTCCAAATTCCTGTGCGCTGAATTGAATTTTCATCCCGTTTTTCACTTCCGCTCCCTTTGTTGCTTCCTTTATATCCTCTAATGCATGTCCTGGCCATCCGGCATGTGTCTGAAATGGAATGACTGTTTTCCCTGACAGATCATGATGGGCAATAAATGATAAGATGACTGGAGCCATTGTGTACCACCATGTAGGAGTTCCAATCATGATCGTGTCATAATCGTCGATATTTACCGGAATCTCTTCCAGCTCCGGCATAAATCCCCGGTTTGTTTCATCCTTTCCCTGACTTACAATCTCTTCGTCGGTTCCTGTATATGGAACAGCCGGACGAAGCATAACGCTGTCTGCGCCGGTTTCTTTTTGTATCATGTCTGCGATTATCTTTGTGTTGCCATCCATTGAATAATATATAATCAGTTTCTTATTCATCCTATTCTTCCTTTCCATTGAATTTTTCAATATTATAGCAACCGATGGCAACAACCGGTCAAGAGCAAAACTATTTTTCTGTTCAGCATCATAATTTTGACAAACTAAAAAATCATAGATTGAATTAAGATATCTTTAAAAACTTCTTATTTCTCGCATTTAAAAGGTTTTCGTTGGTCATCGATCCTGTTTCAAACTCATTTTCATCTTCTTTTGCATTGGCGCAAAAATAAAACCTTTCTTCATAAGTTACTTCTTCACCCTTTAACACAATTGATGTAACACGTTTTCTTTCTTCAACTTCATGTGTTTTTCCACACAAAGGACAGTCCATATGAATTTTCCTCAATAATGTACCAGTCTCCATTTGTTTCACCTCCCTTACACTCCATTGATAGTTTGTCAAGTCAGAGTCTCTGCCATTTCCTGTCCTTCCCGCGTTCCCGCCAGTCCTCCGCGGCCGGTTTCTTTTAATCTGACGTCCATCAGATCGCCGACTTCTTTCATGGCGTCAATGACCTGATCCGGCGAAATCCGGCTTTTGATTCCTGCCAGAGCCATGTCAGCTGACGATAAGGCAATGACAGCTCCCGCCACATTTCGTTTTACGCAGGGAATTTCCACCAAGCCGGCAACCGGATCGCAGACAAGACCAAGCAGGTTTTTCAGTGACATGGCGGCTCCATGTATGATCTGTTCACCGGTTCCTTCCTGAAGATGAATCACAGCTCCTGCCGCCATGGCGCTGGCAGTTCCGATCTCTGCCTGACAGCCGCCGGAAGCCCCTGCAATACTTGCCCGCAGCGCAATCACCTGCCCGATGCCCGATGCCGTGTATAAAGCTTCCAGGATCTTTTGTTCCGGTATCTTTTGTTCCTGCTCATACGGCACAAGAACTGCCGGCAGCACTCCGCAGGCACCTGCCGTAGGAGCTGCCACGATTCTTTTCATACAGGCATTTGATTCTCCCATTTGCAGCGCTCCGGCAATGACTTTGCCGACAAGCGGCCCGCAGAGCGCCTTTCCTTCTTTTACGTATTCTTCCACATTCCCAGCAGTCCGGCGACCAGTGCTCTGTCTGTTCCATGCCCCCGTCCTGTTGCCGCAAAAGAACCATACATGCCAATGACAGCTTCAACAGGCCGCTGTGCCAGCAGCTTTCTGGTCATCAGCCCGATCCGCACGGCTCCGGCCGTATGTGAACTGGACGGCCCGACCATAACCGGGCCAAGTATTTCAAAAACATTCATATCTGCACTCCTCTTCTGTTGTTATAATCTCCCGATTTTACAGAAAAAATCCTGTTTCTGCAGGATTTTTCTATGAAATAAAGAAAGGCAAAGAAAGCCTTTCGGCCTCTCTGCCTGAAATCATTATACTTCGAACCGGATTCATTTACAACAGATAGTTTGCCTCTATCAAAGTAGTTTTTATTTTATAAATTCAGTCCGTCAACCCATTCCTGGATATCCGCATCAGAAGATCCTGAACCGAATCGTTCTCCTTCCTGCCAGTTTCCGGTTCCTGCCATTTCTTCCAGCAGGTCTCCGCTTTCTCCGATTCCTGAAGATGCAGCGGTACAGAACGGAATCACGGTTTTTCCTGTGAAATCATTATTCTCTGCAAATCCATTGACCGGCCATGCTGCGATTCCCCACCAGATTGGATAACCGATAAAGACCGTATCATAAGAATCCCAGTTATCGACCGTTGTTGACTCTAATTCTACGTCTCTCTGGTCTTCATTTGCATATTCCTGAGACACACGGCTGTTATCATTGGTCCAGTCCAGATCATCATCTGTATATGGATCCGTCGGCTGCAGTTCAAAAATATCTGCGTCCGTGGCGTCTGCTATGACTTTTGCCACACGCTCTGTATTTCCTGTTGCGGAATAATAAACAACCAGTGTTTTTCCGCCGCTTCCTTCTGTATTCTGTGCATCCTCAGAAGAACTGTCTGCCGCTGTGGTGCTTTCTGTTGTGCTTTCCGTTGTATTCTCTTCTGTGGTACTGCTTCCGCCGCTCGAACTGCATCCTGCCAGCATTCCCACCATAACGCCGCAGAGAATCATCATCATCAATTTTTTCAGTTTCATCTGCATCACTTTTCCTTTCTGCATTACGCTTAACTTAATTGTTGTTTCCAAAATCTGAGTGCATCATTGATCCACCCCTCTGCCACTGTTTTCGTGCCAAGTCCAAATCCATGCCTCAATCCTTTATATACATGAAATTCCGTCGGTATCCCAATTTCATCCAGGATTCTCAGACGATGTTTCATGACTCTCCAATCGGCAATCCCATCTCTGGTGCCGACGCACGCATAGGTCGGCGCGTCACTGTAGGATGCCGAAGAGTAACCTGTATATTGCATGATCACTGCCGCAGCCTGAGAGATATCCGGTCTTCCCGTCAGCTGAAGGAGGTAATCCCGGTTTCCCAGTACCGCAGCCATCCTGGCGCCTGCCGATCCGCCCCATAAAGAATAATAGTCCGGATCCATTTGAAATTCTGCCGCATGATCATGCAGGAAGCAGATGGCTCTTGCCAGATCATCGTACGGTTCCTGCGTCCTGTAAATCAAAGCAAAACCATGATATCCCTGTCTGCTCACTTCCAGAGCATGAGGAAAACTGTCATGCATGGCTCCTACATAGTAGAACCCTCCGCCGGCATTCATAATTCCAAACGGCTTCCCTGGTTCTCCCCGGAAATAAAAAAGTCCTGTATTTTTTCTGGAGGGCTCCTGCTGCATCTCTTTGTCCGTATAAATCGGATAAAATATCTGATGTCCTTTTTGGACCTCATGTTTCAGATAGTTCAGGATTTCCACTGTTTTTTCTGTCCTGATATCCGAATACCACAGATAAATGCTGCTGGAACTTAATTGTTTTAATGTCATTCTTTCTGAAATAGACAAATCCATCGGAAACAGCAGCCGTCCAAATCCCCGGAATGCAGGATCCCTGATGACCTCGCCTACTCTTGTATTTTCTGTAAATTCACCGTAACTGATGCTATCATCTCCTATTCGTTCCATATCCAGCATAAACCGTTATAAAAGTACTGCTCTGCATACCTTCCGTTATGGGTTCCTCCTTCTTGTTCCAGAAAATAAAGGTTCCCTTCTGTCTCATTGTCTGCATAATGAAAAACATCTTCTTCTCTCATGGCATTGATCTGCTGTTTGAAGGAGGAATATGCAAAATCATCGGTTCCGGATGCCGCAAAAATGAAAAAGTCATTCCAGTCATGTCCGGATCTTTCCACGATGGATGCCATATAATCTCCGTCTGTCGTCAGACTGCCGCTGGACGGCATGAAATACCGGAAATAATCCAGACAGTATTCAAAGGTTCTCCAGGTTGCCACTGAACCCATGGAAAAACCGCAAAATACTCTGTGATCTCTGGAATCCCGAAGGCCTTCTTCTGATGTATCTTTGGCATATGTACTGTAAGTTCCTTCGACTGCGGGAATCAGGTCATTGATCAATTCATTATGATAATTTTGCGTTAATTCCAGTGCCAGACTGTAGTCGCTGCTGTCATCTTCACTTTCGTTGTTATAAGTAGGGCATACGACGATCATTGGCTGCATTTTTCCATCTTCTATGGCGTGATCCAGTACATTCTTAAAATCTTCCGGATGATCCGGCGTTCCCAGATACGTATTTTCATTGCTCCATCCTCCATGCATCAGATAAAACACATTGTACTGCTGGTCTTCAGAATATCCGTACGGAAGATATACCACTGCGTGTTTTCTTAATTTTGTTGTTTTCTGATCATAGGTTTTGGATTCATATGTGTCATAATACAGGTCTTTCAGCTGTCCCTGCTGGTCAGCCTCACCCATATATTCATCCGGAATTTCCGCCAGTTCTGATGGAAACTGATGATCTGCACTGCTGCTTTCTGCTCTTTCTGTACTATCTTCTGTACTGTCATTTCCGGCTTTCTGTCCGGAACATCCTGTGAATAAAAAAGTCAATGCCATAAGAATCACCGCCGTTTTTTTTATTTTTGCAAATTTCATTTCCTTATCCTCATACATCGTAATCTGATTTCTGACTGACATGTTTCCAGTTTTCTACTTCCTCCCACCGCTGTTTTAATACTTCTTCTGCGGCTTTTACCGCATCGCTTCCAAGAAGAAGCCGGAGGGGCGGATTATCTCCCAGAACAGTATCCACAATAATTTCTCCCCCTTTTTCCGGATCTCCCGGCTGATCGTGTCTGCTTTCCATACAATCTTTTCTGTACCAGTCAGCAATCACATCATAATCAGAAATTTTCGTGTCTGCCTGCCTGAGCGAATCATCGTAAAAATGGGTCCGAAAGGCGCCCGGCTCTACCAGCATGGTCCGGATTCCAAGGTGTGCTGTTTCTTTTTCCAATGCTTCCGTCAGCAGTTCCATGGCACCTTTGGCAGCTGAATAATATCCATTGCCAAGAGCTCCTCTTACGGCTCCGATGGATGTTACATTCACGATAAAACCGCTTTTTTTCGAACGCATGAACGGAAGAACCATCTGGATCAGCTCCGCCGGAGCGAAGAAATTCGTTTCAAAAAGTTCCCGGATTTTCTCCGGTTCACTTTCCTCCACAGCCGCCCGATAACCATGGCCGGCATTATTGACAAGCACATCGATGTTTCCAAAACATTCATATGTATCCCAGACTGCCTGTTCCATACTCTTCTTATCCTGAAGATCCAATTTAAGTGTCAAAACCTGTTTCGGATATTTTTTTGTAAATTCCCGAAGTTTCTTCACGTCCCTGGCAGTTACCGCAACCTTTTCCCCGCGCTTCAGGGCAGCCATTGCGATTCCTCTTCCAAGTCCGCTGGAACATCCGGTAATCAGCCATGTTTTCATTTCTAATTCCACCTTTCTTATTATCATTATAAATTAGCATCTGTTCTGATTGAAGAAACAATAAGTTGCCTAGTATATACCAAAAGGTTTCCGGTTATAAAGATACAGAAAAGCCAGGGCAGTTGCTGCCCTGACTCTTCCGCTGCTATTATGGAAATATTTATTTTGCAAATCCGAGGTCTTCTACCCATGTTTTGATATCGCCCCCGGCATCTGCCACGTCATCTCTGGCGATGGAAAGTCCGCTTGATACGACTTCCGCATCTGGTTCCAGTGTCTCAATGGATGATATTGTATCAGAAAATCCACTGCCGCCGTGTGTGACGAATGGAATAATCGTTTTGCCGCTGAAATCATAAGTATCAAAGAATGTGTACATTGCCTGCGGCATATCACCCCACCAGTTCGGATAGCCTACAAATACAACATCATACTGGTCAAAATTATCAATTTCTGAAGATAGTTCCGGTCTGGCGTCCTCATCCTGTTCCTGTGATGCCTCATCTACCAGGGCATCATGATCGCCTGGGTAAGTTTTTGTTGTCTCAATCTGGAACAGGTCCCCGCCTGCTGTGTCCTGAATCTGCTGTGCCACAAACTGTGTATTTCCAACCACATCTCCATTTTCTACGATTCGGCTGGCTCCGGATACCGCGTCGGTTCCGTCTGTTTCCGGCATTGTGAAATAAACTGTCAGAATTTTAGCGTCACCATTTTTTGCCGCATCCACTGCCTGGGTCTCTGTTTCTGTGCTTGCGCCTGAACCGCCGCCGCTGCATCCCCAGCTGACAGCACTCAGACATAAAAGGCATACAAATACCATCCATTTTTTCTTCATAAGCAATATCCTTTCGTTCCTTAACTCTGTCTTTGTTTCTACAATCTCAGTATAATTTGCGGTAGTTACTATCGGTCAAGCACTTTTTTCTTTTCTTTACCCGTTATACTGACTGGGGCAATTACTCAGCACACTCTTCCAGGATTTCAAAAATCTCATCTGCTGTCAGTTTCTTGCAGCATCCGGCTGTTACGTTGGAAGAATCTGCAACTTTTCTCAGCATTTCTTTATCCTTGATTCCCATTTCTTTCAGAGTAGACGGCATTCCGATTTCTTTGATAAAGGCTTCCAGCGCATCGATTCCCTCTGCTGCTGTCTGTTCATCGCTCTTGCCTTCACCGGAAATTCCCCATACTTCTTTTGCGAAACGGGCGAATTTGCCGGCAGCTTCTTTATAAATATGGCGGTAAAGCGTCGGATGGATGACTGCCAGTCCCTGACCATGATTGCAGTCCGTATATGCTCCCAGCTGATGCTCGATCTGATGAGCCTGGAAGTCTGTTACTTTTCCAATCTTCAAAATACCATTTTCTCCCATGGCGGAAGCCCACATAAGTTCGCTTCTTGCATGATAATTCTTCTCGTCTTTTAAGAGGGTCCGGATATTCTGGATCACGCTCTTCATGATGGCTTCATTGATATCATCTGAGAGATTATCTTCCTGCGGCTGTCCGAAATAAGTTTCCATACAGTGGCTGAGAGTATCAAAAGCTCCGGAAATCACCTGTTTCATCGGAAGTGACATTGTAAGTTCCGGATCCAGAACTGCGAAATCAGCAAAAGCGCCCAGCATTCCGCCCTTGATTTTTCTTTCTTCATTAGTAATAACGGCTCCATTGTTCATTTCAGCTCCGGTACCGGATGCTGTAACAATGGCTCCCATCGGCAGGAAATTTGACGGATAGGTTCCCTGGTCAAATTCCATCTCCCACAGATTTTTTTCCTCCAGCGCCTGCGCAGAAACAATCTTGCAGCAGTCAATGACAGATCCGCCGCCTACTGCCAGAATGAAATCAATGTTATTTTCTTTCGCCATTTTGGCGCCTTCCTGTACTTTTGCATAAGTTGGATTCGGCATGATTCCTGAGAAATCAAAAACTGTTTTTCCTTCTTTTTCCAGAATGCCTTTTACAGCATCATAGACACCATTTTTCTTAACAGAGCCTCCTCCGTAAGCTAACAGCACATTTTTTCCATATTTTTTCAGTTCTGTTGTCAGCGCGGTCTCTGTTGTGTCCTTTCCAAAATATACTTTGACTGGATAACTGTAAGTAAAATTATTCATTCTGATATCTCCCTTCTAATGAATAAAATTTGTAAATTCTGTTACTGGTTCTGCTTCCGGAAGACAGACTCCTGCTTTGTCGGCTGCCTCTCGGCACTTCAGATGATAGGCCATATTTTTGGCAAGAATCCGCATCGTCTGCATTCCTTCCCGATCCTGTTTTACTTCCTCCGGATTGGTTCCATGGACAATTGTCCAATATCTGGAAGTAATGATCGGCATCTGCATCAGGGCAAAATACTTATTGATCTGATCCCAGGTGGCGGTGGTTCCTGCACGCCTTGCAGAGACAACAGCAGCTGCCGGTTTCATATAAAATCTGCCTCCGCCGCCATTTAAATCTGCGTAAAATGCCCTGTCCAGAAATGAAGTGATCGCTCCGGATGGTCCTCCCCAGTGCACCGGGGTTCCAAAAATATAACCGTCATAATCTCCTGCGATTTCCAGGAATTCATTCACTCTGTCATCAAATACACATTTGTTGTTTTTGATGCATGATTTGCAGGCAATACAGCCGGACAGCGGTTTGTTTTCCACCCAGAAATAATCGGAATCTACACCGTTTTTCTTCAGTTCTTCCGCAATCTCATCCAGGGCTGTCTTTGTGCATCCGTTTTTATGCGGACTGCCATATACCAGCAAAACTTTCATTTCTATCATCCTCCTATCTTATTCCACAACCCGAGTTCCGCCGAACACCTCTGACATTTCCATATGATCTAATGCGTCATCCAGAGCTTTTACTTCCTCCGGCGTTAATTCAATATCTGCCGCTCCTGCATTTTCTTCCAGACGGTTTAATTTTCTTGTGCCCGGAATGGGTACGATCCACGGCTTTTTACAGATCATCCATGCCATAGAAATCTGTGCCGGCGTCGCATCTTTTTCTTTTGCTGTTTTCTGCAGCAATTCCAGTAAGTTCTGATTTTTTTCCATTGCTTCCGCACGGAACTGCGGCATAACGCTTCGATAATCGAGTTTTGCGTCAAATTTTGAATTTTTGTCATATTTTCCTGTTAAAAATCCATTTGCCATTGGTGAAAAAGCGACAAATCCGATTCCCAATTCTTCTAATGCCGGGAATAATGGCTCATAATGTCTTGCCATCATGGAATAGCGGTTCTGAATGGCCGTAACCGGACATACCGCATGGGCACGGTGGATTATTTCTTCCGTCGCCTCTGACAATCCCCAGTGGGTAATCTTTCCTTCCTGGATCAGTTCGGACATAACTCCTGCCACTTCTTCAATCGGAACCTTCGGATCATATCTGTGCTGATAATACAGATCGATATGATCGGTCTGCAGACGTTTCAGGGATTCATCTACAGATTTTCGAATCACTTCCGGTCTTGAATCCGGGACCAGCGGATGGTTCACTTCATCAGACTCCATATCGAAGTGAATTCCGAATTTTGTTGCAATCACAACTTTATCCCGGTACGGTTTCAACGCTTCTCCAACAAGTTCTTCATTATCATGAGGATTATCCACTGTACCGTAAACTTCTGCAGTATCAAAAAAGGTATAACCCATGTCTACCGCTTTTGCCAGTAACTCTGTCATTTCCTTCTTGTCTGCAGGCGCTCCGTAAGCATGGCTCATTCCCATGCATCCAAGGCCTACTGCTGATACTTTTAAATCTTTTCCCAATGTTCGATATTTCATAATCTTTTGTCCTTTCTTTATTTCTATTTAAAAATCTCTGACAGCCACTGTTCATTATTCTCAGAATTCGTTATCCTGTATCTGTTTTACCCAGAAATCAATGGCATCGTCAATCCAGCCTTCGGCGGAAGTCCCGATTCCAAGTCCGAATCCGTGTCCCAGATTTTCATATTTGTGAAACTCCGTTTCGATTCCCAGATCGTTCAGATGATCAATTCTTTCCTGCATCACTTTCCAATCAGCGATTCCATCATCCTCTCCTACACAGGCATAAGTCGGAGGATCATTTTTCGTATAATCACTGTGTCCTGTATACTGCATAATTACTGCTGCCGGTCTTGGGAGATTATCTCCGCCATATCTCTGAGGGCCATAAGATCCCAGATTCGCTGCCATTCTTGCGCCTGCGGATCCTCCCCACAGAGAATAATTTTCTGTGCTGACACCTAATTCATCTGCGTGTTCGAATATATAGGAAATAGCTGCTGCCAGATCTTCACAGGCTTCCTGCTCTCCTCCTGTCCTGTACTGAAGAGCAAATGCATTGTAGTCCTGACGGCTTAATTCCAGCGCATGCGGGAAACTTTCATGAATGGAACCCACATAAGAAAAACCTCCTCCTGCATTCACTATGGCAAACGGGGCGTTTTCTTTTCCCCGGAAAAAGAATAATCCGGTATCTTCCTTGGATGGATCTTCTTCTTTTTCTTCATCTGTATAAATATCGTAGAAAATCGTTTCTCCGTTTTCTACCTCATTTTTCATCGAACGGATGACATCAATTGTTGTATTCACATTGATATGGCTGTGATACGGCAGCAGAGAATCAATATTATCCAGTGTCATATTCTCATCCGGCATTCCATCTTCCACCGGAAACAGATACTGACCGAACCCCTGAAAATCTTCATCATTGATCACATCGACTACCTTTGTATCCGCCGTAATTTCTTTATTGATCGTCACCTCATTTTGCGATGAGGTTTCATTATTTTCTCCTGATCTGCGGGCAGAACATCCCGACAGGCACAAAACCATGCACAGAATTGTAATCCATAAAATTGCTTTTCTCAATTGCTTCACCTCCGTTCTTCTTATCTTTATCATAAAAAAAAAGAGACTTTCACAGAAGTCTCTCTTCGTTATTCAGTATATACCTTAAGGTAATTACATTCTTATTCCGGTTTCATCACAGCAGAAGCAGCCTTTAAAAACCGCTTTACCGTATGGGTCGGTTCTTTTGAGTACAGCAGACCGAACGGAATCTGATAATCCCAGTCCACCCTCAGAATTTTTAACAGCGGATGAACGGATTTCCAGTTATCAATGGCCATTAACAGGTCATCGCTGTTTTCACAGCGGTTAAAAATATCGACATTATAAAAATCAAAATCCACAACTGTAATGTCCGGATGATTTTCTTCCAGGTCCTCTCTCAGCATATCAACATAATGGCTCCAGCCGGGACGCATCAGCAGTAATTTCTCTCCATACAGATCTTCAATCTTAAGAGAACCTTTCGCTGCCAGACGGTGATGGACGGAGCAGGCACAGCAGATCGGTACTTTAAACAATTCCTGTCCCTCACACTGCCGGTACTGAAGCATTGTTTCATCAAAAATTCCCGCTACGATATCGATATTCTGGCCCAGATTTTTTAAGATCTCTCTTGCGTTTTCCGGTGTATTTTCAAAAGGTATGATCTGAAATTTGATATCCTCACACTGTTCGTGAATCTTCGGCCATAATTCTACCAGAACCTGTGCAGGCGTCATCGGAGATGTGCCGATCCGGATCACATTCTGTTCTTCTTCCATGGCACGTTTTGCTCTTTCTACCGATTCTTTGCAGTATTGAATCACATATTTTGCATCCTTATATAAAGATTTCCCGGATGCGGTCAGTTTCAGTCCGCGGTGCGTCCGGACAAACAACTCTAATCCAAGGCTTGTTTCCAGTAAATTAATCTGTTTGATCACTGCCGGAGGAGTAATATAAAGCTGTTCCGCCGCTTTGTTAAAACTTCCGGCATCTGCTACGCTGATAAAAGTTTCCAATTGAGGATTATACATAAATCTCCTGCCTTTCTTCTTATGCCCGTTCTTTTCATTAATTTAAATATATCGAATCTAAGCTGGCATGTCAAACCATGGAATCTGCTGCTCCGCTGACTTCCTTCCGAATTCTATTCCTTTCAGGCATGTGTTTCTATTTGGGATAAGCATTGGATATTCCGCAGATTCATTTATATAATAAAATCAGCAAATAAATAAACACGAAAGGAGCCCAGCATGAGAAAGTTCTTTATACTATTAATATCTTCTGTTCTGATGTTTTCCATGACCTCCTGCGGGACTTCCGATTCTTCCTCAGAATCCTCTTCTGAGGAAGAAACATCCGCTCAGGCAGAAAATTCCGGAACAGATACAGCAGCGGATACCGCAGACACTTCAGATTCTGAATCCGCCGGGAGAATCTCCATCGAATATGATGGAAATACCATCGTTTTTGAATTAAATGACAGCCAGGCGGCACAGGATCTGTATGACCAGCTTCCTTTATCTGTAGAATCTGAAGATTACAGCGACAACGAAAAAATCTTTTATCCATCGAAAGAACTGGATGTAAACGACGCTCCCGAAGCCGAGGGCGGCGCAGGGGTTCTTGCTTATTATGAACCTTGGGGCGATGTTGTTATGTTCTATGACGATTTTGATTCCAACAGCAGTCTGTATGAACTGGGCCGTGTTGTTTCCGGCAGTGAATGGATCGAAGACATATCAGGAACCATTGAAATCAGTCAAATGGACACAGAATCCTAGTTAAAACAAGTATAACCCGGCAGAAAAAAATAATTCTGCCGGGTTTTCACTGTCTCTAAATTCAGTTAAATCACCAGATTAATGATCATCCCCGCCGCAAAAGCGAAGACCATAATAAATATAAGGTATATCAGGAACCGGCGGATTCCCAGAACAATTTTTAATGCTCCGAGATTCGTAATCTTGGTTGCCGGACCTGTAATCATAAAGGAAGCAGCGCTTCCCATACTCATTCCTTCCCACAGCCACTGCTGCAGAAGAGGAATCGTACCGCCTCCGCAGGCATAAAGAGGAACTCCCACTGTTGCTGCCATCAAAATTCCAAATGCTTCATTTCCGCCAAACAGATTTGTCATAAGTTCTGTCGGAACATACCGCTGGAACAAAGCAGAAAGAATAATTCCGATCAGGAAATAAGGACCTGTCGCCCTAATATTTCTTCCGAGATTTTTGATATACCTCAAAAAGATATTCGTGTCAACATCGTGATTTTCCGGTTCATCAAATCCATGAAAATTAAAAAATGATTTTCTCCGGTAAAATATCCGGATCAAAAGTCCCGCCGTTATCCCGCAGAGAAAGCATGATATGATTCGTATCGCAAGAACAGTCTCTCCCAAAGCCGCGCTGTAAATCATCAGCTGGGGATTTAACAGGATAGAGGACATCATAAATGCCGCCAGCCAGTCATCCCTGATTCCGCTTCTGGAAAAAGAAGCGGCAATGGGAATCGTTCCATACATGCACAAAGGTGACAGCATGCCAAGGCCGCTGGAAATCACGATGCCCAGAATACCTATTTTTTTATTCCCCAGTGAGCGAAATGCATCGTGGATACGATCTTTTGCAAAAACAGAGACCGCAGAGCCAATCACCATTCCTAATATCCAGTACCAGAAAATCTGTTCCAGCTGGATATTAAAATAATACCAAAGATAAATCAATTCCCGCCGCAGCATTGCAAGTCCTCCCGTTTACTCATCGATATTGATCAATGAATAGCTTCTGCTGCCAAGGCCGATTTCCTCGGCGTGTTCCAGCGTCAGCAGTCCGTTTCTTGATTCAATTCTTTCCATCAGAGAATCTCCGTCTTCCGCTGCATCCACCAGATCAATACATGCCTGATCCAGCGCCACCGGATCAAAAGAGGCTAGAATTCCGATGTCGTGCATATCCGGTTCGGCAGGATTGCTGTCACAGTCACAGTCCACAGAAAGGCGGTTCATCACGTTAATATACAGCATATTTCCGTCCATATAATCACTGACAGATTTTCCCGCTTCCGCCATAGATTCCAGAAACGCATCCTGTTCACCGCTCCACATATCTCCCCCGGTGCCGCCTGAATGGATAAAAGATTTTCCTTCCGCAGACGCCATGCCGATGGAAATATTTTTAATGGCTCCTCCATATCCTGCCATCGCGTGCCCTTTAAAGTGAGACAAAACGACATAATAGTCATAATCTGTAAAATGAGAACCTACCTGATTTTCTTCCAGGCGGCTGCCGCCTTCCACCGGAATTGTCATGGAACCGTCTGCATCCATAATATCTACGTCCGCAATCTCCGTATAGCCGTGATCTTCCGCCAGCTGCATATGATAAGCCGTATTCGCCCGGTCTCCGCCATAGGCTGTATTGCATTCTACGATGGTTCCGTTTACTTCTTCCACAAGATTCTGTATCAATTCCGGACGCAGATAGTTGCTTCCGGTTTCACCTGTACTGATCTTGACACCCGCATGGTTTCCCATGTTTTTCACGTCCAGAGCTTCATACACCTGCATCAGACCGTCCGAGCTGATATCTTCGGTCATATAAACTTCCGGACCGTCTCCGGTATTCCACTGTCTGGCATCTGTTTCTGAGGATGAAGATGTTTCCATCTCTGACGCATTATCATTCCTCGATCCGCACCCCACAGATACTGCTCCTGTCAGCAATATTGTAAATATAATGAAGCAAAATTTCTTTCTCATTGCCGCCTCCTTTTTAAGAATTTGTCTGAGACACCCATTGCTTTATATCATTTTCAGATGAGGATGCATCTTCTTCGTAACAGTCAAAGATATTGTCTGATATTTCCGCATCCGGAAGAGCATCTGTGATAATATCAACACTATTGGCAAGCCCTCCTGTACCATGAGAGCAGAACAGATATACCTGTTTTCCGGAAAGATCATTTTCTTCCAGAAATGACAACAGTGCCATTGGGACGCCATACCACCAGTTTGGATATCCAAGATAAACTGTGTCATAATCATCCAGATTTTCTACGTTCTCTTCCAGTTCCGGTCTGGCATCATCACCCCGTTCTTCATTCGCCCGCTCCAGACAGTCATCCCAGTCACTTGGATACGGATCCGTCACACGAATGGAAAATAAATCTCCTCCTGTTTCTTCCTGGACCCATCCTGCAAGCTCTTCTACATTTCCCGGTGCAATAACGCTTGGTGAAATCACTGCATCCACATCTTCATCCAGAACCGCATTATCCGCCCAAGAAAAATAAGCTACGAGAACCTTACCGTCCGTCTGCCGGCCGGAATCTGCCGCCGTACCGGAAGACGCCGCTTCCTCTGTAGTAGTTTCCCTGGTTGATTCTGACTGAGTACTCTCCTCATTGGAATTACTGCAGCCAGAAAGACCTGATCGAAGTTAATCGGTCCGTGGAAAGTATGGTTGAGAAAGTTACCAATCTGGAAATGGTTTTAAAATCAAAATTAGAAATGGTTCTTCCTCTTCTGAAAAAATGCGAAAAATGTGAGAAATGTGATATCAGACCGCCAAAGAAACCTGAATGATTCATTTAAAAACCGTTCTTTACACTTCGATATATCTCAAGAGCCTGGGACTTTCCCGGGCTCTTCATCATAAAATATTTTAAGGAGATCCCATGAACTATCACTACCCTTTCGTCAATAAACCTCTTCCCTACAGTTATGATGCACTGGAACCATATATTGATCAAAAGACCATGCATCTGCATCATGACCGTCATTTGCAGACATATATTGACAATCTGAATGCGCTTCTGAAGGAAAATCCCCAGTACCAGACATGGAGTCTGGAAGAACTTTTATACCGCTGGCAGGAGCTTCCTCCTTCTCTGCAGGTTCCAATCCGCAGACAGGCCGGCGGCGTATATAATCATCGTTTCTTTTTTGATGGAATGACTCCGCCTGAAAAATCTTTGATCAATCTTTCCGTCGTTCGGGAAATTGAAAAATATTTCCCGGACTTTCATGATTTCTCCGAACGGCTCAAGCAGGCTGCTTTGTCTGTTTTCGGCTCAGGATATGCCTGGGTTGTGCTGGATCACGGCAATTTGAAAATCATGACAACCGCCAATCAGGATACTCCCATCGGTGAAAATCTGCATCCTATTCTGAATGTTGATGTATGGGAGCACGCCTATTATCTGAAACATTATAATCTCCGGGGCGATTATTTTGATGACTGGCTCCATGTTATAAACTGGGATGCGGCAAAACAGCGTTTTCTGGAAGCTGTAAAAAATGCATAAAAAGAGAGCCTGGCAGTTTCCAGGCTCAAAATCTGCTCTCTATTGACACTCTTCCCACCGCAGCATTTCATTGCGATAGGAAGCTAAGAATAAATCCATATTACCTTCAAAGCAAACCCAGCCCATTTCCGCAGGAACCAGGAGTGTTTCTCCCTGCCGGACAGGTACTCCATGAATTTTTCCTTCTCCTTTGACACAAGTATAAAACGCAAACTGATCATGAAGGAATTTTCCTTTTTTCTCTACCCGCAGCCTGTATAGTGTATAAAGTCCCGGCTCATCCCAATAGCGTGTTACTTTAACTCCGAATTCATCTGCTTCCGGAAATTGCTGAAATGAAATCATTTTATCCGGCAGATTCACATTGTCATATACTTCTTCCGGCTGAATCTCCCGTTTTTGTCCTGTGGAAGGATCAATTCTGTCATAATCATATAAACGCAGCGTACAGTCAGCATTTCTGGAAACATTATAGGTAAGCACTCCTTTCCCGATCGCATGTAAAGTTCCTGCTGGAATGTTAATAAATCCATCTTTCTCAGCTTTTAAATAACGCAGCAATTTATCCCATCTGTGATTCTCCGTCCAATTCTTAAATTCTTCTTTTGTTTCAGCATAGTGTCCAAATTCAATCTCACCGTCTTCCGGGGTGTCCAGAATAACCCATGCTTCCGGTTTTCCGCGTCCTCCGTTATATTTCGCAGCAAAATCATCGTCTGGATGAATTTGTATGGACAAGTCCTCCACCGGATCCAGAATATTCACTCGAACCGGAAGTTCCGGCGTTTCACATTGAAACCATTCCGGACAATCAATATATAATTGTGACAGAGTTCGATTCATTTCCGGTACAAAACAATCGGCATGTCCGGCAAGTGCAACTACATTATACACTTCTCCCAATGGTTCCACATCTGTTTTATAATGAAATTCTTCTGCAAGCCTTGTTCCTCCTCCCCAGATTCGTGGTTCATAAAATGGTTCAATTTTAACGATTCTCTTCATTTTCTTCCTCCCGAGCTACATAAATTGGTACTTTTTTACAAAATTTACTGTAAAGGCCCGGTGATAAATTGTGATCCGTGATAATTCCGTCAATCTATTTAATTAAACCTTTTCTTCTTTTTATTCCGTCGCAGACTACCACTGTTGACTCTAATATTCCTAAAGGCGACAGTTTCCTTTTCTCTTCCAGCGGATGATCTTCATGCAAAAATTGAATCATATCTTTTTCAAGCTGTAACCATCCCTCATCTGTGTTTTCTTTATTTTCCCATCTTTTAATCAAATCATCTATCATCATACTACCACCTCTTTTTCATTATATATTTCAAAGAACATAAACGCAAAATGGAAAAGAAAAACCCACGTAAATACGTGAGTTTTGAGATGAAATTGAAATCTAACGTATGTATTTTAATAGTTGTACTAGTGTTCTATTACTACTTTCAGATTTACGATCTGTTTCTCTTTCTCCAAATTTTACAAAACCATGTCTTTCATAAAAATTAATCAACTTACTCTTATTTTCACATTCAACATAAGCAAATCTGCTCCCTACATCTGACTGAACAGATTTTACCTTTTCTAACGTTAAATGCATTAATTCATCACCCCGTATTTGTTTTTGATTCCCATCGTTGAAATTTTTCCCAAACTGAGCGATCAAAATTGCTGGAACTACATACCTTTTTGTAATCGGATCAAAAGCTCCATGGTTTTTTATTTTTTTTCGCATTGTCTGCGATAAAGCCGAACCTTTAATTTCTAAAGGTTTATTTGCAATAGCAAAATATCCAACAAGATCTAATTCTGCATCCTTTTTTAAAAATACTAAATGTGTTTTTGCAAAACCCATATTACTGAAACTAATTGCTTTGTTTTTTAAAAAATCTTCTATGTCTTTATTAACCGGACACGAAAAAGTAGAGAGAATAGAATTTGTTCCATTCTCTCCTTTCTCCTCCAATAGGTGACCCAAATTAATTTGTATATACTCTTCCATCGTCTATTTGAATAATTCCTTTATTGTCTTTCCATCTACTACTTCTCTGCAAGGTCTACTCATCTTAACCGTCTTACCTTTACTTTTTTTTGATTTCGCCAAAGCATCGATAAATGTACGGCCAGATTTTCTTTTTTTAATATTTACACTTTTTAAAATACTACTTGTTGCCATACGATTCACTCCTTTCACTTTTAGCATTGTTCAATAAAGCAAAAATTAAACACTAAAACTCTATTTCTCCTACATTTAAATTATACACAAACACAGGAAAACAAATCAAGTATTTTTAAAATTTTTTAATTATATTCAAACAGACTATCTTTTCTTCCTTTTTACATCATAATGAATATGAGGGTTCTCCAGCATCTCTTTTGCTACATTGCTCCTCAGTATTTCATTAAAATGTATTCTCATCTCCTCATCGATATCTCTGAGAGAATAATCTGCATATTTTTCCTTGAATTCATTCCACTCATATCCGTTTTTTACATTCATGAAATCTCTTTTCATTTTTGCAAATTCATCACTCATGCCAAATACTCTCTTTCAACATATATTTTATGCAGCACAAATGCAACACAAAAAAATAAAACCCACGTAAATACGTGAGTTTTGAGATGGACCAGGCGGGAGTCGAACCCGCGTCCAAAAATCCGTTCACTTAAGGCTCTCCCATTACAGTCTGCCTACTGACATTCCCTCCACAGCACTCCGGCAGACGGGATGGCTGCTTCAGTAGCTTCATAAATACTTCATCTGCCGCAAAGCTTAAGCAGACGAGTGTCCTGCATCATTGAAGCTGTATCTTCAGACTGCAGGTGATCCGAAGGCAGCTGCTGCAATTAGGCTGCAGCGTACGCTAATTTATTATTATCTGCGTTTATATTTAAGTTTGTACCGTAAGGTGGTCCCTCCCAATGGCTCCTCAAGCTTCAAGATCCCTGTCGAAACCAGTACTGGCCCTGAATATTGAAACCTGCGGGACTGAAAACACTTCCAGTCCCGAACTGTAATTATATCTTTTTTCTTTCTGTATGTCAAGATGCCCTGAAGATTAACCGAAATTCCGCACTTTGAAGTCTCTCTGAGCTTCTCTGAGCTGGTCTCTTTTGGCTATATCCTGACGTTTGTCATACAATTTCTTTCCGCGGCAGAGTCCTATTTCTACTTTTACAAGGCTTCCCTTAAAGTATACTTTCAGCGGAATCAACGTATACCCTTTTTGCTTTACCTGCCCTGTCATTTTGGAAATCTCTGATCTGTGGAGCAGAAGTTTCCGGACTCGCAGCGGATCTTTATTGAAAATATTTCCTTTCTCATACGGGCTGATATGCATTTGATGGATAAAAGCTTCTCCATCATCGATTCCAATAAACGCTTCTTTGATGCTGCAGTGTCCCTGCCTCAGAGATTTTACTTCTGTTCCGTGCAGTACAATGCCAGCTTCAAATGTATCTTCCACAAAATAATCGTGTCTTGCCTTCTTATTATTGGCTATCAGCTTCGTTCCACTGGTCTTCGCCATAATCATCCTCCTCCAAATCAAAATCTATATTTTTCAGGAGCATGTCAACGCCTGCTACCCGAATCTTTACGTGCTCACCCAATTTAAACTGACGTCCTGTATGTTCGCCGACCATAGAATATGTCGCTTCATCATAATAATAGAAGTCGCCCGGCAGTTTGGAAACATGAATCATTCCCTCCACCGTATTTGGCAGTTCCACATAAACACCCCAGCTGGTAATGCTTGAAACAATTCCCTCGTGCACTTCTCCGATTCTGCGTTTCATGTATTCCGCTTTCTTCAGTTTCTCAACTTCCCGCTCTGTCTCATCTGCCCGTCTCTCCGTTTTGGATGACTGCTCCGCCACTTTCGGAAGAATTGCTTCATAATGTGCATATCTTTCCGGCGTGAAAGTTCCCCGGAGATTTTCTTTGATGATCCGATGGATCTGAAGATCCGGATATCTTCGAATCGGAGATGTGAAGTGACAGTAATATCTGGTAGACAGGCCAAAATGCAGAGAACACTGCACTGTGTATTTCGCCTGTTTCATAGAGCGCAGAGTTAATCTGCTGATCAACGGTTCCTCAGGTGTCCCTTCAATTCTTGTCAGCAGTTTCTGAACTTCCATCGGATGCAGCTCTTCCCTGTTAATTTTAAGATAAATTCCGAAATTCTGCAAAAATTCCTGCAGTTTATCGACTTTCTCTCCATCTGGTATATCATGCGTACGATAAAGAAAAGGAATCTCTCTCCAGTAAAATTCCTCTGCAACCGTCTCATTGGCGCAGAGCATGAAATCTTCAATGATCTTAGTCGCAGCATTTCTTACCTGAGGGAATACATCCACAGTATGTCCGTTTTTATCTAAAATAATCTTGGATTCCGGGAAATCAAAATCAATACTTCCCCTTGCGTGACGGCGTTCCCTGAGTATATCAGATAGCTCTTTCATCAGCTCAAACATGGAAACAAGATTCTCATATCTTTTTCGTTCTTTCGCATCGCCTTCCAGAATTGCCGCAACACTGGTATAGGTCATTCGCTCATTGATCCGGATCACCGTTTCCGCAATTTCATGGTCCACCACTTTTCCCTCTTCGTCGATCTCCATGATACAGCTGAGTGCAAGCCGGTCACAGCCTGCATTTAAAGAACAGATTCCATTGGAAAGCTGATGGGGCAGCATCGGAATCACCCGGTCTACCAAATAAACACTGGTGCCTCGTTTTAAAGCTTCCTGATCCAGAGCTGATCCTTCTTTTACATATTCCGATACATCGGCAATATGCACCCCTAAGAGATAATGCTTTCCTTTTCTGGACAATGTAATGGCGTCATCCAGATCTTTTGCGTCCTCTCCATCGATTGTGACCGTCGGCAGTTCTCTCAGGTCTTTTCTCTCCGGAAAATCATCGCCGTTAATCTCCGCCGGAATCTTTTCCAGCTGCTTTTCAATCTGTTCATTGAATTCCGTTGGGATATTATATGCCTTCACAATGGATAAAATATCCACTCTGGGATCATCTCTGTGTCCCAGAACCTCTATGATCCGTCCTTCCGGACTGTGCTTTTTATCCCCATAGTCTGTAATTTCCACAAGGACTTTAAATCCGCTGGTCAGATTCTTGCATTCTTCCTTCGACAGAAAGATATCGCTGTCAAAACGCTGATTATCCGGAACAACGAACCCAAAGTTCTGATTTTTCTCCAGGGTTCCGACAATGGTCTTCATCCCTCGTTCCAGAATCTTGATAATCCTGGCTTCTGTATGGTGTCCGGATCTTTGCTGTCCGTCAATGGTCTCGATCAATACTTTATCTTCATGGAAAGCTCCGTTTATATTCTTCTCATGAATATAATAATCTTCATCCCTGCCTTCCACAGTGACAAATCCGTATCCATTCTTTGTACAGGTAAAAACTCCTGTCAGTACTTCCTTTTCGATTGGTTTATATTTCCCTCGTTTTGTAACTTCTATACTTCCTTCTTCCACAAGTTCCTGCAGCAGGCTTACAAATTCCGGTCTGTCTTCCGGCGCAACCTGCATCAGATATCCGATTTCCTTCTGCTTCATCGGACGATAGTGCTTATCATAGATTAAATCTTTTATTTTCTTTTTTCGTTCATTTCTGTTATTCTTCATCTCTGTCTCCTCTTTTATACCTCTGATATCCGGAAGCAGAAAAATTCTTCCCTGCGAAAGAAAAACACTCCTTAAAACAAGTTTTAAGAAGTGTTTACTGTCTCGCTAAATAAATCTTGAACAAAGAATTGCCGCTGCCACAAAGAAAATGATGGTAAATACTGTAGTGGCGCGAATCAATGCTCCCTGTCTTGAACGCCCTTTGTTTTTGCTCCAGTATGTTCCCATATCTGCTGTACCTGTCAAAGAGCCTAATCCTGCTTCCTTTCCTTCTTGCATTAAGATTAATATAATTAATATAATTGACGCTATAATAAATATTACGGTTAACGCTGTTCTCACGATATGCCTCCTAATTCTACTTCTACTCGCTGTGGAACATTTTATCATAGAAAGGATACGGATGCAAGAAAAACTCTAAAGCTTATCATGAATTTTACATTTAGTATATGCCATATCTGCGGCAGCTCCCCAATTGTTCTTCGATTCTGAGAAGCTGATTATATTTCGCTGTACGGTCCGATCTGCATGGTGCTCCGGTCTTAATAAGTCCGCTGTTGACTGCCACCGCAACATCTGCGATCGTTGTATCTTCCGTCTCTCCGGATCTGTGAGAAATAATCGTGTGGTAACCGGCATTTCTTGCCACTTCAACGGCATCTAATGTCTCCGTCAGTGTTCCAATCTGGTTTAATTTCACCAAAATGCTATTGGCAATATCCTCTTTAATTCCCTCTTTTAATCTTTCGACGTTCGTCACAAACAGATCGTCTCCGACTAATAAAATCTTTTCTCCCAGCCGGTATGTGAGAACCTTCCATCCTGTCATATCTTCCTCATTTAGTCCGTCTTCAATGGAAAAAATCGGATACTGCTCGGTTAATTTTTCATAGTACTGCACCATTTCTTCTGAATTTCTCCGGATCTCTCTGCCTGTCATTTTACTTTCACCCGCAAAATAATAGACATCTTCATCCTCATCGTATATTTCTGAAGCGGCACAATCCATGGCGATGGCAACTTCCTCTTTTGTCTTGTATCCCGCAGCCTCAATTGCCTGAACCAGCAGATCCAGGGCTTCCTCAGAACTTTCCAGATTCGGCGCAAAACCGCCCTCGTCCCCAACTCCTGTGCTTAGATTCTTTGACTTCAGAATATCTTTTAATGTATGGTAAATTTCTGTTCCCATCATCAATGCATCTTTAAAGGAATCCGCCCCGACCGGAGCAATCATAAATTCCTGAAAATCCACAGTATTATCCGCATGTTTTCCTCCATTTAAAATATTCATCATGGGAACCGGAAGTTTGCATGCGAAGCTTCCTCCAAGATACTGATAAAGAGGCATTTTAAGGCCGCTGGCTGCTGCCTTTGCTGTTGCCAGGGAAGCCCCCAGAATGGCGTTGGCACCAAAGCGTTCCTTATTTGGCGTTCCGTCCGCTTCCAGCATAATCTCATCAATCTCTATCTGATTCAACGCATTTTTCCCGATCAGCCGGTCGGCGATCTTATGATTTACATGGTTGACGGCCGTCTCAACGCCAAGCCCTCTGTACCGCTTTTCCCGGTCCCGAAGTTCCAGCGCTTCAAATTTTCCTGTGGAAGCTCCAGACGGCACGATGGCTCTTCCCCTGGCGCCGCTCTGCAGAACCACTTCTACCTCCACCGTTGGATTGCCTCTGGAATCCAGAACTTCTCTGCCAATTACATTTTCGATACTCATACGATATTTCAACATCATCACACCCTTTACAAATAATAATGCTATTATTTCCAAGAATATGAATCCATATACCAAAAAGAGGAAACATCTTTTGCTTATTCTTTTTCTTCGATTGCCGCAAAAAATAATTCGTACAGATCGTCTTCTCCTTCCAGCTTTGGTGAGTTTTCTCCACCTCCATTTGTACTCCTTTTCATTGAAGCGTAAAATTCTTCTCCGGCATTTACCAGCTCCATCGGATAAAGTTCATATCCGAGCTCCTGACATTTTTTACAAAAAGCAAACAGCGGCTCCTCTGCCTGTCTTGTCTCTAATAATTCCTGCCGTATCTTTTCATCATGAAATGCCTTTTCCTGCAGTTCCGTCAAGATATCAAATACTGTCATCTGACTCACCTCCCTGTATATAATCAGAATTTTGTTTTCGGGCCTATCACACAAAAAGCGCCTATGTTTTCACATAAGCGCCTTTGCTTTCCTGTTTATATTTATTTTACGAGTAAAGATTTTCCTGTCATTTCTTCCGGCTGTTCCATTCCCATCATCTCGATCAATGTCGGAACAATGTCTGCCAGGCATCCGCCTTCTCTTAATGTAACGCCTTCATCATAATTTACAAGGATGAATGGTACCGGATTTGTTGTATGAGCTGTAAATGGATCTCCTGTTTCGTAATCTACCAGCTGCTCAGCATTTCCGTGGTCTGCGCAGATGAACATCTGTCCGTTTACTTCTTTGATTGCGTCAACCGCATCTCCCACACATTTATCTACTGTCTCTACAGCTTTGATTGCTGCTTCTTCGATTCCTGTATGACCAACCATATCGCTGTTGGCAAAGTTAACAATAATAACGTCATATTTGTCGGATTTGATTGCTTCTACTAATTTTGCTCCGACTTCCGGTGCGCTCATCTCCGGCTGAAGATCATATGTTGCGACTTTTGGAGAATTAACAAGGATGCGCTCTTCTCCTTCGTTCGGCTCTTCGATTCCTCCATTGAAGAAGAAAGTAACGTGAGCGTATTTTTCTGTCTCTGCCAGACGAAGCTGTTTTAATCCGTGTGCCGCAAGATATTCACCAAATGTATTCTTAACATCAACTTTATGGAATGCTACCAGTTTGTTAGGAATTGTAACGTCATACTCTGTGAAGCACACGTATGTTGTCTTGAAATATCCATTCGGACGCTCAAACTGATCAAATTTGTCATCACAGATAGAACGTGTGATTTCTCTTGCACGGTCTGGTCTGAAGTTATAGAAAATAACAGAATCATTTTCTTTTAATGTTGCAACCGGAGCGCCGTCCTTCATGATAACTGTAGGAACTACGAACTCGTCTGTTACATCTTCTTTATATGAAGCAGCGATTGCCTCAACGCCGTCCTCTGCTGTATTTCCCTGTCCGAGAACAATTGCGTTATATGCTTTCTGAACACGATCCCAGCGGTTGTCACGGTCCATTGCATAATAACGTCCGGAAACAGTTGCGATTTCACCAACGCCGATTTCTTTCATTTTTTCAACTAATTCTTTTGCATAGCCTTCTCCGGAAGTAGGCGGAGTATCACGTCCGTCCAGGAACAGATGTACATATACCTTATCAAGTCCGTTTCTCTTTGCCATTTCCAGAACACCGTACAGATGTGTATTGTGGCTATGTACGCCGCCATCAGATAACAGACCAAAACAATGAAGAGCGGAATCATGCTCTTTGCAGTTATTCATTGCTTCCATCAGGGCTTCATTCTTAAAGAAATCTCCATCTTCAATTTCTTTTGTAATTCTTGTTAATTCCTGATATACGATGCGTCCTGCACCCATATTCAGATGTCCTACTTCAGAATTACCCATCTGTCCTTCCGGAAGTCCGACTGCCATACCAGAAGCATTTCCTTTTACAAAAGGATATTCTTTCTTCAGTCTGTCCATAACAGGAGTTTTTGCTTCTGCTACCGCATTTCCTTCTACCTTGTCATTTAATCCGTATCCATCTAAAATCATAAGAACAGTTGGTCTTCTACTCATTTTTATCTCCTTTATTTTATGAATTTTTCTTTTATAGTCCGTTAATATTATAGCGATTTTTTTTAATAAATTCAATATAAGATTCTGTGATGATATAAAAAATCTACAGACAATTTCTCTCATCTGATCTGTATTGTCATTTTATGCCCCGAATTACTGCAATTTATTCCGTCGTTCTGCCGCAAAGTATATCCTGTACGGATAATTGCGCAAAATCAGTAATGACTTCATCCGCCATATGCAGATCCTGTTTGATCGCATCCGGCTTGCCCTTCCTGCAGTGTTCTCCGCTGATGACCGCATCAAATACGCCCGTGATGCCAATAGCCTCCAGATCTCCTTCTATATCCGTTACATTGGAAGAAGATGCCAGTGCCATCGGAATTCTGTCTGCCTTAAGTTTCCTTATGAGTTCAACACTTCCCGGCATTGCCTTCATTCCTTCCTTTTCAATCAATTCTTTGCGGACTTCTGACCACTGTTTCACATAATATCCAACCTCTTCCGGAAGATGAAATTCCTCTTTCATCACTGTCCACATATATTCGTGAGTTGTTCCGAGAAACTGATCATGGTAATGCCAGCCCACTTCAATTCCGGCTCTTTTCAGCAGGATATGCTTCGCCATAACATTACAATATTCTGAATCCGCTATCACTCCATCTTTGTCAAAAATAACTGCATCATACTTTTTTTCTTTCATTATTCACCCTCGCATCGTTGTTTGAAATCATATTTTTATCTCTATCGTGTATACACACCGTATTATTTTAAAGCTATTTTGTCAATATGAAATTTTTCACACTGAACTCCTTCTCTATTTTCTAGACGTCATTTTATGAACGTAGTATAATAGTAACAGGAATATATTGACAAATTTTCCATAGAATCGGAGGTGCTGTTATGTTGCATGAAGTTAGTTTTCAATCTTTCAATGAACGTGATGAAGTACAGGGATGGATTTATGTTCCTGCCGCCGAGCCAAAAGGGATTGTCCAGATTGTGCATGGATTTGGCGAACATTCCAGAAGATATCTTCATATGATCGTAAAATTTATGGACGCAGGCTATATTGTAGCGGCTGATGACCATGTGGGCCACGGAAAAACCGCAATGATGAATGATACCTGGGGAGACTGGGGCGATAAAGGTTTCCGCACTATGATGGAAGACGAACACACTCTGAAAACACTGGTATGTGAGAAATATCCTGATCTTCCTTACTTTTTCTTCGGTCACAGCATGGGATCATTTATCACACGGGATTATGCCGCAAAATACGGAGATGAGCTGGCCGGAATCACCATATGCGGCACAACCGGTATTTTCCGCGGAGCGGACAAGACTGCCGAAACTTTGAAAAAAGCAGTCGATGAAGGAAAAGGAAAGGAATCCGATCCAAACTTTACGACAGATTTGATGGGCTGGATGTGCGAACGCTGCGGCGATGTTTCCATTGGAAACGAATGGATCTGCGCTGATCCATATGTACAGCGGGATCATGCGGATGATCCGTTTGACGCCTTCACAAAACCGACGACCAATCAGGCTCTCTATTACTTTACACAGATGATGGAAGCCATTGTCGGAACTCAGTGGGCGGAAAAAGTGCCAAAAGACCTGCCGATTTATAATATAGGAGGCGATCAGGATCCTGTAGGTGAATACGGAAAAGGTATTTATGAAGTATCCAACTGGCTGTATGAAACAGGACACAAGGTAGTCACAAAAGTCTATTCCGGATACCGTCATGAAATCCATAACTATTCTGCGATCAAAGACGAAGTGGAAGAAGGCATCATCACTTTTATGGACGATATCCTTTCCTGATTTACTGCATAAAAGGACGGCGGTTTTTGCTCCCGCCGTCCGATTTTTTATTTTACCCGTATTTTGATCAGTTTGCTGTAAGAACTATATATTTTCCTACCCTGAACCGTCTTATATGCTCTTACCTTTATATAATATGTCTTCTTCGATTTCAGATTTTTTATCTTATATTTCTTTCCCGTGGTTACTGTTCTGAAATTTTTATTTCTGCTCAAAGAATAAGATATCTGATATCCGCTGACTTTTGCAGAACTGCTGGACACGGTAATGGATTTTCTGCCCGCCTGTGCTTTCAGAGACGGCGCTTTTGGAACAATAACAAACGAGCGTTCCAGTGAGCCTGTATACTGTCCGATTCCTGTGAATTTAATTTTCGCGGTTCCCGGCCCCTTATGATTATAATAAGTTGTCCTGTAATCTTTTCCTTCTTTTAATATATATTTTCCGTCCTTAAGTACCGGTTTTACTGCTGCCGGACGATTTTGATATACCTGCTGGCTAATCTTTGCAACAGATACCTTTGTCATTTTCTTTCTGACGGCATTTTCCTGAACCACAGGCTCTTTTTCTGTAGATGCCTCAGAAGCTGCCGGAGCGGTCTCCTCCGCGGCAGATTCCTGAGCTGCTTCCGGAATTTTCTCTTCAGCTTCCGAAATACTTTCTTCATAGACAGGAAGGATTCGGATTCTTTCTCCCTGTGATGTAACTTTCACCATATCTCCTGACTGTACGGTTTTTCCATCTAATTCCCACCGCCGGAATTCATAACCTTCTTTTTCCGGAGTCTCCAGATCTTCTTCACTCAGAACATGCTGCTGAACAATTTCTTTTTCTTTCTGACCAATGACCAGAACACCTTTGATTTTTTCCCAGACAGCGGTTACTTCCAAATCCTGTGTCCGTCCGCTGACGTAAATAGATCCGCCCTGCGGATAAACCGTCGTACCGTTTATGAGTTTCCAGCCCCGGAAAGAATATCCTTCTCTCTGATATCTGTTCTTTGGGAAATAAAATCGTTTTCCATTGTCGGCTTCCATGGATTCCATTGTTCCCTGGACATGATCCGCTCCCGGCTGGAAGTTGACTTTGATGCGTTCAGGAATCACCGGCTGATCTTTTTCCACCACATAAGTAAGCTTTACCGTTTCCTTTTTTCCATCCGGCGCATACTGGAATTCATTTTTCTGAATGGTTCCTTTCGAACTTGTCCATTTTACAAAATGATACCCCTCTTTTATCTGGACATCGGGAAGCTGGATTTTTTCCGCTGCTTTTCCCTGAGTTATAACATTTTCCGGTTCTTTAAAAGATGCTTCTTTTGGCATCTGGTATTCTATCGTATACTCATTCGCTTCCCAGGTGCTTTTTAACGTCAGTCCATAACTTTTTACAGAATCTGCATTTTCTTGAAGCAGTTCTCCATCTGTGCCGTTGCCATATATTCTCCACTGAATATGTTTGCCTTTTTCTCCAAAATCCTGCGCATATAAGTCTTTCGGAGAAACAGAAAGCGGCTTTGCGGATTTTTGGATTTCTGGATAAACAATAGTTCTTAACGATGGAGTATGCGAAGCCGAAAAAGCTTCCAGCGCCCCGTTTTCTGAAAGATTAATTTTCTCCAGACCAGTGTCGCCGCAATGGAGAAGCCTCAAATCAGGACTGTTTACAAAACTAAGCGTCCCCTGCAGATTATAGTTCCCAAGCAGCGTCACTTCCTGCAGCTGCGTATTGAAGTTTCCATCCAGAGATTCCAGCTCATTATTATTGATATACAGAACTTCCAGCTCTGGAAAATGCTTCAGCTCTATCTTCCTGATTCTGTTCTCATTCAAATTCATCCACCGGATCCTGCGAAAATAATACAAACCGGATGGATCCTGAATCCCCTGTCCGCTGAGACCGGCCGATGTAACAGAATCTCTTTCTTCCTGGTCCAGAGCCCCATCACCGTCATGGTCATATTTCCGTGCCATATCCAGCACCGCAGGATCTTTAAAATTCCTGATGTTTAATTCCACCTTTTCTTCCTGGAGCAAAGAAAGCACCTGAAACCCTGTAAGATCATAAGCATTCCGGATCTGTCCATTGGTTTCAGATGCCAGTACTCTGCCAGTATTATCTGCCGCTGTAAAAACGGCCGCGCACACGAAAAAGCATGCGCCAAACAATACTTTTTTCATTCTTTTCCCCCTTTTTCATTTATACATTTGTTCCCTCAAAGTCCGGATTATGTATTCCCCTTTCCGAACTTTGGCTGATTGTATCATCCCGGCACAGTACCTGTCAATGCTTTATCCCCTGGCAATTTTATCCATAACATAATCCCTGATTTTTTCAAACGACCGGACCTCCGGCTGTTCTTCTAAATGCACTCCGATTTCCTTTTCCATCCAGACCATATGATACCATTGATGGAATTTATATCCGCAGTTTTGAAATTTCCCTATTATTTTGTAACCCAGATGTTCGTGAAATTTTACGCTGTCTTTGGTTAAATATTCATCTTCCTGTTCCGGATAGGCGATGCAGGCGTATAAATTTAAGATTCCCTGCTCTTTCAGAACTGCTTCCAGGGTTTCATATAAGATCTTTCCGATTCCTTCTCCCCTTTTATCTTGTCTGATATAGATGGTCGTTTCCACTGCCCAGTTATATGCCGCACGTTCTTTCAGCGGACCGGCATAAACATATCCTGCCGGTTCTCCCTCCTGTTCAGCCACAAGAAACGGATATTTCTTTAATGTTCTCCTGATTCTCTGCTGAAATTCTTCAGGAGATGGAACATCATATTCAAATGTAATCGCCGTATTTTCCACATACGGGGCGTAAATTTCCAGAAGTTCTCTGGCATCTTCAATTTTGGCTGTCCTGATCCTGATATTTTCATTTTCTCTTTTCATCTCTGCTTCTAATGACTCCTTTTCAAATTGGCTGATATTCCACCTGTGATAAATGAACAGACTGTTTCAGATATCCAAAATTTTCTCTCATATACTTCCAAAAGCCATATCCTCCGATCAGATATATTTTATGAAAGGCTGCCCATACACATACTGCTGTACCTGTCATGATATCATACCGGAAATATGTTAACGCTATGATTTCTGCAGTTACTAAGATTGTGACTTCACACTTTAAACCTCCCAGTTTCCTTAGGATACGAAAAATATCATCCAGCCTTGATTTTTTCAATGGACGTATTTTATGAAAATCCATAAATTTTCTCAAATACGCAGAATGAAAATTTTCTTCTTTGATAAACCATCGGATTGCTTTTTTATAGTCTTTCTCTCCTGTTTTAACAGAAAAAATCTCTGCCTGTCGCAGCAGATTGGCTCCGTCTGAGCCCTCTCCTTTCTGAAATGCCCGGACAGACGGCTGAATCAGCCCTTTTCTATCCAAAATTTAACTTTGAAAAGAAAAATCCCCGGACATTATCATGCCCGGAGACCCATCTCATAATTAATCATTCATCTTATTTATAGTTTACAATTTTTCCAAAGTCTGGTTTTAAGGATGCTCCACCAACTAATCCTCCGTCGATATCCGGCTGTGCGAATAATTCCGGAGCGCTGTCAGCTGATACAGATCCACCATACTGGATACGGATTGCTTCTGCTGTTGCGTCATCATAAACTTCAGCGATGCATGCACGGATTGCTGCACATACTTCCTGAGCCTGTTCTGTTGTTGCAACTTTTCCTGTTCCAATTGCCCAGATTGGCTCGTAAGCGATAACGGCTGTCTTTGCCTGATCAGCTGTTACACCCTGGAATGCAATCTTGATCTGCTGGCGAACGAAGTCAATTGTAACGCCCTGTTCTCTCTGTGTAAGAGTTTCTCCACAGCAGATGATCGGTGTAATTCCATGTTCGAAAGCTTTTAATACTTTTTTGTTTACAGTTTCATCTGTTTCAGCAAAGTATTCTCTTCTCTCGGAATGACCGATGATGACATATTTAACGCCCAAATCTGTAAGCATGTTTGGAGCGATTTCTCCTGTGTAAGCTCCGCTTTCCTCAAAGTACATATTCTCAGCACCAATTGCGATATTGCTTCCTTCAGCTGCTTCAATAGCTGCTGGGATGTCGATCGCCGGTACACAAAATACAACATCTGAAGTTTCGCTTGCTACTAATGGTTTTAACTCCTCGATTAAAGCTTTTGCTTCGCTAGGAGTTTTGTTCATTTTCCAGTTTCCTGCTACGATTGTTTTACGCATTCGACTTATCCTTCTTTCTTAAAATGTTTCTAAATGTCTGTGATTTTCAGCAGTTGTTCAATGCCTATTTGTCGTTGGCTGCAACTACACCTGGAAGGTCTTTTCCTTCTAAGAATTCAAGAGATGCTCCACCACCTGTTGAGATATGTGTCATCTTGTCTCCGAATCCTAACTGGTTAACAGCTGCTGCAGAGTCTCCTCCACCGATGATTGTTGTAGCTTCTGTCTCTGCAAGAGCTTCTGCTACTGCGATTGTTCCTTTTGCAAGGATAGGGTTCTCGAATACACCCATTGGTCCATTCCATACAACAGTCTTAGCAGATTTTACTGCATCTGCGAATTTTGCTGCTGTCTCTGTTCCGATATCTAATCCCATCATGTCTGCTGGAATTGCATCAGATGCTACTACAGATACTTCGATTTCAGCATCGATTGGATCCGGGAATGCTTTCGCAATGGTTGTATCAACTGGAAGATAGAGGTTCTTTCCTAACTTCTCAGCTTTGTCCATCATTTCTTTGCAGTAGTCAATCTTCTCATCATCTACAAGAGAAGTTCCTACTTCATATCCTTTTGCTTTTAAGAATGTATATGCCATTCCACCGCCGATGATCAGCGTATCACATTTCTCAAGAAGGTTGTCGATTACATTTAATTTGTCCGCAACTTTTGCGCCGCCTAAGATAGCTACCATAGGTCTTTCCGGATTATTTACTGCGTTTCCTAAGAAGTCAATCTCTTTCTGCATTAAATATCCAACAACAGCGGTATCAACGAATTTTGTTACACCTACGTTAGAGCAGTGCGCTCTATGCGCAGTACCAAATGCATCATTTACAAATACATCACAGAGGCTGGCTAATTCTTTGCTTAATTCTTCGCCATTCTTAGTTTCTTCTGCTCTGTAACGTGTATTCTGAAGAAGAACAACATCTCCGTCTTTCATTTCAGCAACGGCTGCTTTTGCGTTGTCTCCAACAACATTGTCGTCAGCTGCGAATTTTACATCCTGTCCTAATAATTCGCTTAAACGAACTGCAACAGGTGCAAGAGATAATTCAGGTTTTGGCTCTCCTTTCGGTTTTCCCAAATGAGAGCAGAGAATTACTTTTCCTCCGTCAGCGATCAGCTTTTTGATTGTTGGAAGTGCAGCAACCAGACGGTTCTCGTCTGTAATTTTTCCGTCTTTTAATGGTACATTGAAGTCACAGCGTACCAGTACTCTTTTTCCTTTTACATTGATGTCATCTACGGATTTCTTGTTTAACATGTTTTTCCTCCTGAAATATAAATTTCGCAATGGAGTATATTTCCCCACTGTAATCGAAAAAAAGGGATCCGGTCCAAAAAGACCGGACCCCTAATCTGAGTCTAATTAACTGCCCAGGGCAGTCTTGTCCTCATTTTTTACTCAAAAATTAAGCTAATTCAGCAAAATATTTGATTGTTCTTACCATCTGGCTTGTGTAAGAGTTTTCGTTGTCATACCAAGATACAACCTGAACTTCATATAATCCGTCACCGATTTCAGTAACCATTGTCTGAGTTGCATCGAATAAAGAACCATATGTGATTCCAACGATATCAGAAGATACTAATTCTTCTTCTGTATATCCGAAAGATTCTGTGCTTGCAGCTTTCATTGCAGCGTTGATTCCGTCAACAGTAACGTTGTCACCTTTAACAACTGCTGTTAATACTGTTGTAGATCCTGTAGGAACCGGCACACGCTGAGCAGATCCGATTAATTTACCATTTAATTCTGGGATAACTAATCCAATCGCTTTTGCAGCACCTGTAGAGTTAGGTACGATATTAACTGCAGCTGCACGAGCTCTTCTTAAATCACCTTTTCTCTGTGGTCCATCAAGTGTCATCTGGTCTCCTGTGTAAGCATGAACTGTTAACATGATTCCAGACTGGATAGCAGCGAAGTCATTTAATGCTTTAGCCATTGGTGCTAAGCAGTTTGTTGTACAAGAAGCTGCAGAAATAACTGTATCTTCTTTTGTTAATGTGTCATGATTTACGTTGTATACGATTGTTGGAAGATCGTTTCCAGCTGGTGCAGAAATAACAACCTTTTTAGCTCCTGCTTTGATATGAGCAGATGCTTTTTCTTTAGATGTATAGAATCCTGTACACTCTAATACTACATCAACATCAAGGTCTCCCCAAGGAAGTTTTGTTGCGTCTGCTTCAGCATAGATTTCGATTTCTTTTCCATCAACTACGATAGAAGATTCTTTAGCTTCTACTTTGTCAGCTAAAGCGTATTTTCCCTGTGCAGAGTCATACTTTAATAAGTGAGCTAACATCTTAGGGTTTGTTAAGTCGTTGATTGCTACAACTTCATAACCTTCTGCTCCGAACATCTGTCTGAATGCAAGACGTCCAATACGTCCAAATCCGTTAATTGCTACTTTTACTGCCATCTCAATTCCTCCTAAGTCTTGATTAATTATTTGATGGATTTGCCAATTATGTTAATCTATTGACAAACTTCTTTTTTATTGTAAACAATCCATCTTAAAATTTCAAGAGTATTTTCATATTTTTGTCATGTATACAGTAATTTTTTTAACAAAATTTCTGAGCTATTCCCCGGAAATTCCAGCTCCGGAGTTTTGCAGTAGCATATGCCATCTGACAGCTTGAAAGCCTCTTGTTTGGCGGCTTCCGAGCTTTTTTTATTTTTGTTTTTTGTCATTTTATACTAGCGTTTTATAGCGTTTTATGCTATAATAAAG
>DWWD01000021.1 GCA_019119895.1 Candidatus Anaerostipes avistercoris | reverse complement strand
ATCGGTGATTTTTTATTATTAATTAAATCTACTTTTTCTTTTATAATATCCACAGCAAAAACTTTATGATGCTGACTGAGAAGAGTTGCTATACTCAACCCTACATAACCTGTACCTGCAACAGCAATTTTCAAGTCCTTTTTCATTATATTTTCACCTCATGATATTTAAATATTTTATTTCATAAATTCCTCAGCATATCGGTTACAGATAAATTCCCAACTATATGCTTTTTTAATTCTTTGCTTTGCCTTTTTCTCCATTTTTTCAATTTCCTGTTGATCTAATTCATCTGATTTATCAATCAACTTAGAAAGATCCCCTGGATTTTTCTTCCAATAAAATGCAGCATTTTCTGCTACTTCCCAATTGAATCCAACATCTAATAATAGATTTAGATTTGTACTTCCCAAAGCTTCTAATAAAGATGGATTTGTACCTCCAACTTCATGTCCATGAAAATACCCATATGCATTTTCTCGAATCTTCATTAGAAGCTCCTGATCATAAACCGTGCCAACAAATTTAATTCTTTTATCTTTTTTAAAATGAAGTTTTTGCTCCAGTTCAGTTAAAAATTTATCATTTACATTCGTAATAATCGCAAAATTTTTCTTGCTATGACTCCTCATAAATTCTTTTATCATAATCTCATAATTATTTTCTGGAACAAATCTACCTACTACTAAATAATACTCATTCGGTTTTAAGCCCTTGCTTTTATACCATTGAATTAATTTTTCATCATCATCTGATAATTTACTTTTTCTGGTTTCTGCTCCGTAGGCAATAAAAGTAGTTTTAGGATTCTTCCCTTTAATTCCTTCTCCGTCATAACATGCGTGAATATACTTTTCAATATTCACAGAATCGCAAATCACTAAATCAGACCATTTCACCATCATTTGTTCAGATAGTTTCCAATATCTTCTGACTGGAACACTCCATTTTGCTCTCATCCATTCATGTCCATCTGGATTCAAATACACCTTTCCTCCATATCGATGTATCTTCTTATAAAAATACTTCATAAACGGACCTATTCGACACGCCATAATATAAACAATCGGATGTTTAATATGATTATTTGCAATATATTTACAGCATTCTGAAAGAGCCTTAATATCATAATAAATTGCCTGAGCAGGTCCCAATTTCTCTGGAATCCCGATTTTAAAACAACGAGCATTATGGTAAGTAAATTCTTTGGTTTCGCCATTCTTTTTTATAATATTCGTTACTCCCTCAAGCTTTGTTTCATCCATACACCCATCGCCGTTTGCTTTACACGCTACATGATATTTAATTCGCTTATCGTTTTGATGATATTCCGTTAGTTTATTAACAAATGTTTCATATCCTCCATAGGCGCCCAATGATTTAGCTCCTACCAGAAACACATTTTGCATGTCCTTATGCATCGTTCTTTCCCCACAATTATTTTCTTTTTTCTATCTCGCACCGCTTTCGCTGCTTAATACAACCTGAACGGTTTTAAACAAAATCCCAATATCTCGTTTCAAACTCCAGTTTTCTATGTATTCAACATCCATATTAACAATTTCTTCAAAATCAGTAATATCACTGCGGCCGCTGACCTGCCATACTCCGGTAAGTCCTGGTGTCATGCCCAGTCTCTTCTTATGATGCAGATCATATTGTTCGAACTCATCCACTGTTGGCGGTCTTGTCCCAACCAGACTCATGTCACCTTTTAAAACGTTCCAGAATTGCGGAAACTCATCCAGACTTGTTTTTCGGATAAATTTCCCGATTTTAGTAATCCGTGGATCATCTTTCATCTTGAACATCAGACCATTCATTTCATTTTGAGCCATTAGTTCTTTTTTCCTCTCTTCTGCATCTGCATACATAGAGCGGAATTTATAAATTTTAAAAATTCTCCCATTTTTTCCTACCCGCTTTTGAGAAAAGAAAATTGGACCAGGTGATTCTAATTTTATAAGCGGCCCTAAAATAATAGTTATAATGCCTGTCATAAAAACTCCAACCAGACCACCAATAATATCCAAAAGCCTTTTCCCAAACAGCATTCGAAGAGAAGCCTCTTTTCCTGTAAAAGCCACTGTATAATAGGCACCAATCTTTCCTAATTGTTTTGAAGCCTGTACATTAAGATTCAGCAAATCAATACTCAAATTTACCTTCACGCCCATTTCTTCAAATTTTGTAATAACTTCCTGCATCTTATATTTTTCAAAACAAGATGTCTGTATAAATATTTCATCTACTACAGATCTGGTCGCATACAAATACATGGAGCGATAATTAGCAACTACAGGAATATTGCAAATTTTTTGTCCAGTCATGTCCGCGTCTATTACAATAATCCCCTCCACCCACAAATCATATATTTTTTCTTTTATAATGTTGGATACAATTTCTTCTGCTTTATCTTTTGTACAAATAATTAAAATCTTTCGTGTTGTTCTTACACGCTCACGGTTATCCAGCACATATTTTCTATAAATACAATGTACAATCTGCATCCAGCATAAATTAAAAACAATCGTTCCCAAATAAACAAATCTGGAATACTCATCTGCATCCTGTATCAAATAAGCAGCTGTTGCCATTAATACTCCTGCCATACCATTAGTTTTTAGATTACATACTAATTCATTCTTAAATTTGCGCTTAAAGAAATCTTTATTCGGATAAAATATCAGATAAACTAGGGTCAACATAAATACTGCAAAAATCCAACGATAATAAACTCTGCTGTCACTGATCCAGTACATGTACCCATTAGAATAGAATCGTATGTAGGTCATCAGGAAATATCCTATGGTTATTCCTGCAACATCCCACATATATAGAATCAAATTTTGCATCTGTGAACGGTTCATTTCCACTTCTTTTTCACCCTTTTCTTTACACTCCCCATTTTTTTACAAATTTCTCTTATCAAATACCCTATTCTTTTTATACAATAAAAGGATAGGGATATTCTTAGAGTATTACACTATTAGATTTCATAAGAACACTCCCCTGTAAATATAGTTTTTTAATCGTTTGACGGCTTATTTTGACGGCAAATAGAAGCAGATGCCAGTCGTTCTATCTGTTCCCGTTTGGAATCCATGGAAGGATGAACATATCTTTGAAGCGTGGTACTGACATTTGCATGACCCAGAATCTCACTGAGCGCTTTTACATCAAAACCGTTTTCCACACATCTGGTAGCAAAAGTATGCCTGAGACAGTGAAAAGTATAATCTCCCAGCCCTGCCTCCGTTAAAATCTCTTTGTACTTTCTCAAATAAATCCGCGGCTCCATGAAATATTTTGTTCCGGTCAGAAGATATGTGTCATCTTCTTTCCAGAAGTCTTCTAAATATTCAATCAAAAATTCTGGCAGCGGAATTGTACGTATGGAAGTATCCGTTTTTGGGCGATCTATGATCACTTTTGTCTTCTGTTTTGAATCGGAATCCAGATTACGAATTCGGATAATTGTTTTTGATATCTGCAGATTCTTTTCTTCGAAACGGATGTCTTTCCACTGCAGAGCGCAGATTTCACCGATTCTAAGTCCGCTGTAAAGTGCCAGAAGAATTCCGGCTGATATAGAATTATTAGCAGCAAACACGGCTTCTTCCAATTTTTGCTGTTCCAGCTTAGACAACACCTGAATCTCCTGTGAATGCATGGATGGATAGAAAATCTCTCCACTGTCAGCACAAGGATATTTTTTACTTCGTGCGAACTTCAGTCCCATCAGAAGAACGGAACGAATATCAGCTACCGTTTTCGGTGATAATCCTCCCCTGTGATCCAAACGGCCGGATTTCAGTTTTTCTTTCAGGTACGCGTCGATTTTCTCTGTTGTCAGTGCCGTCATCCGGCAGTTTCCAAGATCAGGTTTCAAATGCCGTTCATACAGCGATACATAGGTCGTGTAGGTTGACTCTTTCAAAGAGTCTCTGTGGGATTCCAGCCATTCCTCCATGACCTGATCCAGTGTGATTTTCAGATAATTCCTCTGAAATGTCCGGGTCATAGAAGAATTCTGAAGCTCTGCAAGCATCCTGTTTTTCTTATTCCTGGCTTCCTGATAGGTCTTCCCATAGAGATAGCGGTAGCATGCTTTTCCTTCCGGGGTGTAATCGAAAATAATTCTCGCTTCCCATCTTCCGTCTTTTCTCTTGTAAATGTTTTCTCCTCGTCTTGCCATTGTTTACCTCCTTTTTCTCTGCTGATATACACGGTTTCAAGCGATTCTTCTGACTAGAATTCTGACTGCAAATCAAAAGAAAAAATAAAAAAATCAACCGCATTTCTTAAATTTTTTAAAAATTTTTTTGTAACAAAATTGTAAAATACGTTGACAAATCGCCTGATTTGTTTATAATGTTTAGCAGAATGTATTACATTTTACAGTTTTTTGTCAGACGCAAAGTGTAATACTTTCGGACTATTCTTATATCATCAGAAAAAGTATGAAAAAAAGAACAATCTACCTGTGAATATTTCTTATTTGCAGGTAGATTGTTCTCTTTATTTTTCCATTTCATAAAGCATCGTTTCTGCCAGAATTCCATAACCCCTGGAAGGGTCACTGACAAAGACATGGGTGATGGCGCCTATGAATCTTCCGTTTTGAACGATGGGCGTTCCCGACATGCCCTGGACGATGCCATTGGTTAACTTCAGAAGTTCTTTATCCGTAATCTCGATTTCCATTCCTTTCGTTGTGTTGGTACTGTCCTGGCTGACTTTTCGGATTTTGATTTCATACTGCTTTGACTCTCCGCTGATGTCTGAAATAATGTATGCTTTCCCTTCTTTGATGTCCTGCCGGTAGCCGATTTTATATTTTTTCTGACTGGATGGATTACAGCTTCCGTATATGCCGACTTCTGTGTTCTTATCAATGGATCCTATTAAATTTTCTTCCTTATAATAGATACTGCCAACAATTTCCCCCGGTGAACCTGATTTTCCCTTTGCGATGGTATCCACATTGGCACTGATGAGATACCCGCCTTTGATTTCCATTAAGTCTCCTGTATCCATATCACAGATGCCGTGGCCAAGTCCCCCGAAGTCTTCGCCGCTGGTGTAGGTCAGAGTGCCGATTCCCTGTGTGTTGTCTCTGACCCATGCTCCGATCTTATATTGATGATCTGTGGACGACATGACAGGTTTGACTTTAATGGAAATTTCTTTATGATTTCGTTTTACTTTCAGCGTCACTTCCTCTCCGTTGCTTTCGTTGATCGTTTTCATGAAATCTGCCTTAGAAGGTATGGATTTTCCGTTAACGGTCAAAATATAATCACCCTGATATAGTTTCTGGCTGCTGGGCGCGTGGTTTGCCCCATCGATCCCGGTAAAAGTATCGGTATCCAGTACCAGGAGTCCGTCGGTTTCCACATAGATACCGACGACTTTGCCGCTGGGAACGACTTCCTGACTTTTGACGACGCTTACTTTTATGGTTTTTAATGGAATCCTGCCGAACAGGCTGGCGTTCATTTCATACTGCCCGGTGGTGTCTTCTTTGAATACGAAAGGCTGATCCAGCTTTATGGTCTGATCATTGATTGTCGCGGTAACCGGCACATCATATTGGAAACATGTCTCTTCGCCCTGTTCGATATGAATGGAAGACGGCAGCCGGTCTCTGCAGTATTTTACATACAGCGAGGCGAAGGCCAGAAGATTCAGCAGCAGAAGCACAAACAAAATCCTTCGATAATAGATTTTCCTCATAAATTTACCTCCTAAAAAAGGACGTACCTTCTTTTGTGATACATCCTTTTTATTATGCGTCTATTATCTCAGATCAAATCAGTATAATTTTGCGTCATTTGCTAAAGATTTCATTTCTTCCGCATTTTTCATTGATGTTTCCGTGCGCTCATTTCCGCTGATCATCCTGGAAATTTCTTCCAGTGATTCTTTTTCGCTGAGTCTTCGGATTTCTGTGGTCGTTCTTTTCTGATCTGTCTTCTTTTCTATATAATAATGGCTGTCTGCCATTGCTGCGATCTGCGGCAAATGGGTAATGGCAATGACCTGGTGTTTTCTTGAAATCACTGCCATTTTTTTCGCCACACGGTTGGCGGTCTCTCCGCTGATTCCGGTGTCGATCTCGTCAAATACCAGGGTTCCCACTTTATCCACTTCTGCCAGGACGGATTTCATGGCCAGCATGATTCTGGACAATTCTCCTCCGGATGCCACTTCCTGTACCGGCCGCAGCGGGAGTCCCGGATTGGTTGAAATCATGAAACGAATCCGGTTGATTCCATCAGCAGACAGGGTTTCTTCTTCCGTTACTTCCACTTTGAAGGTAACAGACAGGAAATTCAAATCTTCCAATGCCTTAGTGATGTCTTTTTCCAGCATTTTCGCGATTTTTCTGCGGGTCCTGGAAAGACGGCCTGCTGATTTCTGATATTTTTCTTCGATCTTTGCCTTCTGCTGTTTTAATTCCTGAATCTGTTCCTGGGCGTTCTGCAGGATTTCCAGACGTTTTGCGGAAGTTTCTGCGTATTGTAACACCTCTTCTATGGTTCTTCCATATTTATCTTTTAAGCTGTTGATCAGATTTAATCTCTCTTCTGTCTCAGCGTATGTCTGCGGGTCAAATTCCATATCTTCCATATAATCTGCCATTTCCTGATGAAGGCTTCCCAGCAGGTCTTCAATCTGCAGCAGCTGTTCATGGAACTGAGCCACCTTTTCATCCAGGCGGCTGACTTCCTGAATCTGGCGGATGCTCTCCGTCAGCTGATTTCCGATGGCTGTGGCGTCCTCGTACCCGGTCAGACGGCTGGCTGCGCCGCATGCCGCGGCGATTTCTCTGCTGTGGAGCATTTTCCGGTACTGCTGTTCCAGTTCTTCATCTTCTCCGGGAACCAGCTCCGCCGCTTCGATTTCATTAATCTCATGCTCCAGAAATCCGATTTCCCGCAGTCTCTTCTGGTCATCCATCGCCAGTTCTTCGATTTCCTGTGAAATCTTCGTATATTCCTGATAGGTGCTTCTGCAGGCTTCCAGA
Source organism: Candidatus Anaerostipes avistercoris (assembly GCA_019119895.1). Lineage (GTDB taxonomy): Bacteria > Bacillota > Clostridia > Lachnospirales > Lachnospiraceae > Anaerostipes > Anaerostipes avistercoris. The sequence continues at coordinate 110,584 of DWWD01000021.1, read as the reverse complement.
TCTTTTCTGTCTTCCTCACCCAGAAAATGGTCCAGCATGGTCAGATGATTTTTCTCTTTCAGCAGTGTCTGATGTTCCTGCTGCCCGTGAAGATCAAACAGCCTGTGGGATACTTCCCGCAGGGTCTGAAGGGTGACCGTGCTGTCATTGATTTTGTTAATGCTTCGTTTTTCATGGATGACTCTCTTGATGAAAACCTGTCCTTCTTCTACCGTCAGGTCAAAGGACTCGATTTCCCGGATCAGATCCGGATCGTCCACCCAGAATAAAAGCTCGATGACCGCTTCTTTCGCTCCCGGGCGAATCATATCTTTAGAGACTTTCTTCCCCAGGGCACTTTCGATGGAACCGATCAGAATGGATTTTCCGGCTCCGGTTTCTCCGGTCAGGATGTTTAAATGCTCATGAAATGTGATCTCCACTTCATCGATCAGCGCTAAATTTTTTACATGTAAGTTCTGTAGCATATTATGTCACCGTTTATCTTTCTGCATTCTTCATCATCTTTTCAATCTCTGCCATTGCGGTTTTTCCGATGTTTTTATCTTTCATGACACACATGATCGTGTCGTCTCCCGCAATGGTTCCCACCATTCCCTGGATTTCCATTGCGTCCAGCACAGCTGCGGAAGCCATGGCCATGCCGGAAACGGTTTTTACCACCAGCATATTTTCCGCAAGTTCCATGGAAACAATGGCTTCTGACAAAATGCGCCTGTATTTCCGGTTGTCCTTGTCCTGTCTTCCCAGCAGACTGTAGGCCTGTCTGCCGTCTGCCGTGGGAACTTTCGTAAGCTCCAGTTCTCTGATATCCCTTGATATCGTCGCCTGCGTTGTCTGAAATCCCATCTGATGGAGTCTCGAAAGGAGTTCTTCCTGGGTTTCTATGGGATATTTCCGGATTAATTCAATGATTGCTTCCTGTCTATTTTTCTTCATAGTTTCCCCCAACTTTAACTCTTAAGGTCTCATAAAAACTATCGCCGTTTACTTTGATGATTTTCGCTGATTTTCTGGAATTTCCAATCTTTAAAACATCTCCCGGGTTCAGTTTCTGCGCCACCTGCCCGTCGAAGGTAACATAGGCTTCCTCCAGCTGGTTTTCCCTGACATTTTCCAGATGGATTTCAATCTCATCTTCCTGAGAAAGGACCATGCTTTTGGCGTGCAGGGAATGAGGACAGATCGGTGTCACAAGGATCACCTTCGCCTTTGGATTTACCACCGGACCGCCGGCAGAAAGATTATAGCCGGTAGAGCCGGTCGGTGTGGAAATGATCACACCGTCTGCCGCAAAATTATCCAAAAACTTTCCATTTACCATAATCCGCATGGTAATGATTCTGGAAAAGCCGCTCCTGGTGATTACGATATCATTGAGCGCCAGTGAATGATACGTCGAGCGCTCCTCATGGATGACCATTCCTTCCAGCATGGATCTCTCCTCAACAATAAATTTATCGTTGAGCAGACAATCCAGCCCTTCGAACAATTTAGGAACCTCAATCTCTGTCAGGAATCCAAGGGTTCCCAGATTGACCCCCACCATCGGAAGGTCATGGGACGCCAGAAGCCTTGCCGCATGGAGCATGGTTCCGTCGCCTCCCAGAACAATGACACACTCTGTGAGATCCGTCACACAGTTGATGTTTTCCTGAATGTCTCTTGTAAAGTCACACATCCGGTAGCCTGTGCCGCCGGATTTTTCAATATACTCCTGGATATGCTTCGATACGCGCAGCCCAGGATCCTTCTTTTCGTTCGTCAATATTAGAAAATTCTTCATATTCTTCCTCTTTATGCCAAATCCTCATGTGAGTCCTGTACGACCTTCGGAATTTCCTTTTCCAGGTCATGTGCATTTTCCATTGTCTGTGTTTTCTTCATATGAAGCAGATATTCAATATTTCCCTCCGGTCCTTTAATCGGAGAATAATCCAGATGGAGCAGTTCAAAGCCGTTGGACGCCGCAAAACTGCAGATTTTCTCAATGACCTCTTCGTGAACCTTTTTGTCCCTTACAACGCCTTTTTTTCCTACTTTTTCTCTTCCCGCCTCAAACTGAGGTTTGATCAGAGCCACCACCTGACCGCCGTCTTCCAGAACACGGTAAACAGCCGGCAGGATTTTCGTCAGGGAAATAAAGGAAACATCGATGGAAACAAACTGAGCCGGTTCATCAATGTCCTCCTCTGTTACATAACGCATGTTAGTGCGCTCCATACAGACAACCCGGTCGTCATTTCTGAGTTTCCAGTCTAACTGACCGTGGCCTACATCGACGGAATAAACTTTTACAGCGCCGTTTTGCAGCATACAGTCAGTAAACCCGCCGGTAGATGCTCCCACGTCCATACAGATTTTCCCATCCAGTGATATATCGAAATTTTTCATGGCCTTTTCCAGTTTCAGGCCGCCCCGGCTTACATATTTTAATGTCTTTCCTTTCAGAACGATTTCTTTTGTCTCATCGAAAGTCGAACCGGCTTTATCCTCTCTCTGTCCGTCCACAAAAACGATGCCGGACATGATGATTGCTTTGGCTTTCTCCCTGGAAGATGCCAGTCCTTTTTCTACCAGTAATACGTCTAATCTTTTTTTCATTTTCTATTCTCCAGCCACTGCTTCATGGAAGCAGCAATGTGTTCTCCGTCTATTTTCAGCATGCTCCGCAGTTCGGAAATGGAGCCGTGCTCCACGAACTGATCCTCGATGCCGATGTTTCGAATGTTTCCTTTGTATCCTTTCTGTACCAGATACTGCATGACCATGGAGCCGTATCCTCCATTTAAGATACCTTCTTCCAGGGTCACGATCAGCGGATAGGTTTCCGCCAGCTGGTCCAGCAATTCTTTGTCCATCGGTTTTATAAATCTCGGATTTACAAGGCCGATCTTATATCTCTGTTTTTCCAGGGATTCGATTGCTTTGACCGCCTCCGGAAGCATATTTCCCACGCTTAAGATAACAGCATCTTTTCCTTCCTTTAAGATTTGTCCTTTGCCCCAGGCTATATCTTCAAACTGTTCTTCATACAGAGTCTCCGCGGCGCCTCTGGAATATTTGACTGCCGTCGGACATTTCGGGTGCTTCAAAACATAAAGAAGCATTTCTCTTAATTCTCTGCCATTGACCGGCGCAAGAACCGCCATGTTTGGGATCATGGACAGATACGGAATGTCGAAGATTCCCTGATGGGTCTCTCCGTCCGCGCCTACCAGGCCGGAACGGTCCAGCGCAAATAAAACAGGGTAATTGCCAATGGCCGTATCGTGCAGAATCTGATCAAATCCCCTCTGCAGGAATGTAGAATATACGGCAAATACCGGTTTCAGTCCTCTGGATGCCATTCCCGCGCAGAATGTCACCGCATGCTCTTCTTCGATTCCCACATCGTAAAACCGATCCGGAAATTCTTTCCCGAATTTCTGCAGTCCGGTTCCATCCGGCATGGCTGCCGTCACTGCTGTGATCGCCGGATCTTCCTTTGCGGCTTCCAGTATAGTGTCCGCGAAAATATCTGTATTCGATGGCCCGGACGCCTTACTTTTCATCTCTCCGGTCTTCACATTGAAAGGATTCACTCCGTGGAATTTTGCAGGATTCTGCTCTGCCGGAAGATATCCCTTTCCTTTTTTCGTCACCACGTGGATAATGATCGGCTCATCCAGCTGTTTTGCCCGCTGAAAGATTTCCAGCATCTGCGGGATGTTGTGACCGTCGATTGGTCCTATATAAGTGATCCCCATATCCTCAAACATCATGCCCGGAACAAACAGCTGTTTGATGGAATCTTTGGATTTCTTCAATACCCGGACCAGCCGGTCGCCGACTCCCGGTATTTTTGCCAGAGACTGCTCTACATTTCCTTTGAATTCCACGTATCCTTTCTCTGTCCTGGCTTTGTTCAGATATGCTGACATGCCGCCTACATTTTCCGCAATGGACATTTTATTGTCGTTGAGAATGATGATCAGATTCTTCTTCTCCTCTCTGAGCCTTGCCATGTTGTTGAGGGCCTCATATGCCATCCCTCCGGACAGCGCCCCGTCTCCGATCACCGCAACGATGGTCTCATCGGTTTGATTGGTATCCCTTGCCGCTGCCATTCCCAGCGCCGCTGACAGGGACATGGAACTGTGTCCGCTGTGAAAAGCGTCACAGGGACTTTCTTTTCTCTTGGGAAATCCGCTCATTCCGTGAAACTGCCGCAGAGTCTTAAAACCGGCTTTTCTTCCGGTCAGTATTTTATGGACGTAGGACTGATGTCCCACATCAAATATCAGCTGATCTTTTGGAAAATCCAGAACGAGGTGAAGGGCCATCGTAAGTTCTACGATTCCAAGATTGGATGCCAGATGACCTCCGGTCCTGCTGACGTGATATAAAAGAAAGCGGCGGATTTCTTTTGCCAGAAGTCTGTAATCTTCCGGCCGGATCTTTTTAATATCGTTAGGATGATTTATTTTTTCTAACATGCTGATTCCTCCTGAAACCCGGATTCTTTCGGGTTCTTTTATTTTGTCCTGCTGATCAGATATTCCGTCAGCCGGGTCAGATAGCCATTTTCACGGTCATAGTTTTTCAGGATTTTTATGGCTTTCATTGAAATCTCTCTGACATCTTTTCTGGACTGTTCCAGCCCTTTGAGGGTTACATACGTGACCTTATGATTGCGTTCATCACTGCCGACCGGCTTGCCGATCTCTTTTTCGTCTCCCACCAGATCCAGAATGTCATCCTGAATCTGAAAAGCCAGCCCGATGGCTTCTCCGCACTGCTCCATCTGTTGGATTTCTTCTTCCTCCGCGCCAGCAAGCACCGCTCCGATCATCATGCACGCCTCAATCAGCGCAGACGTCTTGTTTTTATGGATAAACAGAATCTGTTCTATCGTAAGAGGAGTGCCTTCCAGCTCCACGTCTGCCACCTGGCCTCCGATCATCCCATAGATTCCCGGTTTTGACGCAAGGATTCTCATGGCCCGGATCACGCGGCCTGTCTCCCGTTCATTGGCCATATCAAATGCTTTTGCCGCTGTTTCATAGGCATAATTAAGCAGGGCATCCCCTGTCAGGATCGCCATGTCTTCTCCATAGACAATATGACAGGTCTTCTGCCCTCTCCTGTAATCATCGTTGTCCAGCGCCGGAAGATCGTCATGGATCAGGGAATAGGTATGGATCATCTCAATGGCCGCCATAAAAGGTTCGATGACTTCTCCCTCTCCTCCGAACATATGATATGTCTCTTCCATCAGCATCGGCCGGAGACGTTTGCCTCCTGCTTTTACTGTCGTGTTCATTGCTGTGAGAACTGTCTTCTGCAGTCCTTCCGGCCGAGGCAGGTACCAGTCCAGGACCGCCTCAATATGGCCTGTCCGTTCTTTCATCTCATCTTTAAATTTCATTTTCTTCCCCATCTTCGTTTAAAATAATCAATTCTTTTTCTACCTGATCCAGAGAATCTTTACATTCTTTTACCACATTGACTCCCTCGGAATACAGCTTGACCGCGTCTGACAATTTCACGTCCTCGCTTCCAAGTTTTTTTAAAATATCGTCCAGCTGCTCGAAGCCCTGATCAATGCTAAATTCCTTCTTTGCCATATTTCTGCTCCTTGTTTTTTGTATATTGTACCAGGCCGCTGGTGCGACGGCCAGCCCTGAGTACATGTTTTCGCCACTTTTTCATCTTTTCCCAAAGTGTCTCCTTGTATGATTCTTCCATAATAATAGCATAAATAACAATTTCTTTCTACTGAAAAAGAGCAGCAGCGACTTCACTGTGCCGGCTGCCAATATTGATGCGGCCTGATTTTTTACAGCCATATTTCGAGCACCTCCCTTACTTTATCCACGTCGCACCTGTTCAATTTCTCCATCCTTTATCAACTCTTGAATTTTATTGTTGATTCTTCAAAATCGTACTATAAAATAAATGTTGTAAAATGCACAAGTTTTTTGATTTCTTGGGCAATTTGGAACATTATTTTATATCTTCAACTTAAGAATATCAAGAAAAATTTTAGAAAAAACTGTACAATTTTCAAAAGTTTTTTCTTCTCATTTAGAAAAACTTACAGATTTTTATATCTTTTTCGGTTTCAGAAGAAAACAGCACAGATTCGAACCTGTGCTGTCAATGACAAACGATAAAGTTTTCCCTGTTACCGGTCTTCCTCGTCTACCTGCCTGTCATCCATGAAATCAATGGCATTTTTCAGGTATTCAATATTCTTTTCCCGGTCCATATTATAAATACATCCAAACAATACATCCATCATATACTGCATGGAAATATAAGAAGAAAACTGTGAAATTCTGTCTCTCAGATTTTCTTTGCCGCTGATATACAGCGCATGGGTAATATACTGGGGATACAGATTGCTTCCCATTCTTCCGATCAGCACGACCGGTATCTTCTTCTGATGCAGAGCTTTGACGATCGGCGGTATATAGGTTGCTTTGCCGGAATAAGAAAGAACAATCGCTCCATGGCTCTGATCTGCCGCCAGGGCAGTCGATCTCTGCTTATAAAAGGATGTCGGACAATTCACCGTACGTCCGATCGTCAGCATTTTGTCCTGAAAATTCTCCGCGGCGTTCAAATTATGGGCATGTGTATAAATATCGATCACTTTGGCATGATGCAGCATCCGGGCCGCTCTCTGGAGTTCCATCGGATCAATATAATGGTTGGTGTCATGAATGGCTGTTTCATACAGCTTTAATAACTTATCCGCGATCACCTGCGGGCCGTCCTCACGATTAAAAGGATAATTGACATCAATCATTTCTATATTGTCTTTTTTCTGTGTTAATTCTTTTGCGAGCAGTACTTTCAGATCATTAAATCCCTTTAATCCTATTTTTCTGCAGAACCGATATACGGCAGATTTGGAAACATGGATTTCCTCTGCCAGTTCTGTAATGGAAGATTCCTCCGCCAATTCCTTGTTCTGCAAAATAAAATAACCAATCTCTGCTTCCAGAGGCGTCAATCCCTCTGATATGCGAATCATATGTTCTAAATCCATATCTTTTTCCTTCTTTTCTTTTTATCATAACAAAGGCATCCTCAGGCGGCAAGTCCGCCATCCAATCAAAGCAGGCACCTCATGCGGATGCGGTTCCGCAGTGAGATGCCTTTTCCTTCTGTTTTCTAATATTCAGCTACAACGGTATCGCCTTTTCTGGCTGTGAAATCTGTGTGATAGTCCATGTCCGGAAGCCCTTCTTCATCCAGGACAATCATCATGACATCCGGAAGATATCCTGCTTTTCTGATTTTTTCAATATCCATGGTAATCAGTTTTTCTCCGGCCTTTACCTTCTTTCCAGAAGCGGTCCAGCTTTTGAATCCTTCTCCTTCCATTTTTACTGTATCAATGCCAAGATGGAGCAGGATATTGATTCCTCCCTTTGTCTGGATTCCTACCGCATGAAGCGATGGTTCCATTACAGTCGTCACAACACCGTCTGCAGGAGAAACGATAGTCCCATCTGTCGGTTCCACTACAATTCCATTTCCCATGGCACAGGACGCAAACGCCTCATCTCTCGCCTCTTTCATCGGTTTTACTTTTCCATCTGCCGGGGCAACCAGTTCCCCATGACCGTAATCCGCAGATTTTTTCTCTTTATCATCGGATTTTATGGGAGATACTATATCGTCTTCATATTCAATGCCTTCTTGCGCACAGTCCTGAACGTATTCTTCAAAGTTGCTTTTAATAATAGAAACCTGCGGTCCGTAAATGACCTGGATTCCATTTCCCTTTCGGATAATCCCCTTGGATCCAGACTGGGTCAGATATCCGTCTTCTACTTTATTTTCATCCACTACCGTAACTCTTAATCTCGTGGCACAGCAGTCAATATCAGTAATGTTGGATACTCCACCAAGGCCGCGCAGAATCAGCGGAGACACAAGGTCTTCATTTTTCCCTTTCTTTTTCTGATAATCAGCCTTTGTATAAAGCTTGATTTCATCGGCATCGTCTTCCCGTCCCGGTGTTGGAAGATCAAATTTTTCAATGATAAATTTAAAAATAAAATAATATAAAACTGCGTAAACTACAAATACCGGCAGAATCATCATCCAGTTTGTTTTTGCCTGTCCCTGTAAAATTCCGTACAATGTAAAGTCAATGAGACCGCAGGAGAATGTTGTTCCGATACAGATTTTCAGAAGATGCATCAGAAGGAAAGATAATCCTGCAAATCCGCAGTGAAGAATAAATAAGCCCGGAGCGATAAAGAGGAATGTAAATTCAATCGGCTCTGTAATACCTGTCAAAAATGAAGTCAAACCTGCGGAGAAAAGCAATCCTCCGACTACTTTTCTGTTTTCCGGTTTCGCGCAGCGGTACATTGCATATGCTGCCGCCGGAAGTCCTGCCATCATGAATGAGTATTTTCCAGACATGAAGCGGCATGCTTCCACACTGAATCTGACGGTGTTCGGAGACGCCAGTTCTGCAAAAAAGATATTCTGGGCTCCTGCTACCGTAACGCCGTCGATCACTGCAGTACCGCCAAGGGCTGTCTGCCAGAACGGCAGATAAAATACATGATGCAGTCCGAACGGAATCAGCGCTCTCTCCAAAAATCCGAAAATAAAAGTTCCGAAATATCCTGATTTTAATACAAGATCGCCTAATGCGAAAATTCCATTCTGAATTGTTGGCCATATAAAGAAACAGATAATTCCAACGCCAATATGAGCAATGACACTGATAATCGGCACAAACCTGACGCCGGAGAAAAAGGATAATGCCGCCGGCAGTTCCTGTTTATAAAAGCGGTTATGCAGAGCCGCAGTGACAAGGCCGACTACAACACCTGCAAATACACCCATCTGCAGAGAATCAATACCACAGACATTTGTAATGGAGCCTTCCAGAACATCCGGAGCGTAACTTCCATCCGGCAGAATACTTCCTGTAAGCTTCAGCATTGCGTTTATCGTTGAATTCATAACGAAGAAGGAGATGCCTGCGGATAAAACCGCAACAGCCTTTTCGTTTTTCGCCATTCCCAGAGCAACTGCCAGCGCGAAAATCAACGGAAGATTTCCAAAGATTGTATTTCCTACCTGCGACATAATGGTCAGCAGTCCGTTTAATATGGTGCCTTCTCCCAGGATACCCTGCAAATGATATGCCGCAATTGTTTTTTCATTGGTAAATGATGATCCCAGTCCCAGCAGTACGCCTGCGATCGGCAGTACGGAAACCGGTAAAAAGAATGATTTCCCGATTTGCTGGATGACTGCAAACACGGAGCCTTTTTCTTTATTTTTCGCCATTTTCTTTTTCCTCCCTTAAGACAAATTGATACATTACTGCTGCATGATATTTTTCTCCCGCATCAAACACCGGCGCTTCGAATGTTTCCGTGTTAATGCTGTTGGGAAAATATTGTGGTTCCATGCAAAATCCACTTCTTTTTCTGTAAATAACACCTCCTTTTCCCTGAATATCACATATTGAATTTCCCGTATAGAACTGCAGTCCGGGCAGATCAGAATAAACTTCCATAAGAATTCCCTGCTGCCGCTGATATGCTTCAGCTATTTTCCTGATACCACAGCCGCTGCTGCGTATTACGAAATTGTGATCGTATCCGTTTCCATATTTCAGCTGATCATAATCATCTGAAATATCCTTTTGAATGCGCTTTCTCCTGCGAAAATCCATCGGCGTCCCTTCCACTTGTCTGAATTCTCCCGTCGGAATGATATCTTCATCTACCGGCGTAAACTCATCGGCGAGAATTTTCACTTCCGTATCTTCAATGCTGCCACTTTCATGACCGCCCAGATTAAAATAGTTGTGATTGGTCAGATTGATCAGTGTTTTTTTGTCGCTCACCGCTTCATATGAGATGATCAGTCCGCCGGCTTCCGTTACGGTATAAGTTACCGTTACTTTCAGCTCTCCCGGGAATCCCTGCTCACCGTCAGGACTTACATAAGAAAACTTTACTGCGTTTTCATCTATGATTTCTGCGTCCCACAGTACTTTGTGAAATCCATGTTCTTTGTCACTGTGGATATTATGGCGTCCCCGGTTCTTTGCAAGACAGTGTGTTCTGCCGTCAATCTCAAATTCTGCATTTGAAATACGGTTGACGTTTCTGCCGACAGTTGCTCCAAACATTCCATGGTTGTCCATATAATCTTCTAAATGATCAAATCCCAGCGCCACATCTTTCTTTTCCCCATTCCTGTTCTTCACAAGCAGAGATACGATATTAACTCCGAAATCCGTTACATGGACTTCAAAACCCTTTTGATTTTTTATTTTGTAAAGACCGGCAGTTCTCCCGTCAGGGAGAATGCCAAATCTCTTTTTTTCAACGCTCATATTGATCCTACTTTCCATGGATCATTAAATCTGCTACTACCGGGTCATCCGTATGGATGCCTTTTGCTTTTAATTCCTGGATTTTATCATGGAACTGCGGCAGATATTTTTCATGAGCTACCAGAAGTTCATCCAGTACTCTTTGTGTCTCATTATTGTTTTCCACTAATGGATTCAATACAAAAGCTTCCAGTGCCAGTCCGTAGTCTCCGGTAAGAGCAGCCTGAATCGTACATTCTTCCATTGCCTTCATCATCTGAAGCCATCCTTTTTCCGCCGCCGGCAGTTTTCCAAATGCCATCGGCTGGGCTCCTGCTGCAGAAATAATGGAAGATACTTCTACGATGGAATCATCATCCAGACATGAAATTGCGCCATTGTTCTGTGTGCTGACTACCATATGAATCTTTTTGTTTGTGTAGATCGCCCGGATACATTCACATGCCGCGTCGCTGTAGTAGGCGCCGCCCCGCTTGGATAACTGCTCCGGTTTTGTGTGAAGCTCTGCATTTTTGTAAAGTTCAAACAGTTCTTTCTCTGTCTGCTTCATCTGTTCCGCCCGGGTTCCTCCTTCCCGGAATTCTTCCAGGAGATGATCTAACATTGTCTGTTTTACGTAATAGTAGCGGTGGTATCCGCATGGCAGGAGATTCATGCTGTGAAGCAGTTCCAGAGGAAATTCTGCCTGGTAAATATTTGCCGGTGTTCCTCCATTTTTCTCATTGATATGCTCGATCAGCTGCGGCGTCAGATCTTCTCCATTTTCATCATAGACTTTGTGCCAGTGGAAATGATTGATTCCTGCAAAGCGGTAATTTAAATCTTCCGGTTTCTTCCCTACCAGCTTCGGTTCCGCCATCATAGCGATCGTCGGTACATTACATAAACCAATGGTTTTTTTCCATCTGAAATGTTTGATGGCAGCTTCTGTTACCATTCCGCTTGGATTCGTAAAATTAATCAGCCACGCATCCGGGCATAATTCTTTCATATCCTCGATAATCTCCCCGATCACCGGAATGGTACGAAATGCTTTCAGCATACCTCCCGCTCCGTTGGTTTCCTGTCCCAGCATTCCATGGAGCGCCGGAATTCTTTCGTCTTTGATACGGGCATCCAGAAGCCCCACCCGGAATTGTGTCGTTACAAAGTCCGCATCTTTCAGCGCCTCTCTTCGATCCATGGTTGTATATACTTTTACATCATATGGGGAAGCGTCCCACATTCTCTGAGCCAGTCCTCCGACAATCTCTACTTTTTCTTTTCCGTCTTCAATATCCACAAGCCAAATTTCTCTGATCGGAAGATCTTCATATCGTTTGATGAATCCTTCCATTAATTCCGGTGTATAGCTGCTTCCGCCGCCGATGGTTACGATCTTTACTGCTTTCTTCATGATTGTTTCCTCCTTATCTTTTCTGTTCTGATGTCATCTTAATCCTCACAGATTCCCATCTCAATATGTCGGAAACATACAGACTCTTTTTCCCAGAAAAACTCTGTTTTCATGTTTTTTCCTGAAATTTTTTGAAAAAAAAATAACACCTCTGCAGTTTCCTGCAAAGGTGCTTCTGTTCATTTTCAGCAGTCATTCCACTATTTCATGTTTCATTTCTTTTTCAATCCACCCCATGATGACATTGACAAGATATTCTTTCTGCCGGAATGTCAGTTCCTTTCCCGGTGAGATTTTATGCCATTTCCGGATACAGCCCCTGCAGCAGACAGCCGTGGCGTGCTGGGCAATAAAGACCGGATGCCCTTTCATGGGCGTCTGTTTTCCATCGTTGGGAATGACCGCCGGAGCCAGACGCTTTTCCACAAAATCCCAGGCATGGGAGCGGATCTTTTCCATTCCTTTTTCCCGTATGTAATCTTTATCTTTGTCACTGAGATGAAAACGGCTCCGGAATTTCGATCTTCCCAGCCGTTCAGACAGCTGCTTCATCCATTCTTCTTCTGTCATTCTCCCATCTCCTGTTCCTGATTCTACAGAAACTCAATGTCAATCTCGTCCTTCTGTTTGATCTCATCCAGTTTCCATCTTCCGTCTTCGTAAATAAATTTCCAGTATTCATAAAATGACACGGATTTCTCATTTCCTTCAAGAAATTCTCCGGTGGATTTCCGGATCCGGTAGTCTCTCATTCTGCCGTGGATCACATACCAGACGTGATCACTTTCTGTACCTTCCGGATTCCTTACCTTGACCGGTTTGGCGCTCAGAAGCCTGACATCTTCCTGGACTTCTTCTTCATCCCGCATTTCCATCCAGGCTAATTTCGTCCTCCAGGTTTCCAGCAGTTCCCGGCTTAAGTAGTCTTTCGCATAATCTGCGTTCTGTCTGCGCCAGCATTCCTGGATCTCAAAATATGCCTCCCGCACATAATCCTGCATTTCTTTGTAATCCCAGTTGCTGTCTGTCTTTTCAAATGCCCTAATCTGCTTTTTGCTCGCTTTGCTGGCCTTTCGTACTTTCCAGGCAAAGGCAATGCTTCCGCCGCAGATCATGAAAACAATGATTCCATTGTTCACCAGCGCACTGATCGGATTGCTCCTTCCGGAACTCCTGCCGGTATGACTGCTGCTGTGGGAGCCTCCGCCCCCTCCGGAACCGCCTCCGCCGCTTCCGCCCCCTCCTGCTCTGGCAAAACAGGAAACCTGTACCGTCGCGCAGAGTATCAGTCCGAAAACAAACATGACAGCCAGCTTTTTTATCCTTCGTTTTTTCATTCTCCTATCTGATGCGGTCTTACTTCTTCCACCCTGGTTTTCAGCGTTCCATCAGAAATAATGACCGATATCCTGTCTCCCTTCTTTACATTTCCGGAAGATACCAGCGGATCTCCGTTTTCCTGTTCCAGATATCCATACCCATTGATCAGTTTGGCGGTCGGTGACAGACCGTGAAGCCTGCCGGTATAAATTTCCAGGCGGTGCCGGTATTCTGTCATAAGATTCTTCATGCGGAGAGAAAGGCGGTCTTCCAGCTCTGCCAGACACATTTTCTGCTCCTGCAGCTGAAATTTCGGATCAAATTTCCCAATGGCAAGCTGATACTGCTTTAGTTTCAGCTGATATTTTCTGAGCACCTGTCTCAGATACGTATTCAGCGTATGCGCCCTGTTTTGGATGCCTTCGATCACTTCCCGGATATCAGGCACCGCAAGCTCACATGCCGCTGTCGGTGTTGCCGCGCGTAAGTCCGCGGCATAATCCGCAATGGTCGTATCCACCTCATGGCCGGTTCCGGATATGATCGGAGTCTCTGCCGCCGCGATCGCTCTTGCCACGATTTCTTCATTGAAAGCCCATAAATCTTCGATGGATCCGCCGCCTCTGCCTACAATGATAATATCAACTCCGTACTTGTCCAGAGTTTCGATTCCTCTGACAATGGTCTGAGCCGCTCCGTCTCCCTGTACTTTCGCAGGATATAAGATCAGCTGTACAAAAGGATTCCTCCTTTTTGCGGTGCTGATGATATCGTGGATCGCCGCGCCTGTTTTAGCTGTGACGATTCCGATCTTCTTCGGGTCTTTCGGTATCGGTTTCTTCTTCTCGTGATCAAAAAGTCCTTCCTCGTACAGTTTCTGTTTTAACTGTTCATAGGCAAGATAAAGTTCTCCGATCCCGTCCAGCCGTATTTCATCCGCGTACAGCTGATAGCTTCCGCTCCTCTCATAGACACTGATATTTCCGCTTACGATGACTTCCTGTCCATCTTCCATGTCAAATTTGAGTCCCTGATGTCTGGCATTGGCAAACATCACACAGGAAATCTGGCTTCCCTCGTCTTTCAGGGAAAAATAAATATGTCCGGAGGAATGATATTTGCAGTTGGACACCTGTCCTTTGATGGAAATACGCCTTAGAGCATAATCGCTTTGGAACATCCTCTTAATATATGAATTAATCTGCGTAACTGAAAATACTTTACTTCTCATCCTCATCCTGTCCAATCTTTGATAAAATTCCGTTGATAAAAGATGCCGCCTTCTCATTGCAGTATTTCTTTGACAATAAAACTGCCTCGCTGATGGCTACTTTTCTCGGAACATTATTATCCAGCAGAATTTCATAAATGGCAAGGCGGAGAATGGACAGCTCCGCTTTTCCGATTCTGGTCAGATTCCAGGCTTTGGCATGGGCAGCGATCTCCTGATCCAGTTCATCCAGATGATCGATCAGATCCATGACCTTGTCTGAAATCTCTTTCTGCTGTTTTTCTCTGATAAATTCGTGTTCCTGAAAATACAGGTTCACCTGTTCCTGAAATTCTTCTCTCTCACAAAATTCTACCGAGAAGAGAATCTTAAAAATATGTTCTCTTACTTCACTTCTTTTCATTTGATTTCCTTTCTACGATACAAAGACGGAACTGATCCAGTCCCGTCTGAAATACTGTCTTTATCATAATATAGTGCCGGACGCCTTACTCATCATCCATCGCAACACCGGCAATCCGGACATTCACTTCACCTACTTCAAGTCCGGTCATATTCTCGATGGCAGTCTTTACACGCTCCTGGACTTTGGAAGAAACTTTTGGAATATTGACTCCATATTCCAGTTCCAGCGCCAGGTCAACGATGATGCGGTCGTTGTCAATCTTAACGCGGACACCTTTTGACAGTTTCTGCATTCCCAGCTTACTGACAAGTTCGTTGGTGATATTTCCGCACATTCTTGCGACTCCGCTGACTTCTGTGGCCGCCAGCGCCGCAATGATCGCGATCACATCGTCTGCTATCTTCACATCTCCGTGAATTCCTTTTTCTTTTATCTTATAGCCGTTTCTATTTTCCATAAAAACCCTCCTGTATCTCCGCACTCTTCCTATGTCATTATATCAAATCAAAAGGTGCTTTTCTACTATTATTTACCTCCTGCCGGATATTAATCTTCTGTTTTGATGGATGTGATCACGATCTTATCCAGCTGACACCCTGTTTTTCTCACAATAATGTCTTCAATCTGACTTCTCTCCACTTTTGACAAATCTTTTTTATTGACCAGAACGTCAACATTTCCGTTGCTTATGGTGACGATGGAATTCAGAAAACCTTTGGCTCCCAGCAGGTTCTCGGAGGCGGTTTCCATTTCCATCTGTTCTGCCAGAGTTGCCAGTTTGTCAACGGCATCCTGTTTTACACTGTCTTTTACGGAGTCGTCATTGATGATTTCTTCCAGCGTATCTTTTGCCTTGCTGTGGGTCTGTTCCCTCTCCAGCTTGGCTTTGGCAACATAATTGCTCACCTGGGCGTTGGTAAGAACAGCTTCTCCCACATCGGTGATATCGTCGGTGACTTCGCCTGCTGTTTCTTTTGCTGTATTGGATACGGTCTTTGTCCTGCTGCCGGAAGATGCGTCGAGTTTTCCACTATAATTTACATACCCTGCCACGGCTATAATAATTGCCAGGGTCGTAATGATCATTTGATTTTTTTTAAACAATTTCTTCATTTAGGAATCCTCCATTTTTAAGACTTTTACTTTGTAGGATGAAATATGAAACAAAACAGATACTGCATCAACAATATTCTGGTTAACGATATCATTTCCTCCTCCCTGGGCAACGACTATAACTCCTTCCACCTCCGGCTGGATTTCTTTGACCACATAGGGAACCTTGTTCCCGTCTTCTTCGATCAGAACGGTTTCCTCATCTTCTTTTACGCTTTTTTCATCCTCTCCTGTGCTTTCCTCATAGGGACTGTCTTTGTTTACCACTGCTTCAGAGGAAGATTTTACCGTAATCATGACCTTTACTTTTCCGACTCCTTCTACCTGTTTTAAGGCGTTTACGAGTCGTTTTTCCTGCTTTTTCACAAAGGCGTCTGTGGAATCTTCTTCCTGCTCCTCCTGATTTGTCTCCGTTTTTTTATTTTCTTCGGGTGACGGCAGGCTGAACATCATAAGACAGATTCCAAGAGCAAGCATCAGGAGCAGTTTTTTTATTCCTATGGTTTTTATGATGTTTTGCAGTTTTTTCTTATCTATCATATTTCTTCTACTCACTTATATTTATATTAGCGCCTTCCAGATTATAGAATCTGGAAAGTACGGTTTTTATTTTTTCTTCCTGCTTTTCTCCGTCTGCTGCCTCAATCTGGATTTCTTCAATGGCGCCGTCTCCATCTACAGTAACTTCTGTTCTCCGGGCTTCTATGCCATACTCTTTCAGTACAGCTGTGATTCCATTCTGAATCTGCTGCTCTCTCGCATCCGCTGCATCTTCTTCGAAAGACAGCGTATCGGTCTCTTTTGTAATTTGGGAAAACACATCCTGGATTTCCACATCCCCTCCGATCCATGTCATGACCGGACGGACCATCAGAGACAGAAGCATAAATCCCGTCACAAGGGTGACATAAGGTTTATATTTGGTTCCATCCACCAGCTGCCCGGCGATGGTTGTCAGAATCAGAAAGAAAATAATGGATCGTATCATTTCCATGATCAGACATCACCCCGCATAGTAGTTGACATTGGTTGAAAATGCGATCAGCGCAATGGACAGGATAAATAATACCGTCATTGTTACGATCATCTGCATCATAAGCTTGCCGCTTTTGATAACGGCGTCTATTGCCCCGGTAATTCTTTTGTCGGAAACCGGCTGGAGCAGAATCCCGGCTGCCATATAAGACAGGACCACGGCTCCTATCTTCAGAAGAGGCGGAACGACCAGGACCAGCAGGATCAAAATGCCTGCGGCGCCGATGCTGTTTTTGATGACAACAGCCGAACCAATGATTGTTGTCATCACTGTATTTACCCCTCCTCCGATTCCCGGAATAGAGGACAGACCTTTCTCCAGCGCCGTATTTTTAATGGAATCCACTGCAGGAAGAATCATAGACTGAATCAGCTGAACACCAAGAACAAGAGATAAAAATCCCTTCATCAGCAGTCCAGCAGCCTTCTCCAAAGTGCCGCACAGTCTGGAAAAATGTTCTTCCTGTGAAATATGATTTACGATTTTCAGAACAAACATGATCCGGATCATTGGCAGAATCAGGTAATCCGTGAGAAGCGACATCCCATAGATAACCATCAGATAAAACTCATAAACCGCCGTGGAAGTTGTAATGCCGGAAGTAGATACGACGGCGATGGAATAAGCGGTAATCATACCCCTGATATAATCAATCATCAGACGGACAAGGTCCTGGGCGGTTTCGTTGAGATAATAGAAAGAATCCGTCATTAATGCGATAAAAACCATGTAGGTTACATAAAATCCCGCATTTCCCGCGCTTCCCTGTAAAAAAGCGTCTGACAGATTCTTAAAGACTGCCGCGATCATCGCCGCAATTATCATTTGTTTCAGGAATTCTTTCTGCAGGACAAAAGAAGAAAAAAAATCCCCTGAAAGCTTTTCCCACAGATACCCCAGAGCTTCTTTGATGTTTCCTGTCATGAGTTTCTTTACAATCTGGGTAAAAGATATGTCCGAGTCCTGTTCTTCCAGAACGGATTCTACTCCCTGCAGGGACTCCTGGTCCAGTTCTTCCTGAGCTCCGTAAATTGTTTTCGGACAGCTTACAAAACACAGAATCAGAACACATAAAAGACATTTTTTCATGTTCCTTTCCCCAGAAGTTTCTGTATGGTCTCCAAAAACGCCCTGAAAATCGGCAGGCTCACCGCAAGAATTGATAATTTCCCGATCAGTTCAATCTGTTTTGCTATGGTCTCCTGTCCTGCGTCTCTGCATAGATTCGTTGTGATTTCGCAGAGAAAGGAAATCCCGATCAGCTTCAGCAGAATCTGAAAATAGTCTTTGGGGATCCCCGAGTAGCTCCGGATTGTATCAAATACATCCAGCACTTCCTTCATCTGATTCAGAGCATATCCCGCAAGGATCAGAGCGGATACCAGCCCGATGGCAAGTCCGATTTCCGGACGGATGGATTTGATCTTCATCGCCGCCAGACTGGCAATGATTCCAAACAGCGCCACTTGTATCAAATGCTCACCCCCATCTTTAAGAGATCGTAAAAAGTGTCTGGACACTTTCAAACAGATCATATATGTACGGTATAACCCAGGAGAGAACGAGAATCAGTCCCGCCAGCGTCAGCAAAAATGCCTGTTCTTCTCTTCCTGAATGTTTCAGGACCTGCACGAGAATGGTCACAAGGATTCCCACTGCGGCAATCCGGAAAATAATATTTACACTCATCCCAGCCTCCTTATATTAAAATGATCACAAGCAGCAAACTAAACGACAGTCCCAGAGAACGATACATCCTGCAGTTTTTTATGACCTGATCTTTCATCTGAAAGATTACATCCTCAATCTGCTCGATGGCAAAACCAATGGTCTTTTCCTGCATTTCCTGATCCAGATATCCGATGGTCTCTCCCATGGATAACAGGATTTCCAGAAATTCAGTCTCAATGATCTGCGGCTTTAACTGATCCCGGACTGCCTGATTCCAGACTCTGGAAAAAGACTCTTCCGCATGGCTTTCCAGCTGTTTTGCCGTCTGGATCAGAAACGGCCGGAATTCTTCTGCCGTCTTGCCGGCAATGGCTGCGATCGCTTCCGGAAGCGGCGTAAATCCATACCGGATTTCGCCCTGCAGAAGATACAGCATCCGTTTCAGCGCAATTCCCTGTTCCAGCCGTTTTTGTTCTTTTTCCGCTTTGGAAAAGCCGAAACTGACTCCGGCCGCAATGATCATCAAAACTCCGATTATTTTAAGCATACAGTTCCACTCCGTTTTCATCCAAAATTTTCTTTATCTCTCCCGGTTTTTCGCGGTGATCCAGCACAACATATCTCTGGAACATCTTTTTTTCCAGTGTTTCTTTCATATAGGGATTCTTAAGCAGGGATTCTCTGCTTTTTCCATGGGCCGTGGCCAGCATGGTGCATCCGCGGAACGCACAGAAAAACAGCGCGTCCACATCTTCCCTGGTCCCCACCTCATCCACTGCAATCACTTCCGGCGCCATAGACCGGATCAGAAGATTCATTCCCTCGCTTTTGGAACATCCATCCAGAAGATCCGTGCGGATCCCCAGGTCGTTCTGAGGAACTCCCTGATACGCCGCTCCGATTTCGCTGCGCTCATCTACGACTCCAATGGTCTGTCCTTTGTCTGAAACAATACGAATCAAATCTCTCAGCAGAGTTGTCTTGCCGCATCCTGGAGGAGATATCAGCAGAGTCGGAAGAAGTTTCCCTTCTGACTGACACTTCTGATATACTCTGGCGGCACACCCTTTGATCTGGTGGGCGATCCGGATGTTGAGACAGGAAATATGTTTCATTGCTTTCATCTTTCCTTCTGACATCACGGCTGAGCCTGCAAGACCGACTCTGTGCCCTCCCTGAATGGTGATGAACCCCTGTTTTATTTGTTCCTCGTAAGCATAAAGGGAATATCCGCTGATATATTCCACGGCCTGTCTAAGTTCTTCTTTTGTAAAAATATGCGCACCCTCCCGGGTAACGGAAAGTCCTCTCCGCTCTGACAGAAAATATTCCTGATATCCATACCGGATCAGAACCGGCTGTCCGATTCTCAGACGAATCTCCTGCATCCTGTTCATATCCAGCTGAAATTGCTGCAGTATATTTCTGATATTCAGCGGCAGAATCTGAAAAACCTCGCGTCCTTCCTTCATAAGCCCTCCATTCTCTGTATAATCAAATATATGGGAAAAGCCTTAAAATATGCCTGAAGTACGCGAGGTTTTTACTTTATGCTTTTTACTTTTTCAGATTTTTTACCGTCCCGTTTTTCTTATAAAACGGTGAGATTTGATCAAAAGATCTCCTTAATTCATATTGATAATTAGTTTCTTTTACTTTGTTGGTCTTCTGCGCAACGAACTGATCCAGTTTCTGCATATATTCTTCTTCTGAAACCGTTCCTTCCGCCACATAGGTGAGTCCCTTCTCCCAGCTTGCTGTCAGCGTAGGGTTTAAAAGGGAGCTTATGGAAGCATTTACTACATTTACGATCATTTCACCGGTCAGCGTCGGTGTGACGATCTGGGTCTTTTTATTCAGCGCGATATACTGGTTGGTGATCAGTTTTTTGATGATCTCCGCTCTGGTGGCACTGGTTCCAATGCCGCTTCCTTTAATCTGTTCTCTCAGATCTTCGTCTTCAATCAGCTGTCCCGCATTTTCCATGGCGAGAATCAAAGATCCTGAATTATAGCGTTTCGGCGGCATTGTCGTTCCGTCTTTTATGGCGTAATCATTCACCGGAAGCTTCATTCCCTTACGCAGGGATGCAATGGCATCCATCTGCTCTTTCGTCAGCGCTTTTTCTTTCTTCTGCCCGCCGGTTCCTGCAATCTTCAAATATCCCGGATCGGAAAGTACCCGGAAATTAGCGGCAAACGCCTCGCCTTTCGTGCGGGTTTCCAGACGGATTTTCGTATAAACCGCCGGAGGCATGAAAATGCATAAGAATCTTCTGGCGATCACATCGTATACTTTCTGCTCTGTCTGAGAAAGCTTTCCAAGACCTGCCACGCCCTGTCCTGTAGGAATAATCGCATAATGGTCTGTGATCTTCTTGTCATCCACATATTTTGTACGGGCGATTCCCTGATATTTTTTCTCCTGCAGGATATCTGCCGCGGCTTCACCCAGCGGCCCATAGCCCGTCAGTCCTTTGATATTTTTGTAAATTTCTTTGCTCACAGCTGAAGACAGCACCCTGGCGTCGGTTCTCGGATATGTAACCATCTTTTTTTCGTACAGGTCCTGCACGATTTTCAGCGTTTCATCCGGACTTAATTTAAACATCTTAGAGCACTGATTCTGAAGTTCCGCCAGATTATAAAGAAGGGGCGGATTCTTCTTTTCCTTTCTCTTAGAGGAAGACTCTACGATCGTTTCCTTATTGGTGCCGTCCTCCAGATATTTTATAAATTCTTCCGCGTCCTTTTTCTCCAGAAATCCATTGTCTTTATAAAGTTTTGGTGACTGATAATACCGGGAGCCTTCTATGGCCTTCCATTCGGCCTCCACTTCAAATCCTCTGCAGTCAAAATGCCCCAGAATCCGGTAAAACGGCGTCGGCACAAAATTTCGGATTTCCCTTTCTCTCTTCACGATCATTCCAAGAACACAGGTCATGACACGGCCCACGGCTACAACCGTACTCCGTTTCTGATTCAGATAATTGGAAATGGTCCATCCGTACTTAAGGGTCAGGACTCTGGAGAAATTAATGCCCATGAGATAATCTTCCTTGGCTCTCAAATACGCCGCAGACGCCAGATTATCATATTCCGACAGATCTTTTGCCTCTTTTACTCCCCGGATCACTTCTTCTTTGGTCTGAGAGTCGATCCAGACCCGCTTTTTCTCTTTCCTGTCTCCTACCTCTGCTTCCTGATCCACCAGCCGGTAAATGTATTCCCCCTCCCGTCCGGAGTCCGTGCACACATAAATCGTGCCGATATCCTCCCTGTTCAGCAGGGAAGAAACAATATTGTACTGTTTTTTCACCCCCGGGATCACTTCATATTTAAATTTATCCGGGATAAAAGGGATGGTCTCCAGATCCCATTTCTTAAGGGCCGGGGCATATTTGTCCGGATAGGACATGGTCACCAGGTGTCCGACACACCATGTAATGACCGCATTATCCCCTTCCATATATCCGTCCCGGTTCTTTGCATTTATTTGAAGCGCGGCGGCAAATTCCCTGGCCACGCTGGGTTTTTCCGTAATAAATAATGACTTCAAACCATTACCTGCCTTCATTTTTATTCTCTGATATTGTACCATACCATGAAAATTCATGATATACTAAACGAGGGTAAAAATCAAGAAAGGAGACTTCTATGAGCACAGCAAAAGCAAATGAAATAAGAGCAAATACTATCATCCGAAACCTTGAAAAAAGAAATATGGAAGGCGTCTACTGCGCTACCAGAGAAGATGCATTAAAACAGGCCTTATCCTATATGGAAAAGGGTTCTGTCGTATCCTGGGGAGGATCCATGAGCATAGAAGAAATCGGTCTTATGGATGCTGTCAGAAACGGCGATTATGAAATCATCGACCGGGATAAGGCAAAAGATTATGATGAACGGAGAGAAATTTTCTCCAAAATCGTTCTGTCTGATTATTTCCTGATGAGTACCAACGCGATCACGCTGGACGGTGAACTGATCAATATCGACGGAACCGGCAACCGTGTAGGACCTCTCTGCTTTGGGCCGAAACATGTGATCATGATCGTCGGCATGAACAAAGTCGTCAGCAGTGTAGAGGACGGCGTCGCCAGAGTCCGAAACATCGCAGCCCCGCCTAACTGTATCCGTCTGGGTCTCGAAACTCCATGTTCTCTGACCGGACGCTGCGCAGACTGCTACGGAGATACCTGCATCTGCAGTGATATTGTCGTAACGAGGCGTCAGAGCGCTGCCATGCGGGGCCGCATCAAAGTTATCCTTGTAGGTGAGAATATCGGATACTAAATACATCTGCGGAAACATATCTGCTTTCCGCACAATCCTGCCCCTGCGGAGGAATATCTTTCTCCCGGTGCTTCTTGCTTTTTTATCACAATCATTGTAATATAATTGTAATTTCTGCTATTTTCGACATGATTTTATAACAATATTACTTTGGAGATGAATGAATGAGTAAAAACTTCCGAAAACAGATTTTTGATGCGGACGTCCTGCCTGCCGGGCTGCTGGCGCCCCACTGGCACGATGACTTTGAGATTGTCTATATCCTCTCAGGAACCCTGGCATTCCATATTAACCATAAGACTTATCTTGCCTCCGCCAATGAAGGCTTTTTTCTCAATGCGGGGCAGGTTCATTTTGCGGAGAAATATAAATCCTATCCGTGCCGTTTTCTCGTCTTTAACATCAGTCAGAACCTTCTGCACCCGGAAGCCGATGACCAGGTTTTCCGAAAATACATCCAGCCTGTGACCAGCAGTTCTTCTTTCTGTCATATTACCCTTGTCCCGAGAATTCCATGGCAGAAATATATCCTGGAAAATATAAAGAAAATGACAAGTCTCTGTCAGTCCATGGAATACGGCTATGAATTTAAAATCCAGCATTTTGCCAATGAAATATTCTATTATATTCTTCAGAATATTTCTTCCATTCCCGAATTATCCCGTCAGCAGAAAAAAGATATTATCCGCGTCAAGGCCGCCATGACCTACCTTAATGAAACCTATCCTCAAAAACACACGCTTCAGGATATCGCAGCATCCTGCCAGCTGAGCCGCAGCGAATGTTCCCGTCTGTTTCAGCGGATTCTCCACTGCAGTCCGGTGGATTATCTGATCCGGCTCCGGATTTTCCGCAGTCTTCCCATGGTAGCCGCTCATGACCGTCCCATGTCCGCCATTGCACGGGACACAGGATTTTCCGGCGGCAGCTATTTTTCTGAAACATTTAAAAAAGTCATGGGCTGTACTCCGAGAGATTACTGTAAATCCAAACTGGACCATCAGAATTTCTCTTCCTGATGGTCCAGTTCTTTTTCTCTATGCTGTTATTGATTCTGATCCCATTCACGGAACGCAATGAATTTTGTCTTCCAGAGAAGTACCAGCGCCGGCGTCAGCGCCCATAACAGCCTTCCGGAAGTATCCAGTACCTGAAAATGAAAGACACCTGCAAAATCCATCGTCAGAATTAATCCGAACAAAATAATCACGCCATAAGCTACGGCATAGGAAAAATATACATCCTGTCCGATCTTTGCGCTGAAATAAAACCGGTCTGCCGTCAGAGAAATCATGGACAGCACTGCCAGAATCACCTGAATCATTTCATTATTTCCCATCTGGAAATAAATATACAGGGATACCGCAAATAAGAGTATCTGAATATACCATAAAATCTTTTCCTGTTTCTCGTATGTTTCCGTCATATGATCTCCTCTTTCCTTTTTAATAGTGAATAAATACCGGATCACCAATCTTTGTCAGATTATACACGGATTCTGCATCAGACAATGTCAGATTGATACATCCGTGAGATCCTGCAGTCTTATAATATGTCGGAGACCATTTCCCCCAGTCACTGCGGTTGCTGTAATGATATCCGGTTCCTGTCCACATGATTCTGGTCCAGTATTTCGTCGGAACTTCATAGTCTTCCCCTACCAGAGTCTTGGTCAGTTTCTTTTCTTTTACATCATAAACGCCCGTTCTTGTAATCCGGTCCGGAACGTCTTTTCCAGTGATACATTTGCAGTTAAATACCAGTTTTCCGTCTCTGTAAATATATACCTGCTGCGCGGACAAATCAACTTCACTGTAATTCTTTGTATCCCAGTCATTCTGAAGATTATCAAAATCCATGCGGTATCCTTCATGGCTGTATACCGGTTCCAGAGAAATCGTAAGCTTCTCTGCGTTGGAATCTGACGGATTCTTTATATATGCTTCCATCGCGCCTTTGTCCGGTGATTTCTCAAGCTCTTTCATCACTTCACTCACGATCTTTTCATAATCCAGACGCCAGCCGTAATCTCCTCCGCTGATCTGAATCGTTTTTCCGGAATGAGTCTTGAAATTTCTTGCGATTCCCTGCGTCTTATACTTCAGGCAGAAGGTTTCAATCCATTCCTCTAATTTAGACTGGCTGATCTTAACGCTCTCATTCTTTGTATCAACGACAATGCAGTCTTTGATCGTATCCGGTGTCAGTGTTTCTGTTACATTATCTCCCATCTTCCACTGAATCCAGTGAAGCAGATACTGATTGTATGTATCCTGCATGGTTTTAAGTTTATCATCGCCTTCCCTCAGAGTCGGCTCCTTATATACATCCGGAAATGTCTCTGTGTCGGTAATGTCCATCTCTGTTTCCAGTTCCTCTACCATATCAGCGACCGCTTCGGTAAATTTCTCCTGATCCAGCTGGTTTCCTTCCACTTCTTTTTTCACCACGCCGCTTCGTTTACCGGAAGAATATACCACCGTAGCATTCTCCGGCTTCGTGATCTTATACCCGTTATTTCCTGTCACCAGATCTGACTCTGCCACTGCTTCTGCAATCTTATCCCTGGAATAGGATATCAGCTGATCCGCTTCTCCGTCTTCTCTTCCGAAAATGGATGTCAGAATGCTGCTTTCATGCTGTTTATCATAAATATCACGGATCTCATCCTCTCCTGTCAGAGCAAGATCAATATCCTTTCCTGATATTTTCATAGTTCCATCACTGCGGCCTTTAATAGTAAGTTCATAGGAATCGATCCGGTTCTCTATCTCCTGGATGGATTCCTCATATGTCATGCCTGATACATCCACCTGATCGATCCTGCTGCCCGGATACCACCGTCCGGAATAGTGTACATGAATTCCCACTGCCACAGCAATCGCCGCAGCGGCAACTCCTCCGGCAATCGCCAACCCCTTTTTCTTGTTCATCTTCATTTTTATCCTCCGTATAGGTTTTATCATGCCTTAGCCATGTCGTTTTCTGTCGACTACTATTCTAACGTAATTTTACCTATATTGCAATTGATAAATCAGAATATGAATCAGTTTAATTGTTGACATATTGTATGGAAAACATTTAAAAACGCAACAAGAGACTCCGCTGCCAGAGTCCCTTTTGTTGTTTATTCATATATCGGATATTTGTCTGTTAATTCTTTTACCATTGCTGCCGCTTCGTCCAGTTTTTTGTCCAGAAGAGTTAATCGGATTGCTTTTGCGATAATTTTCATGTCATCTTCTTTTAGTCCTCTGGTTGTCACAGCTGGTGTTCCGAGACGGAGTCCTGATGTTACAAATGGTGATTTCGGATCATTTGGCACTGTATTTTTATTACATGTGATGTGAACAGAATCCAGAACTTTCTCTGCGTCTTTTCCTGTCAGGTCATATTTCTTCAGGTCAAGAAGCATCAGATGGTTGTCGGTTCCGCCGGATACGATGTCAAATCCTTCTTCGATCAGGGCTTTTGCCAGAGTATCCGCGTTTTTTACTACCTGTTTCATATATTCTTTATAATCATCAGATAAAGCTTCTTTGAAGCAGACTGCTTTTGCAGCGATCACATGCATCAGCGGTCCGCCCTGGATTCCAGGGAAGATGGCTTTGTTGAAATTATATTTTTTATTTACTTCATCGCTGCTTAAGATCATGCCTCCGCGAGGACCTCTTAAGGTCTTATGGGTCGTGGTCGTTGTCACATGAGCATATGGGATCGGACTCTGATGAAGTCCGGCTGCCACAAGACCTGCAATATGAGCCATATCCACCATGAGTACAGCTCCTACTTTATCCGCAATTTCACGGAAACGTTTGAAATCGATGGCTCTCGCATAAGCGCTGGCTCCTGCGATGATCATCTTTGGCTTACATTCCATGGCGATTCTTTCTACTTCATCATAATCGATAAATCCTTCATCATTAACTCCATAAGGAACGCAGTGATAATTCTTTCCGGACATATTGACCGGACTTCCGTGTGTCAGATGTCCACCGTGATCCAGGCTCATTCCCATATATGTGTCGCCTACTTCCATAACAGCGAAAAATACTGCCATATTTGCCTGGGCTCCGGAATGAGGCTGCACGTTTACATATTCACATCCAAACAATTCTTTCGCACGCTCTCTCGCCAGATTTTCTACTACGTCTACATATTCGCATCCGCCGTAATAACGTTTTCCAGGATATCCTTCCGCATATTTGTTGGTCAGATGGCTTCCCATTGCTGCCATAACTGCTTTGGATACAAGATTTTCTGAAGCGATCAATTCCAGATTGCTTCTCTGTCTTGTCAGCTCGTCTTCCATTGCCTGGGCAATCTCGCTGTCAAAATTCTTTACTTCACTAAAATCAAACATGATGTTCTCCTTTCTCTGTGGTTCCTACTCCTGGAACTGCTCTTTAAGAGCCTCCACTGCCCGTTCCACACGGCTTTCCTTGATCAGAACCGTGATCTTAATCTCTGATGTATAGATCATTTTAATGTTGATTCCTTTATTATAAATTGCTTCAAACATCTTGGATGCTGCTCCGGAATTTGACATCATTCCCGCGCCTACAATAGATACGATTCCGACTTTTGTATCGCACAGAATCTCCTGATAATCATTGTCCGGAAATGCTTTCTTTAATGTTTCCACTGCTCTTGGCGCGTCTTCCTGGGCAACGACGAAGGAGATATCTTTCTCCGGTCCGCGTCCAATGGACTGAAGGATCAGCTCTACGTTAATTTTCTCATCTGCGATCGCTCCAAAAATTTTGGCGGCAATTCCCGGCTGATGTTTTAAACCTCTGATTACGATCAGTGCCACATCTGAATTAGACTGTACACCACTGAATAACATTTTCTCCATAGTATTAATTCTCCTCTCCGCTTGTGGATATTTCAATTCCAAGTTCATCCAGCTGGATTTCATCGACAGCGCCCGGCGCCTGTGTCATAAGACACGAAGCATCTTTTACTTTCGGAAATGCAATGACATCACGGATACTTTCTTCTCCTGTCAGCCACATAACCAGACGGTCCAGTCCGTATGCAAGTCCCGCATGCGGCGGAACGCCGAACTTAAAGGCATCCAAAAGGAATCCGAAACGCTCATAGGCATCTTCTTTTGTAAATCCAAGGACTTCAAACATCTTTTCCTGGATATCATTCTGATGGATACGAATGGATCCTCCTCCCAGCTCCGTTCCGTTCAGGACAATATCATATGCTTTCGCCCGTACTTTTCCCGGATCTGTATCGATAAATTCCAAATCTTCCTCAAATGGCATTGTAAACGGATGATGCATCGCCGTATAGCGGTTCTGCTCTTCGCTCCACTCCAGAAGAGGAAAATCTGTTACCCATAAGAAGTTGAACAAAGATTCATCGATCATATCATACTGTTTTGCAATATGGATTCTTAAATTGCCCAGGACGTCAAATACTACTTTATCCTGATCCGCAGCAAACAGAAGCAGGTCTCCTGCCTGTCCGTCCATTGCCCGGATCAGAGCATCCATTTCTTCTTCCTTCATAAACTTCGCAAAGGAAGATTTGACGGTTTCGTCTGTTTTAAGCTGAATATAGGCCAGTCCCTTAGCTCCGAAATCTTTCGCGTAACTTACGAAAGCGTCTATTTTTTTCCTTCCAAGATCACCCAGACCTTTGGCGTTGATACCTCTTACACTTCCGCCGTTTTCCAGAGCGCCTTTAAATACCATAAAATCACATCCGGCTACGGTCTCAGAAACATTGACCAGCTCCATGCCGAAACGAGTATCCGGCTTGTCTGATCCAAAGCGGTCCATCGCTTCCTGATAGGTGAGTCTCTGCATCGGAAGCGGAATATCCACATCCAGCACTTCTTTGAATACCTTCTGCATCAGGCGCTCGTTGATATCAATCACATCGTCCACATCAACGAAGGACAGTTCCATATCCGCCTGTGTAAATTCCGGCTGGCGGTCCGCCCTCAGGTCCTCGTCACGGAAACATTTTGCGATTTGATAATAACGGTCAAATCCGGAACACATAAGGAGCTGTTTATAAAGCTGCGGTGACTGTGGCAGTCCATAAAAATTTCCCTGATGCACACGGCTTGGCACAAGATAATCCCTGGCTCCTTCCGGCGTGCTTTTCCCGAGAATCGGTGTTTCAATCTCGATAAATCCCTCATCAGACAGGAAATTACGGATGATTCTTGTAACATGGTCACGGATTCTTAAATTTCTCTGCAAATTCGGTCTGCGCAGATCCAGATAACGGTATTTAAGACGAAGCTCATCTTTTACTGTCTGATTCTCGTCAATCGGAAACGGCGGAGTATCGGATTCAGAAAGTACTCTCAGCGTATGGACTTTGATCTCAATATCCCCCGTTTTCAAATTCTCATTTACTGCAGCGCTTCTTTTCTGTACAGTTCCTACGGCTGCGATGACATATTCGCTTCTTAAACTGTTGGCTTTCTCGTAATCTTCCGGTGACAAAGCCTCTTCATCAAATACGAGCTGCAGCAGTCCTGAGCGGTCTCTTAAATCTATAAATATAAGGCTTCCTAAGTTTCTTCTTTTCTGCACCCACCCCATAACGGTCACTTCATTTCCGATCAGTTGACTGGAAACTTCCGTACATCGGTGAGTCCTGGCTAAACCTGACATTGATTCTGCCATGATATTTCCTCCTTCTTACGTAACTCTGAGTTATTATAGCATAAATATTTTCCCAGTGAAAGTATTAATCACGGCAATCGATTGGGCAGGGGAAGATTCCGGCAAAATCATGTTTACTGATGATAATAACTGAAGAAGTCAGCGATCTTGCTGACGGATTCTTTCAGGACTTCGATTCTCGGAAGATACACGACCCTGAAATGATCCGGCTGATTCCAGTTAAATCCTCCTCCGTGGATCAGAAGAATTTTCTTATCTTTCAGAAGGTCAAGTGCAAATTTCTCATCATCTTTCAGATTGAACCTTTTTACATCAATTTTCGGAAAAATGTAAAATGCCGCTTTCGGTTTCACTGCGCTGATTCCCGGAATGTCCGTCAGCGCCTTATAGATATACTCTCTCTGCTCGTAAATCCTTCCTCCCGGCACAACATAATCCATCACGCTCTGATGACCTCCCAGAGCTGTCTGTACGATGGACTGGGCCGGCACATTGGAGCACAGACGCATATTGGAAAGCATCCTGACCCCTTCCATATAATCTTTCGCCATATCCTTATTTCCGCTGAATATTGCCCATCCGATCCGGAAACCTGCGATCATATGTGATTTTGATAATCCGCTGTAAGTCACACAAAACAGATCCGGCGCCAGTGAAGCGATGGAAATATGCTCCTCTCCATCCATTACCAGCCGGTCATAGATTTCATCGGAAAAAATAATCAGCTGATGCTCTCTTGCAATGTCCACGATTTGCTGCAGCACTTCTTTCGGATACAAAGCTCCTGTTGGATTATTCGGATTGATGATAACGATGGCTTTTGTACGATCTGTGATTTTTTTCCTGATATCATCCATGTCCGGATACCAGTCTGACTGTTCGTCACATATATAATGTACAGCCTTGCCTCCCGCAAGAATCGCGCATGCGGTCCACAGAGGATAATCCGGGGCCGGAATCAGAATCTCATCGCCATTATCCAGCAGTGCTGACATACATAAATTGATCAGCTCGCTGACCCCGTTGCCGGTATAAATATCATCCATGGTAACATTTGGTAAATTCTTAAGCTGAGCATACTGCATAATCGCTTTTCGAGCAGAAAAGAGCCCCTCCGCCGGAGAATATCCCTCACACTCCGTCAGCTGACGACGCATATCATAGATTACTTCGTCCGGAGTCTGGAATCCAAACGGAGCTGGATTTCCGATATTCAGTTTTAAAATCTGTGTTCCGGCTTCTTCCATTCTTGCCGCCTCATCTACCACCGGTCCTCTTACATCATATAACACATTGTTCAATTTTGTAGATTTTTTAAATTCACGCATTTTCTTCCCACCTAACATATGATTTTCACTCTCACTGCTGCTTTCCCGGCTCTCTTCTGTCTTCTGCACCTGCCGGTCATCCTCTTCTTCCCCGCTCAGCCACTCTTTCGTTACCCCAAGGTTTTTGGCGAGAAAACACAGAGTATCTTCCCTTGGAAAGGTCTTTCCGCTTACGTACTGGCTCATATGACTTTTCCCTAGTTTTACTCCCTGGGCTGCCGCCGCCCGGATCAGGTCCACCTGCTTTTTCCCCTGGCGCGCCATTGCCATTTTCAGCCTGTCTGCAAAAACTTCTTTTGACATTTGTTTCCTCCTAAAACCGAAATGTTCAATATAAGTTCAATTTCAAGTTCTGTTCAATATGCACATCATACCACAGGCCGGAAGAAAGTTCAATTTATATTTCGAAAAAGTTCAAAAAAAGAACCCTTCACCGGATTTTCACTCCGGGAAGGGCTTTGTTTCTCTTTTATCCATCCTGTCTTACAAGAATCTGTTCAATTTCCGCTGCGTAAAGTACATGGTAATCTTTTTCCGGATACCACTCGCCGTCCAGCTCGCGGCCGCCGTCCGTAAATCCTTCCGGATCCATCGGCTGAGAATACAGTTTCTTGCAGATCAGCACGACTCTGGCTTCCTCAAAATAAGGAATTCCATTTGCGTCTGTCGGTGTCAGACGGGTCTTGGAAATCTTATCCTCATCTCTTCCGGACACACTTCCGAGATAAGATAAATCTTTCTTAAACGCGTCGTCATAGAATGATAATGTGAATGAATCTGTCTGGTCAATGAATTCTTTTGTGTAGCGCTGTGGTCTCAGTACAGTGACTGCCACATTTTTGCCCCACATGACTCCGAATCCTCCCCATGACGCTGTCATGGTATTGACTTTTCCTTCTTTATTCTTTGCCGTGACCAGCATCCAGTCTTTTCCGATCAGACGAAATACGCTTTCGTCAAAATCTTCCGGTGCTACAATTGCGTATTCACTCATTTTACTTCTCCTCCTTCTTAAGCTGTCTTTTATAAGTAATTCCCGATCGTATCCAGGGTAACATCCGTCTGTTCTCCGGTTTCCATATTCTTCAGACGTCCTTTGTTCTCTGCCAGCTCATTATCTCCGATAATCAGCGTGTTTTTTGCATGTATCTTATTAGCATATTTCATCTGTGCTTTCAGGCTTCTGCCGAGATAATCAGTCTCCACTACGAATCCTTTTTCTCTCAGTCCTGTCACAATCTTATAAGCTTTTGATTTCGCCTCATCGCCGAGAATTCCCACGTACAGATCGATGCCTCGCCCGCATGGAAGATCGATTCCTTCTTCATTGAGGAAATAAAGGATTCTTTCGATTCCCATTCCAAATCCCACAGACGGCATTGCTACCTTTCCGTCGATTTCATGCACAAGATTGTCGTAACGGCCGCCGCCGCATAAAGTAAATCCATCTTTGTCTACGAATTCAAAGACTGTCTTTGTGTAGTAATCCAGTCCGCGGACAATTTCCGTGTCGACCTCATACGGAATCTCCAAATCTTCCAGAAGTTCTTTTAATATTTTAAAATGCTCTCTGCAGTCATCATCCAGATAATCAATGGTTCTCGGAGCATCTTTTACGATTTCCTTACATTCCGGAACCTTACAGTCAATGACACGCAGCGGATTCTTCTGCATTCTCTCGCGGCAGGTCGGACAGAGCTGTTCTTCATGCTCTCTCAGATAAGAAAGAAGCGCCTCATTATAATCTTTCCTGCACTTTTCACATCCGATGCTGTTAATATGAAGTTTTACATCCTTCAGTCCTATTTTTTTAATAAAAGATGACACAAGGGTAATCAGTTCCACCTCTGCCAGCGGACTCTCAGCTCCCACGAACTCGATTCCGAACTGATGGTGCTGTCTCAGTCTTCCGCTCTGAGGTTTCTCATAGCGGAATGCCGGCGTTACATAAAACAGTTTGATCGGCTGAGGGTCATTCTGCATTCCATGTTCCAGATAAGCGCGGATCGCTCCCGCTGTTCCCTCCGGTTTCAGAGAAATACTTCTGTTTCCTTTATCCAGAAACGTATACATTTCCTTCTGCACTACGTCTGTTGTTTCCCCGACACCCCTCTGAAACAGCTCTGTGTGCTCAAATACTGGCGTGATAATCTCATGGATGTTGCAGGCAGCACACAGGTCTCTGAAAATCTTTTCCAGATAAGTACGCTGCTCCATTTCTTTTCCAAACCAGTCTTTTGTTCCTCTTGGTGCCTTTGTAATCATGTTATTTCCTCCTCAAATTCATCTATACTGGCTCTCTCAATGACAGCTTCCATTTCGCCGGAAAAGGCGACCCGCTGAAAAGCCAGAAATACTTTCATGTCAAAGTTTTTTACGTCATCTAAAATCACATCCAGTGCCGTCTCAACATCGAATGCTTCCCGGTAATCCCGATTGGAAATCAACGCTCCGAACACGTCACAAACATGCATGATCCTTGCCGCCAGGGGAATTTCCTTTCCCCTTAAATTATGCGGATAACCAGTGCCGTCGTAATGCTCATGATGGTACAGCACTGCATCCAGTACGGTCTGATTGTAATCATAATCCAGCAGAATCGCATATCCGATGGCCGGATGCATCCTCATGTATCTGGTCTCATCAACTGCCAGTATTTCTTCTTCTTTCTCATTCATATAAAAATTCAGACGGACTTTCCCGATATCATGCAGGAACCCTGCCACTGCAAGGTCATAACAGGTCTTATCATCCAGTTCAAGTTCCCGTCCGACCAGATAAGCCAGGTTACTCACTACGATCCCGTGGCTGATCGTCTCTTCCAATCCTGCCTGTATGGGCGTCTCTATGTCTTTTCTTCCGTAGCTGATTGCCATAACTTCTCCTATTTTTCATTCATCTTTATTTCTTTTCTATGAATCATCTCATCCACACGTGCAATGTACTGAAACACATCTTTCAGATTTTCCACCCGGGATACGGAATGTCCGCCGCGGTTCACGATCTTGGTTGATGTCCCTGCACCAATTGCTATAATATCATGTAATTCTTCCATAATCAAAATATTATAGAGACATTCCTTTGTTTTTTTCGCAAATCCCACATTTTCAAGATTGCCCGGTATATTTTTCTGCCGGTAGAGATAATAAGGTTCCAGTCCCATTTTTTCCGCGCATTCCGCCGCATAAGCCACCATCGCCGGCGTGGCCCCGTAATGATGATACTCATTTTTTACCTGTCGGAGTCTGGAAGAGCGCTTCACCGCCAGAGAATGGACCGTCACACTTTCCGGCTCCATTTTCTCAATAGCCCGGTAGGTCTGCTCCAGTTCTTTCATTCCTTCTTCCGGAAGTCCGCAGATGGTATCCATATTAATATTATCAAAACCAGCTTCCCTTGCCATATAGAATTTTTCCTTTACATCCTCCGCCGTGTGATTTCTTCCAATCCGCCGAAGAGTCTGATCATTCATTGTCTGGGGATTGATGCTGATCCTTGTCACTCCACAGCGGGACAGAATCTTTAATTTTTCACGAGTCAGGCTGTCCGGTCGTCCTGCTTCCACCGTTACTTCCATGATATCTTCAAATGGAAAACGGCGGCTGACGGCATCCAGCATTCTCTCAAGGTCTTCTTCCCTGAGCGCCGTCGGCGTTCCTCCGCCAATATAAAGGGTCTGCAGTTTTCTCCCCTGATATTGATTCCTGACAAATTCTGCTTCTTTTTCCAAAGCTTTCAGATAATCTCCCACATATTCCTGATACGCGCCAATGGGATAAGACGCGAAAGAACAGTAGAGACATGTGCTGGGGCAGAAAGGAATCCCAACATAAAGACTATATCCTTCTTCATATGGAAAATGGGACAAAAGACCCTGTTCTTTCTCCACCACTCTCGTGCACAGAGCAGCTTTTTCCTCTGACGCCAGATAATCCTTTTGAAAATCTTCTATGATCTGCGCCTGTGTCTTTCCTTCCGCCAGCCCGTCGAATACAATCTTCGTAGGGCGCACGCCGGTCAGTGTGCCCCAGGGCAGCTCTTTATCCAGAGCATAAGAAAACAGCCGGTATACGGCCTTTTTCACAGGATTTTTAAATGCTTTCTTATCTCTGTAGTTTCCGGACAGAACTTCTTCCTTCAGAAAAGCTCCTTTCTTATAAAGAGTCAGACGCATCTGTTCCTCCTTATAAGAAACATCCAGTACAAAATCATAGATAGAATCGACATGGTCTGTCAATTCTATCTTCTCTCCAATCATAAATGCCAATATTAAACTTCGTATATCGTACTCATATACCGTATCGTTCTGAATTAATCCAATCATAATTTACATCAAAAACGGATTGCTCCGTATCTCTTCTCCAATGGTTGTCGGCGGGGTATGACCTGAAAATACTTTCGTCTCAGGCGGCAGCACAAAAAGTTTGGAGCGGATTCCTGTCAGAAGCGCGTTCAGATCTCCTGTCGGAAAATCCGTTCTTCCTATGCTCTGCTGGAACAGAGTATCCCCGGAAATAAGCCATCCATACTCTGAGAAATAATAGCAGACTCCGCCTTTTGTATGGCCCGGCACATGGATACATGTTACCTTTGCTCCGAGAAGCTCTATTTCATCTCCGTCCTTCACAATGCGGTCAGCCTGAAGGGATATGGTAAGTCCCACCATATTGGAAAGATTTAACTGAGGATTCAGTAAAACATCCTGCTCGGCTTCATGAAGATAAACCGGAAGTTTGTCGTTGACCTCCATCAAATAAGGGAGTCCCATAATATGGTCAAAATGAGCATGGGTCAGGCAGACCGCTGCCAGACTGACTCCCTCCTTTTTAAGAGTATCCATGATTTTGTCTCCCTGGTCTCCCGGATCAAAAACAACGGCCTCTTTTGTATCACGATTGATTACGATATAACAATTGGTCTGCATCTGCCCCAGGGCAATACAGTGTAACTCTAATGGTTTTTCCATAATTCTCACCTATCCTGCTGTTCTTTCTATATCAATAACGCCCTCAACACTGCGGATCTTGGAAATGATCCGATTCAGCTGGCTGACGCCGGTAATGTCAAAAGACATACTGAGAGTCGCTCTTCCTTTCTTATTATTTGACACATTGATGGTTATGATATCAATATCCAGTTCCAGGAAAATCCTGGACACATCTGCCAGCAGCCCCTTGCGGTTATCTGCATAAATATTGATTTCCGTTGTGTAGGTCTGATTGGTTTCTTCCTCGCTGACCTGCCACTCTGCCTCGATCAGACGGGCTCTGTCTTCCTCTGACATATTCAGTACATTGGAACAGTCCGTTCTGTGGATAGAGATTCCTCGTCCTCTTGTGATAAATCCGACAATTTCATCTCCGGGCACCGGATTGCAGCACTTTGAAAAACGCACAGATACATCATCGGCTCCCTGGACGACGATTCCGCCTTTGGATTTCTCTTCCTTTCCTTTGTTATCCGCAGCCGGCGCCGCTCCTTGTGTCTTGGACAGAATCTGTTCATCTGTAATTTCTTTTTTCTGGCGCTTACGGTCCTCGGAAAGCATCTTATTGATGACCTGGCCTTCTTTCAGTCCCCCATGGCCCACTGCCGCACAGACAGAATCCCAGTCTTTGAATCCGTATTTCAATTCCACTTTCTTGATATATTCCGGCTTCATAAGCTTCGGAAGATCAATATTCTTACTCTTGCAGTATTTTTCAAGAAGTTCTTTTCCCTTTACGATATTCTCTTCTTTGAACTGATGCTTGAACCACTGATTGATCTTGCTCCTTGCCTGGGTCGTCTTCACCAGATTCAGCCAGTCTCTGCTCGGTCCCTTTGAATTCTGTGATGTAATGATCTCCACACGGTCTCCATTCTGCAGTTTGTAGTCAAACGGCACCTGTCTGCCGTTGACTCTGGCTCCCACCATTTTGTTTCCCACCGCACTGTGGATGGAATAAGCGAAATCGATCGGTGTGGATCCGTTGGCAAGATTCTTCACATCTCCATTCGGTGTAAAGCAGTACACCTGTTCCGCAAACAAATCCAGATTTGTTTTCAGAAGACTCAAAAATTCTTTGTTATCGTCCATATCCCGCTGCCATTCAAGGATTTCACGAAGCCAGCTTAATTTTTCTTCTTCCTTGTTAAGACCCGGAGTATTATTATTTTCTTTGTATTTCCAATGGGCCGCGATTCCATATTCCGCTACCTTATGCATCTCGAAGGTTCGGATCTGTATCTCAAACGGATGTCCTTCCGGTCCGATCAGCGTGGTATGAAGTGACTGATACATGTTCTGTTTCGGCATTGCGATATAATCTTTGAAACGGCCCGGAATCGGTTTATACATTTCATGGATAATGCCAAGAGCCGCGTAACAGTCCTTTACTGTATCTACTTTGATCCGCACCGCAAACAGATCATAAATCTGATCGATGGTTTTATTCTGATTCACCATCTTCTTATATATGCTGAAAAAATGCTTTACCCTTCCGTCAATCTCTGCCTTGATGCCGGCGCGCTTGATATGACCTCCGACTTCCTCCACGATTTCCTTGATGAACGCTTCCCGCTCCTCTTTCCTGGAATTTAAGGATTTTTCCAGATCTTCATACACATCCGGCTTCAGATATTTCAGAGACAGATCATCCAGTTCCACCTTAATCTTGGAAATTCCGAGACGGTGGGCGATCGGTGCGTAAATATCCATCGTCTCTCTGGATTTTTCTTTCTGTTTCTCCGGACGCATAAACTGCATGGTCCGCATATTGTGGAGACGGTCTGCCAGTTTGATCAGTATGACCCTGATATCCTTTGCCATGGCAAGAAACATTTTTCTTAAGTTCTCCGCCTGAACTTCAATCTTATCCTTGGAATAACTCAACTGTCCCAGTTTGGTAACGCCGTCTACCAGCGCCGCAACTTCTTCTCCGAACTGTTCCACAATGTCTTCATGGGTCACTTCGGTATCTTCTACTACATCATGGAGCAGTCCCGCCATAATCGTCTCTTTATCCAGCTCCAGTTCTGCCAGAATGATGGCAACACAAATAGGATGGATGATATACGGTTCTCCTGATTTCCTCTTTTGCCCGTCGTGAGCCTTATAAGCCACATCATAGGCTCTCTTGACACATTCAATGTCTTCTTTATCGTATATCTTCTCCATCGTATCCAGCAGCTGTTTCCTAAGCTCCTCAGGAGGAGTGAAACTCTCCGGCCTGCTGATATCTTTTTTCACACGATTGATAGCTGTTTTCTTTTCCTGTTCCATGAGTACCTCTTTGTTCTTCTTAGTTTTTCTTTAACTTGGATTCACAGTAAATACACCGGTAAATCTGTTTCTCCCTGTCTACTAATTTAAACACGTGATCGATTTCCTGCTCAATGGATGTAATGCACCGAGGATTCCTGCATCTGGCAATATTCGTGATCTTCTGCGGAAGTTCTACCTTATGTTTGGATTTTACCCTGCCGTTTTCAATCACACAGACGGTCGCATCCGGATCAATATATCCCAGCACGTCAAAGTTCACTTCGAAATTATCTGAGATTTTAATAATATCCTTCTTTCCCATCTTATTGCTCTTTACATTTTTTATGATCGCCACACTACAATCCAGCTTGTCGAGTCCAAGACTTTTGTATATTTCCATTCCTCTTCCTGCTGTAATGTGATCCAGTACAATTCCATTCTTGATACTATCAATCTTCATCTGCGCTTACCCCCAGCAAATCCATAATCAAAGCCATCCTGACATGTTTCCCGTTAAGAGCCTGCCTGAAATAGCATGCTCTCGGATCTTGATCCACTTTCACGGAAATCTCATTGACACGCGGAAGCGGATGAAGGATGGACAGGTCTTCTTTTGCATTCTTAAGTTTTCCCGGATCCAGAATATAGCTGTCTTTGAGGCGTACATAATCCGCCTCGTTGAAAAACCTCTCTCTCTGGACTCTGGTCATATATATGATATCCAATTCCGGCATAACTTCTTCCATTTTTTCTACTTCCCGGAACGGGATTCCCTTGCGCTCAAATACATCCTTTTTCAGATACTCCGGAATCTGCAGTTCTTCCGGCGAAATCATAATGTAATTGATTCCCTCATACCGGGACAGCGCTTTGATCAGAGAATGCACCGTCCTGCCGAATTTAAGATCTCCGCAGAATCCGATTGTGAAGTCATTAAGTCTTCCCTTCTCTCTCCGAATGGTCAGAAGGTCTGTCAGGGTCTGCGTCGGATGATTATGTCCGCCGTCTCCGGCGTTGATGATCGGAATGTCCACAAACTGCGATGCGACATAAGGGGCACCTTCCTTCGGGTGGCGCATGGCGATAATATCCGCATAGCAGGCAACTGTCCTTGCTGTATCCGCAATACTCTCCCCCTTCGCTGCAGAAGAAGAATCAGCGGAAGAAAAACCAAGTACACTGCCGCCCAATTCAAGCATTGCTGCCTCAAAACTCAATCTGGTCCTTGTGCTCGGCTCGAAAAATAATGTAGCCAGCTTCTTATACCGGCATACCTCCCGGTATTTCTCCGGATTGCCGGAAATGTTATCTGCCAGATTCAGCAGCCGGTCAATATCCTCCACGCTCAGATCCATTGGATCAATCAAGTGTCTCATCGTAATTTCCTCCTAAATCATACATTACTCCAAGATTCAAGACTCGGTATAATTTCATTCTACATTTTTAGACTCTTAGTGTCAATTCATTTACTTTATTTTATTTCCGCCGCAGTATCTGCCGGACGGAACCGCAAAAATCCTTTTTCCAGCATAAATGCGGGACGGTATGACATTTTTGCTTTCCTTAATCCTTCTTCTCCCATATCTTCTTCCCGGTTCACATAAGTGAAACCTTCCATTTCATGGAGTACAAACTGCTGATTGATCATCGGATATGCGCCCTGGACATCTGGAAAGGCTTTCTCAATATGCACCACAAATGTATCAGGATTTACAGCCGGCTCTCCCAGGGACAGGCCGACGATCTTACCGTCTGCCCGCAGGATTCCTCCCACCAGTCCCAGCTCTTTATAATAAATCAGGCTGTTCTTGGAAACACAGATTTCCTCATGCTTCTCCAGATCCTCCGGCGCGCAGTTCTGCATTTTCCATTCCATAAGCATTGCCAGAGCTTCCAGCTGATTTTCATCGTTCAATTCCTCATAAGACCACTGGTGGTTATCTTTGAATCGGTTGATATGATTGCGTTTGCCGTGAAGCTTCTTTCCGCTCAGCGCCGCCAGCTTCTCCCTTTCATAAACATAATCTGCAGCGTCTCTGTCATATTCTACCTGAAAGATATCCCCGAACATCTCTTTCATCTGCTCTTCCATTTCATGGGTAATCCCGTTCATTACAAATGGAATCCCCTTTTCCCGGCAGTATTCCATGATTTCTTCAATCGCTTTTTTCTTATCTCCTTTTCCCATCGGGAAAGAAAACGACTCTCCTTCCTCGTCTGTCCTCATAATAAAAGTATCGTGGACAACTGCATACTGACATTTGTAAAACTGATTCCACAAAATAATATTTGCCGTGTTAAAATCACAGCTTCTCGTCGACTCTTCCTCAAAAAAAGAATCGATCCGTTCTTTGTCTTCTAACGTCGGTGTCTTAAACTCCATGATATACTCCTTGCTGATATTTTTTTGATTCCCATCTTACTTATGATATGCCTGATGATGAATGATCCGGTACGCCCGGTAGATTTGTTCCAGAAGCACAGTCGCGGTCAGAAATGAATTCATCGTAAAGGAAGAAATCCTGAAAGTTTCCATTCTTTCTCCCGGTTCTTCTCCGATAAAAAAATCAATGGATGATTCTCCTCTGACAGAAAAATCCTCTATCTTTTCCGCCAGTTCCGGGCTTGTCATCGTTTTCTTTCCGCTGGTGACAAAAAACTTCTTTCTGCTCTTTGCCACAGCTTTTTCCATCTGCTTTTCACTTTTAAGATACGTTACGGAAACGGCCGCATAGGCTCTGAGCCGCTTTAAATATTCATCCATTGCCGCTGTATACAAAGAATCTGCCTTTTTCTGCTGTATAAATACCTGAATTCTCATCATCGTTCTATTCGTCCTTCAAAAAATCTTTTAACTGATCATCGGATTTCACCGCTTCCTCATAATCTTCATTTACTTTCTGAATGAGATCCTGATTTTCCTTACGGGCAAGACTTTTCTGTTTCGCGGCTCTGATGGCATCGGTATCATGATCCTCATTATTCCGGATCACAAAAGAATCTCCCTGTCTCTTCAGATAATAAGGGGTCATCCCCGGCGCAGGTGTCTTGATTCCTTTGATCTTTAACTGATAGGAGACATATACAATATAATCTTTCGTATCTTCCACACTTTCCACTTTGTAAATAAGGCTCTGATACTCTTCGATATACTGTTTCAGGCTGTCCTGCTGCTTTTTCATCTCCTGACTGTCTTCCACCATGGATTTCAGCTTCTGCTGATCATTATTCTGGATACAGCTGTAATAATCAGCCATAAACTCTCGCACTTCTGCGTATTCTTCAGGTTCATCCGAAATCTGTTCGGTCGATTTATCCTTAAATATCTTTTCATTTGTAATCCTGGCTTCCTTCATCTGTTCCAATTGATAAAAAGCGACGAGACACGCCCCCAAAAATAAAATCCAGCTTATCACCAAAATAATAATTGTCGATTTTTTTATTTTCAAATATGTTCCTCCAGTTTTCATTGTTCTGATATTCCCTCAGATTTCATTATATTATACCCCATCCCGGAAAGCCCGTCCAGTCCGAAGCGGGAAACATTCTCAATTTGCAAAAACCCGGATGATTCTCTTTTGTTTCCCGGCGCCGGTTGCTTTCCTGCTGTCAATGCTGTAAAATCAGAACAGATCATGACCCGGAAAGAAAGGATTTTTTATGAAAATACAAATCATCTGCGTGGGAAAAATAAAAGAAGATTATTTAAAAAAGCTGATCAACCGCTATGCAAAAGAAATCCGAAAGCGATATGAATTTGAAATCATAGAACTGCCGGACGAGAAAACTCCTGACGGCGCAAGTCAGAAAGAAGAGGAAAGAATCAAAGAAAAAGAAGGAGCCCGTATCATATCCCGGATTCCTTCTCACAGTTTTGTCATTCCTTTGTGTATTGAAGGGACTCCCCTTTCCACCGAAGAATTTCAGGAAAAATGGAATCAGCTGAAGCAGGATTCCGTATCCTGTGTCTCCTTTCTCATCGGAGGCTCGCTGGGACTGTCCCCGGCCGCAGTATCAAAAGGCCGTATGAAATTAAGTTTTGGGAGACTTACGTTCCCTCATCAGCTTATGCGGCTGATCCTTGTGGAACAATTAAGCCGTCTCCAGGGCTGATTCAAACATCCGGTACAGATCCGGGTGTTCTTTTTTTACATTCATCGGCTTCAGATCTTTGCTGACCATGCCGTGTCCGGTCTTTCCTGTGGCGATCACTTCTCCATCTCTCTTGACTTCATAAGAGAATTCCAGCCTTACCGGCGTAAGTTTCGTAAGTTTTGCGTGAATTTCCAGTTCATCTTCATACAGCGCCGCTGTCTTGTACCTGCACTCCAGGAACGTCAGAGGCAGGATGATTCCCATATCTTCTACTTCCGTATAGGAAATGCCTGCTGATTTGATAAATTCTGTCCTTGCGACTTCAAACCATACCGCGTAGCAGCTGTGATGAGCGATTCCCATCTGATCCGTTTCTGCATATCTGACTACGATTTTTGAAATATGTTCCATAATCTTTCCTCCTGTCCCCATATTGTAATCTATTCTGATTTCTCTGTCAAAACCTCTTCTCCTTCTGTGCCTTTCCGGGGTTTTAAGATGTTCCTGTACAGAAGCCAGGCTGCCGCTGCCGTCACAAATTCCGCGATCCAGAAAGCATTCCAGATGCTGTCGGCACCGAAGGTCCGGCTCAGAATGAACGCTGCCGGAAGGATCACTGCCACATACCTGAGGAAGGATATCATAAATGACTGAATTCCCTTACCCAGCGCTTCAAAAGCTCCGGCGGAAGTAACCGATACAGCGGAGGCAATAAAGCCGATACAGATGATTCTCAGGGCTGTCACACCGATTCGGATTGTATCCGGATTGGATGTAAACATTTTCATCAGCATTTCCGGAACCGCAAAGCATATGATAACTCCGACCACCATCATCGCAGCGATGATCGTCAAAGATATTTTGTATATCTTTCTTACTCTCGTCAGTTCTCCCGCTCCGTAATTATAACTGATCAGCGGACGCATGCCCTGCACGACACCGTTGGCCGTAAGATATAGAAACGTCTGCAGTTTATAATAAATTCCAAGGACCACGACATAGGTCTGAGAGTATACCGCGAACATTCCGTTCAGAGCAGAAATCAGAACAGACGGCAGAGCCATGTTCAGCGTCGCCGGTATCCCGATGGAATAAAGTCTGAGGCAGAGTTCTGCCTCCGGTTTCAGATACCGGAAAGAAAGTTTCACGTTGATCGGCTTCCGGAAATAAACCACAAGATAAATCACAAGGGTTGACAGCTGTCCGATTCCTGTCGCAAGAGCCGCGCCTTCAATCCCCATTTCCGGAAATGGTCCGATTCCGAAAATAAGAACCGGATCCAGAATGATGTTTAATACACATCCACACAAAAGACTGATCATTGTCACCATCATCTTTCCAACTGCCTGGAAGATTTTCTCAAATGAAATTCCTATGGTAATGACAATGGAAAAACACAATACAATCGTGGAATATCGAAGTCCCAGATCGATCAATTCCGGGTCTGATGTAAACATTCTGAGAAATGCCGGCATAAACAAAAGCCCCAGAACATTCAGCAGAACGCCGTGAATTCCATTCAGCAGTGTTCCCTGAGTGGCGGCGGCTCCGGCTCTCTCCTCGTTTCCGCTGCCAAGATACATGGCAATCATTGCGTTGATTCCAACTCCAAATCCAACACTGATCGATGTCACCAGATTCTGCACCGGATAGACCAGTGACAGCGCGGTCATGGCGTCCTCACTGATCTTTGCCACGAAAATACTGTCTACAATGTTATACAGCGAATTCACACACATGGAAATGATCATCGGCAGAGCCATTGACATGAGCAGAGGCAGGATCGGTTTCTTTTTCATATACGTCTGATCCATATTTTGTCTCCTTTCAAGTTTCGTGTTTTATAGAAACACAGTTTTCTGGTTCACAGGAAGCTGGTGTTCCTGTGAACCGGGAAAGAATCCTGCTTTGCAGGATTCTCCGCCTGCGGCGGGCCGCATAAGCGGCACTATCCGCTCCGCCGCAGTGTGATCCTCGCGGAGCGTTTTTATTTCACAGGAAGCTATGTTCCTGTGAAATAAAAAGACTACAGATCTCTGTTTATAGTCAGAAACAGAAAAATCTATAGTCCTACTTGACAATCCTATTTTGTTGTACTCGATTTATTTCTTATGTATGATATTTTTTCATACAAAACCCACGTAAGTACGCGGGTTTTGAAATGCACCAGGCGGGAGTTGAACCCGCGACCAACAGCTTCGGAGGCTGCCACTCTATCCACTGAGTTACTGGTACACAGCTATATTATAATATAATAAGACAAAACATTTTGCAAGTGTTTTTTTCATAAACTTGTCTGAAACTTAAGAAATGCCCATCAGCCGGAGCGTGTTTCTAAGAATAATCTTTAAGTGAGCTTAGACACCTCCGATACAGGCTGCGGCCTGCACTCCTTCCGGAACTGATGCGGCAATTTAAGTATAGCACTCCTGTTTTTTCTGTCAAC
Organism: Candidatus Anaerostipes avistercoris; assembly: GCA_019119895.1. GTDB lineage: Bacteria > Bacillota > Clostridia > Lachnospirales > Lachnospiraceae > Anaerostipes > Anaerostipes avistercoris. Next base: position 65,970 of record DWWD01000021.1, on the reverse strand, counting down.
CGTTCCCATTTCTTCCAGCTATTATTTTACTTTATGCCACTGGGTTTCACTTGTTTTTGCAAAACTTCCGTCACCGATTCCCAGAGCCGATTTTGCCAGCATATCCGCCATATCATTATATTTATCGTTGGAATGTCCCTTTACCTTTACAAATTTGACTTTAAGATCTTTTTTCTTCTGATCATAAAATGCTTTGTATGCTCTGGTTCCTTCTTTATTGGTTTTCCACTCTCCGGTGCACCATTTCCGGATTCCCTCATAATCATAATAAATGGCAAGCTTTTTATAGCCATGGTCCAGCGCAAATTTCATGGCTGCTTCAGACCCTTTGATTTCTCCCGCCACATTTCGCATGGAGGCCAGATCCTCATCTTCATATTTCTCCGCAAAATAAAGCTCCTCCTGTTCAGGCCGGATGATCACCATGCCATAGGAAAATGCCTTGTCATCTTTTTGAAAACTTCCATCCACATAGGCAGTCAGCGTCTCTTCATCCACTGTCATAGTCTCATGCCCGCCAGGCGTCAGAAAAGCCTCTGCCTCCGGTCTGGTTTTAAAGCTTTTGTAGACGGCACCGGAAAAGCCAAGGGTTTGTTTCCTGCATTCATCCCAGGTATCGTAAATCCCTGGCTTTCTTCCTTTTTTTACCGCATAATACTTATTTCCCATCATGGTTCCTCCACTGTTTTATTTCCTTTGATTCCGCTCCTTATTCTACTGGAAACATGGAAAAACTACAAGTGAAACATTAAGTTTCCGAATTTACATCGATCACAACATATTCAGAATGTCCTCCGGTGCGGATTGCGTAACCCCACCCTCCGATTCCGGATGAGACAATCACATGATAAGCCCCATCTTCCCGGTATCCATAGTTCAGCTCTGTTACGCCGAAAAGGCTGCCAAGCTGTCCTGTCGGCCAGATTTGTCCCGCATGGGTATGACCGGACAGCTGCAGATTGACTCCTGCCGCCTTATTTTCATCCAGGTCTTCCGGCTGATGATCCAGAAGAAGAATAAAAGAATCCGAATCCGCCTGATCCATCAGACTGCTGATTTCCGCCCGGTCCAGAGACGCATCGGTCCGTCCGATCACAGTCAGCCAGTCCGCGGCCTTTGTCACTTCATCTTCCAGCACGCGGATTCCCTCCTTTTCCAGCGTATCTTTTAACTCATCCCGGGTATAATACGGCGTCTGCGTATAGAGATTATAATCGTGGTTGCCGAAAATATAATAGGTTCCATATGTGGTTTGGATGCCGCCCAGCAGACGGGCCGCTTCCTGCATTTCGCTCCTGGTGGTGCTCTCGTCAAAAATATCTCCTGTCAGCGCAAGAAGATCCGGCTTTTCTTTTTCTATCTGCCTGCAGTATGTCTTCAATTCCTCTGTCCCCATGGTAGTTCCCATATGGAGATCTGAAATCTGTACAATTCTGAAACCATCCGCCTCCTTTTCCCCCGCTTCCACACTATAGTGGGTTCTTCTTACGTCTTTGATATTGTAAAAGCCATAGGCAAAAACAATGGCAAGCAGAAGAAGGCTTACGATACTGCTTTTGCATACAAACTGCAGCCTCCTTTTTGTTTTTTCCTTCTGAATCTTCCTGCGTCCGATCTGCCACACGATTTCCATTCCCGCGGAAAATGCCAGAAAATGAAAGAGTACAACAGCTCCCAGCCCGTAAAGCATCCATCCTCTGGAGACGCAAAACAGTGTAACCGCCAGAGACAGGATTCTGGAAACTGCCGTTTTCTCCCAGGTATGGAATAAACTAAGAAACCGGACGATGATGTGATAAAGATAAATGCCGAAAGGCACCCAGATCAGCGCCGGCAATAACAGATAGGCTTCCGTCATATACTCTCCTTTCCACACAATGTTATCAGACTACAGTTTTTCCGGATAATACATTTTTATAATCCTCATAATTCTTTCGGAGCAGTTCCGGTGTATTTAATTCATACGGACATTTTGCCATGCACTGCCCGCAGTGAAGACAATCTTCGATTTTCTTCATATTTTCCTGCCATTCCTGGCTCAGCCAGCTGGCTGACGGCGCTCTCCTGAGCATCAGCGACATTCTGGCACAGTTATTGATCTTAATGCCCGCCGGACATGGCATACAGTATCCGCATCCCCTGCAGAATTCCCCGGTGAGTTCCTTTCGTTCTTTTTCAATAAATGCTTCTGTTTCCTGATCCATAACCGGAGGATTTTCCATATAAGAAAGCCATTCTTCCAGTTCTTCCATTTTCTGTATTCCCCAGATTGGGAGAACATTGTCAAATTGGGACATGTAAGCAAAGACTGCTCTGGAATGGTTCAGGAGTCCGCCGGCAAGACCTTTCATGGCAATAAATCCCATATGATGCTCCCCGCACATTTTTACAAGTTCGATTTCTTTTTCTGATGAAAGATAACTGAACGGATACTGGAGCGTTTCATAAAGATCAGATTCGATACATTCTCTGGCGACGTTCAGTTTGTGCGCCGTGACGCCGATATGGCGGATTTTCCCCTGCTTTTTTGCTTCCAGCATACATTCATACATGCCGGATCCATCTCCTTCCCGGTAACAGACATCCACACAATGGAACTGGTACAGATCGATATAGTCTGTTTTTAAAAGCTTAAGAGATGTTTCCAGCTGGCTCCAGAACTCTTCCGGCGTTTTTGCCATGGTTTTTGTTGCAATGTAAACTTTGCCGCGCATTCCTTCAAAAGCATTTCCAAGTTTTTCTTCGCTGTCGCTGTAAGCACGGGCCGTATCAAAGAAGCGCATGCCTCCTTCATATGCCCGGCGCAGGATGCGGACCGCTTCGTCCATACCAACCCGCTGAACCGGCAGTGCCCCAAAAGCATTCTGCGGTACCGTAATTCCTGTTTTCCCTAATGTAACCTGCTTCATCTTGCCTTCCTCCTTCTATTTTTCCATGCTCTGCTGTCCCGCCACAAACATCGGAAGTTCCAGCCCATGTTCTTCCAGCAGTTCTCTGTTCGTAAGAATTTTCTTCGTGTCTCCGTCCGCGATGATTCTGCCTCCTGACATAAGGATGATCCGGCTGCAGGTATCCCATATCAAATCCATATCATGAGAAGCGATTACCTTCATTCCCGGAAGTTCCCTTAAAATATGGATCAGATTTCTCCGGTTTCTCGGATCCAGAGCAACCGAAGGCTCGTCCAGAAGGATAATTTCCGGATTAGTCGACAAAATGGTGGCGATGGATGCCAGTTTTTTCTGTCCTCCGGACAGCCGGTAAATCTGTTTCTCTTTGATATCCTGAATATGCACCATTTCCAGTGCTTTTTCTGTTCTTTTTTTTACTTCCTCTTCGGAATAACCATAGTTTCTCGGCGCAAACGCCACGTCCTCATATACATTGGACATAAAAAGCTGACTTTCTGAATCCTGGAATACATATCCTGTTTTCTCCCGGATTTTCGCCAGATTCTTTTTTTCCACATCCATGCCGCAGATCCTGAGGCTGCCCTGATACTCCGGCAGAATTCCCACCATGATTTTCAGAAGAGTGGACTTTCCTACGCCATTGGCTCCAATGATTCCTATGGTTTCTTCTCCTTCTGCCAGAAAGCAGATATCTGAAAGCACCGGCTCATCTCCATAGGCAAACGAAAGATGGTCGATTTCTATTGTCTGCATGGTATTATTTCCTCCTACTGTCAAAATCCAAATATCCGCCCTGCAATTTCAAATACCGGCACATACCGGTACAGCACAAACAGTAAAGTCAATCCGGCTCCATATAAAATACTGGAAACGGCAGATGCTTCCTTTCGAATCAGGCGGAATGTTCCGTCATATCCTCTCAGCATCATACTTTCGTAAACCACCTGCGCCCTGTCAATGCTTCGAAGTAGCAGCTGTCCCGCCAGGGACCCCCATGCCTTCCAGTGGATTCCCTTCTGTCCGGGAGCCCGCATTTCATAGGCCAGAGTAATCCGTTCTGCTTCTTTCAGGAGAACAATCATATAACGGTAAATCAGCAATATAACCGTTATAAATGTCCTGGGAATTTTCAGGCACTGAAGGGCGTAACAGATTTCTTCTATTGAAGTGGATGCGATCAGGAGATAGGAAGCCAGAACAGAATAAATTCCTTTCAGCATCAGTGTGATCATGGAAATCATTCCTCCGGTCACAACAAATCCTCCAATACTTCCCACTGCGCTGTGGTCCAGAAACGGATTTGCGATTCCAACTGCGGCCGAAACTGCCAGAATAACCTTTAGCTGCCGGACCGCCTGAAAAAATGGAATTTTCCCCAGAATGAACAGGGCAAGTAAATAGATTCCCATACCGGCAAGTCCGGGAAGATTGTACCGGTCAAAAGATACGGTGATGAAAATGTATGCAAAAGTCACCAGCAGCTTCGCCAGAGGGTGAAGTCTCTGAATCCACTGATCCCTGGAAGCGGTCTCGTCCATATGATGAATTCCGTATATTGCTTCTCTGATTTTTCCCACGCCTACTTCACTTTCTTCCTTTTCCTTACAAAGGCGCAGGCCAAAATACATAATGCCGCAACAATCAGAGCTCCGACAATTCCTGAAATGGATGTTCCTGCGGCGCTGTCTGATCCTTTCAGTGCATAATCAGGAAGAAGCGCCGTAAATTCCTGTATTCTCTGCGCTGCCTGCTGCACCGCTCCGGATGCCGGCAGTTCTGCTGTTCCTGCTACCCTTTCCATGGACCATTCCAGCCCGTCCGGATTTGAAGAAGCGGCCAGAGACAATAATCCTCCGATCACTGCAGTGGCACATGCCAGGGCACCTACAGTTCCCTTGTAAGAGAGCCGTCCTTCTTCTGTTTCCTGATGCATCCACAGCAGTTCCGGTCTGGCATCATAAATAAAACAGAGTACTGCCGCTGTGATCATGCCTTCAACTAATCCGATCGCAAGATGGATTGGTTGCATGGTCCCCACAAAAACAGCAAACGGAAGTTCCGTGATCCCGGACGCCAGAGTTTCCAGTGTGACAGAAAAAGCCCCCAGCTGCAGCGTCAGAATACATCCGATAATCGATGCCGCCGTGATTTTCTTTTTTGACATTCCATTCCTCATGATCATTTTCCACAGGACCAGTCCTCCAATAAAGCATCCGTAAAACGCCATGTTCCATACATTGGCTCCCAGAGCCAGAAGTCCTCCGTCCGCAAAAAGCAGACATTGTACCAGCAGGACGCCGACCATCGTCAGGAATCCCGCATAAGGCCCAAGAATCGCAGACAGCATCATACCGCCGCACAAATGTCCTGAGGAACCTGTGCCCGGAATGGTAAAGTTGATCATCTGTGCCGCGAAAACAAAGGCTCCCATGACTCCCATGACCGGAATTTTTTTTGTATCTGTCTCCAGATGTACTTTTTTGATTGAATACGTCATTGCCGCCGCAGAGCATACATACATCGTGCCTGCAACTGCCGGCGCTACCAGCGCATCTGCCATATGCATAATTACTTTCTCCCTTCTTTTTCCTGATTAATATGGATATCCATGCTGCCGGACCGGAATCCTTCCAGGTCCAGTGTAATATAGGAATATCCTAATTTCTTTAAATATTCAATAATTTTCTCTTTCTGAGCAATCAGACCTCCCATCTCTTCTTTATCTATTTCCAGCCGGACCAGGTCGCCATAGACCCGGATCCTGACATTTTTAAATCCGAGATTTCTTAAAAAAATTTCCCCCTGGTCTGCCTGATGCAGTTTGTCATAAGTCAGTCTGGCTCCATATGGAAATCTGGTGGCCAGACACGGCATGGACGGCTTGGAAGAAGCTTCCAGACCGTATTCTCCCGCCAGGGCACGGACTTCCTCTTTTGAAAAGCCCGCATCCGCCAGGGGACTATAAATTTTCAGTTCCCGGACTGCCCGGATTCCCGGACGGTAAACATGAAGATCATCCTCATTGGTCCCTTCCAGTATAACAGAAGTCCCTTTTTCGGACGCCAGTTCTCTGATTTTCTGAAACAGATGTTTTTTACAGCGGTAGCAGCGGTCTTCCGGATTGTTTTCAATACCGGCTTCTTTTAATTCATCGATGTACAGAGCACATGGCTCCGCCCCCATTTTGGCTGCCGCTTCTTTTGCCGCCTCCAGTTCTCCTGCCGGATGGAGCATAGTATGAACGACGGCGGCGTAAACCTTTTTCCCGGTCTTTTCTGCCGCCTCACAGGCCATTTTCAGCAGGAGACTGCTGTCCACGCCGCCGGAAAATGCCACCACAACATCAGCGGCCGCAAACTGTTCCATCTGTTCTCTGAGTTTTATATATTTATTCATGACTTTTTCTGCTCTTTCCAGGCTTCCACAACCTCATAATAAGCATCCATGTAAGAGATCCCCTGTTCCTGACTTATGGTCTTTACACTCTCATATTCCGGATAAGCCCGCTCGCCTGCCGGAAGACTGCATACCTTTACCTTCGCTGTGCCAAACCAACCTCTGATTTCCTCTTCTCTTCGTTTCAGTACGGTTCGTTTCATTCTGACACGGCGGATTCCTATGGTCGTTGTCTCCCGGAAAATCACCTCTTCCAGTTTCGGTATTTTTTCTTCATCGCAAATGACGTTTAACTGATACGCCGGACGGTTTTTCTTCATATAAACAGGGAAATAGTGGACATCTCTGGCTCCCGCCCGGAACAATGTTTCCATAAGGTTTCCAAACACCTCTCCGCTGCAGTCATCCATGTTGCTTTCCAGTTTCCAGATTTCATCCTGTTTCCCGGTCTCCGGCTTAATCAGCATGGCTCTTAAAATTCCAGGACATTCATAATCCCGTTTTCCCGTACCGATTCCCGTTTTTATGATCCTGAACTTCTCAGGAAGATGTTCGGACGTACGGATGGCAGCCGCAATGGCCGCTCCGGTCGGCGTCACCAATTCTCCTCTGACTCCTGTCATGCGAAGTGACAGATGATGATCCGCCGCAATATGCGTCACGGCAGGAACCGGAACCGGAATCACTCCGTGCTGACAGCGGACCGTGCCGCTTCCTTCATATAACTCCGGAACAATGACTTCCTCAATCTCCAGATTGTCCAGGCAGTATGCCGCCGCACAGATATCTGCAATGGAATCAACGGCGCCCACCTCGTGAAAATGCACCTGATCTATCGGTTCACCGTGAGCCTTTGCCTCCGCTTCCGCGATAATATGAAATATATCAGAAGCGGTTTTCTTTGCGTGTTCATTTAATCCGGACTGATTTATGATTTCCAGCACATCTGCCAGTCCTCTGTGTTCGTGGGAATGTTCCCCGTGATGATGGTGATGATGCCCGTGATGCTCATGATCATGATGGTCATGTCCGTGGCTGTGATGATGGCTCTCCTCTCCATGTTCATGATGATGGGATTTTTGGAATTCAGGGTCATGACCGTGAAGATACTCCATATCATGATCGTGATTTTCATGTTCCTGATCCAGAACCACATCAAAATCACATCCCACAAGCCCTGCTTTCTTTTTCTTCGTTATTTTGATCTCAAATCCGTCTGCAGGAAGACTTTTGAGGACTTCTTTCAATCCCTCCTGGTCTGCGCCGAGATCCAGCATTGCGCCGACAAACATATCGCCGCTGATTCCGCTGCAGCATTCCAGATACAATGTTTTATTCATGTCTTACCCCCAATCTATTAATCTGTGTCGCTATGTAACCCGCTCCGTAACCATTGTCAATATTGACCACCGCAATGCCGTTGGCACAGGAGTTGATCATAGTTAGGAGTGCTGACAGTCCATTCATGTTGGCACCGTATCCCACGGAAGTAGGCACTGCGATCACCGGCTTGTCCACCAGTCCGCCGATAACGCTTGCCAGAGCACCTTCCATACCGGCGATTGCAATGACGCAGTTAGCACTCTGAATCGTATCCAGTCTGGCCAGCAGACGGTGCAGGCCGCTGACTCCCACATCATAGATCCGCTCCACCCGGGAGCCGAAATATTCCGCGGTCTGCGCCGCTTCTTCCGCCACAGAAATATCCGCGGTGCCGGCGGTGCACACGGCAATTTCCCCGATTTTTTCCTTATCTTTTTTCTCTATTTTTATAATATGGGAAATCTCATCATACTCAATTTTCGGATATGCTTTTTTCAGCATTTCATACTGCGCTTTTGTGGCTCTTGTTCCGAACACCTCTCCTTCTTCCTCATACAGCCGTCCGACAATCTGCTTTAGATGCTCATCTGCTTTCCCGCTGCAGAAAATCACCTCCGCAAATCCGGAGCGGATTTTTCTCTGGGTGTCCAGTTTTGCATATCCTAATTCCTCAAAAGGCTGCCTCTGGAGATACCGCTGTGCTTCCTCCACAGACATGGCCCCTTCTTTCACTTTTTCCAATATTTCATGTACTTCCATCAGTAAGTCCTATACCTCCGTTTTATTCTTATCTATTGTACTTCGAATCTCTCTCCATCTCAAGATTCATTCTTGCAGTCTTCTCTTTTTCGATGTACAATCATCTTAGCACTTAAAGTTCACTTGAAGTCAAGAAAGAAAGGATTGTTATGTATACAATAGGTGAAGTTTCCAAAAAAACAAACATTCCGCCGTCTACTCTGCGGTATTATGAAAAGGAAGGCCTGCTGCCTTCTGTCAGCCGTACAGATTCGGGAATCCGCAAATTTGACGACGATGATCTGGACCGGCTTTCCATCATTGAATGCTTAAAAAAGACCGGTCTTTCCATCAAAAAAATCAAACAGTTCATTGACTGGTGCTCCGAAGGCGACTCCACCATTCAGCTGCGCTATGAAATGTTTCAGGAATGCAGGGAAGAAACCCTGCGTAAGATCAATGAATTAAAAGAGACTCTGGAAATGATCGACTATAAATGCTGGTACTATGAAACAGCGATGAAAGCCGGCACCACCAAAATCCATGAATCTCTGCCGGATAAAGAAAGGCGGGAACGCCCGCTTTCTTAAACTGAAAATCCCTCCGGACTTTACAATGATCCGAAGGGATTTTTTGATTCTTTCTGTTTTGTTTCAGCGCTAAAGGCTGTATTCTATTAATTATCTCTGTCATTTCCTCCAAATAAGAGAATCAATCGAAGCAGACTCAGCAATGCGGCAGCGGCGCCTGCAACATAAGTCAGGGCAGCGGCTGACAGCACTTTCCTCGTCTGTTCCACCTCATCGCCATACATGATTCCGGTATTGCCGAGGATTTTCAGCGCTCTGGCAGAAGCGTTAAATTCAACCGGCAGCGTCACCAGCTGGAAAATAACCGCCAGGGAAAATAGTATAATTCCAAAATGAATCAGTGACTGATTCATGCCCAAAAAAATTCCCGCAATGATAAACACCCATGATAAATTGGATCCAATATTGACAATCGGCACCAGTGCTCCCCGGATCGTCAGAGGCACATATCCCTTCTGATGCTGAATCGCATGACCGCACTCATGGGCCGCTACACCGATCGCCGCAATGGAATCTGACCCATAAGTGGAATCAGACAGACGCAGTACTTTATTCCTCGGATCATAATGATCCGTTAAGTTTCCTCTTACCCGCTGTACAGAGACATCATAAATCCCTGCCATGTTAAGAATCCTTTCTGCCGCCTGAGATCCCGTCAGTCCGCTGTGACACCGCACTCTGGAATACCTTCGGAATGTGGAATTCATTTTTGAAGACGCAACCATTGTGATGATCGCTCCGATAATAATTAGAATATAGGTACGATCAAAATAAAATCCATATGGGTAAAACATAAATGCTCCCTTCTTTCTTCTCTGCTTGATAAGCATTATACCTTTAGTATATAACGAAATCAAGAGACTTTATACTTATTTTAGAATCATTTCATTCCCTGGCATGATTTGTCGGTTTTTTTCTCATTTTCCCATTTTTTGTCTGATCATTTACAGATTTTCTCCCTCTTTCAGGAAGCCTTCCACCTCTTTGCAGAACATTTTCGACTCTTTGTAAGCGATAAAATGATCCCCGGGAAGAATCGAAAGCCAGGCGTTTGGAATGCTTCTGGCAATCATTTCTGTATGAGCCTGTTTTATCATATCATTCTTTCCCGCAATGACCAGAACCGGCATTGTAAGTTCGCGAAGCCGGTCTTTCTCAATATTGGGATCATTTACCATAAGCCCCAGCATTTCCGCACTGGCTTTTGCCTTCCGGCTGAATTTCCCGAACGCCGCCGCAAACCGGTACCCGATTTCAATGGGAATCTGCGTCAGCGGCCGGACCCCGCCGGAATCCAGATTCGCACCGTTTAAAATAAGCTTTTTCACCCGTTCAGGATAACGAAGGGCGAAGATTAGCGCGATATTACCTCCGTCTGAAAAACCGAGAAGGTTCGCCCGCTCAATGTTCTGCTGATCCATAAATTCTTTCAGATCCTCCGCAAACTGGCGGATTGTAAATGGAGCATCTCCTCTGGGAGATTTTCCATGCCCTCTGGTGTCGACTGCAGTCACCTTATACTGAACGGAAAAATACTCCATGACTTTCGCAAAATAACTTCCATCCTCTCCATTTCCATGAAGAAGAATCAGGGGTTCTCCGGTTCCTTCCTGCCTATAATAAAGATGCACGAAGTTCCTCTCCTGTTTTCGGACTTAAATAAGCCGGCGCGATATCAAATACAGTCTTGCAGCCGGTCTGTCCTTCTTCGGCAAGTTTATAAGCCGCTCTTGCGTAAGCTGCGATCACACTGGAAGTAAATTCCGGATTGGAGTCTAATTTCAGGCTGTATTCAATCAGGTGATGATTTTCTCCTTCCCATCCGGTTCTTCCGCTTCGGAGAACAAAGCCTCCGTGAGGGATTCCGCTGTGGTCTCTTTTTAATTCTTCCTCACTGATAAAATGTACAGTTGTATCATAATCCACAAAATAATTCGGCATGTTTTTGATTTCTTCTTCTACTGCCGCCGCGTCGGCGCCGTCTTCCAGTACAACAAAGCACTCTCTTGTATGTTTTTCTCTTGTGGTCAGATCCGGATCTTCTCCATTTCTCACTGCTTCCAGAGCCGCGTCCACAGGAATCGTATACTGCTTTCCGTCTTTTACTCCTTTTACCCGTCGGATCGCGTCAGAGTGTCCCTGGCTTACACCTTTGCCCCAGAATGTATAGTCTTTTCCTTCCGGAAGAATCGCATTGGCATACATACGGTTTAATGAAAACATTCCCGGATCCCAGCCCACAGAAATAACACCGACTTTCCCGCCTTCTTTTGCAGCAGCGTCTACATTAGCAAAATGTTCCGGAATTCTTGCGTGAGTATCAAAGCTGTCCACCACATGGAACATAGATGCATATTTCGGCGTTTGTTCCGGAAGGTCGGTTGCGCTTCCTCCACACAAGATCATGACGTCAATCTTATCCGTCCATTTCTCTGCTTCTGACACATGACACACCTGCGCTGATTCTGTCAGAATTGTCACGTCTTTCGGATCTCTCCTTGTAAAAACGGCCGCTACTTCCATGTCAGGATTCTGTTTTACCGCACACTCTACTCCCCGTCCTAAATTTCCATATCCTAAAATTCCAATTCTTATTCTCATTCTTATCTCCCATTCTTATTTTTTCAATTATTTCGACGGATTTTAGTATAACATCAAGCTGCGGCTTCGTAAAGCGAATCTTTTACAGAAAATACCATTCTCTCCCAGACCGAATTCTTAAAAAACCTGCAGGAAAATTTTCTCCCACAGGTTTTCAGGCTTTTTATGATTTTGCTTATTCCATTACGCCAATCTCGTCCGGTATAATTACCTTTGCTTCCGTGCTTGCCAGAACATCTTCCACAGTATATCCAGGCGCCAGTTCCCTGAGAATCAGTCCGTCCGAACCTACCTGGAAATAACATTTCTCCGTCACGATATCCGTCACACATTTGACACCGGTCAGCGGCAGCGTACATTTTTTTAATATTTTAGATCTTCCACTTTTTTCACAGTGATCTGTAGCAACGATGATACGCTTGACTCCCGCACACAAATCCATCGCTCCACCCATTCCAGGAACCAGTTTCCCAGGAATGGTCCAATTAGCGATATTTCCTTCTTCGTCTACCTGTAAAGTTCCCAGCACTGCCGCATCGATATGTCCGCCTCTGATATAGGCAAAAGAAGTCTCATGGTCACATACACTGCCGCCCTTAATCACAGAAGCTGGCTGTCCTCCCGCATCAATGACATCAATATCTTCTTCTCCCCATTTCGGAGTCGCTCCACTGCCTACAGTCCCAATCTCCGCTTCCAGCCAGAGATCTACGCCTTCCGGCAGATAATTTACACACATCAGTGGAAGACCAATCCCAAGATTGACAAAATCTCCATCTTTGAAAAACTTTGCGCAGCGAGATGCAATTAATTTACGTCCTTTCAATTCCGCCATTATGCCTTGCCCCCTTCCGCTTTTGCCTTTAACTTCTGCCACATCGGACACAGATACCTCTTCTCTCCGGTCCTCTCATAGACCATGTCGATTACAGGTGCCGGAACATCAATCTCTTCCGGTCCCAATTCTCCAACTTCTACGATCTCTTCTACTTCTGCTATAACCCAGTCAGCCGCCATCGCCATCGTACTGTTCGTGGCCCTTGAGTTCATTCTGAAAGAAATATTTCCTGCCGTATCAGCTTTCGTCGCCTTGATCAGCGCCACATCAGCACGAAGCGGCAGTTCCAGCAGATATTCTTTTCCATTGATCGTGAGCTTCTCTTTGCCTTTTTCCACGTCCGTCCCGATGCCGGTTGGTGTCAGACATCCTCCGAGTCCCGCGCCTCCGCATCGAATCCTTTCTGCAAATGTACCCTGCGGACTGAATTCTATTTCCAGTTCTCCTGCAAACATCTGATCCCGCGCTACCGGATTCAAACCAATATGGGTTGTGATCAGGCTCTTCACCCTTCTTTCATTGATCAGGCGTCCGAGACCCTGGTCCGGCATACCGGCAGACACTGCGATCGCGTCGATATCTGTTACGCCTTTTTCCAGCATACCGCTGATAATTTCTTCCGCGGAAAATTCTCCATGCCAGTCTCCAAACATAATGGTCTGACCGCTGTGGATCTTCTCAAGAGCTTCCTCTCTTGTTACTACCTTTGATTTCAATGACATCCCTCCTCACATTCCTTCACCTTGAAGGAACCTGAAATTCTTTCAACATTGTATCATTCACCTTTAAATTCTGCCCTTCGTTTTTCCATAAATGCCTTGACGCCTTCGATAAAGTCTTTTGACGCGGCGCATTCGCTTTGTGTCGGAATCTCACATTCATCCAGATATTTTTTATAATCATAGAAGCTTGCCTGATAAATCTGCTTCTTGATATTTTTGTAAGAAAGAAGAGGTCCTGCCGCAAATTTTTTCGCCAGTTTCATAACTGTCTCATCCAGTTCGTCCGCAGCCACCACATCATAGACAATTCCTGCATCTTTCGCCTCCTGAGCTTTCAGCGGGCGTCCTGTCGCGCATAGTTCCATCGCCCGTTGGGCGCCAAGACTCTTCACAAGCAAATATGTACCCCCTGTATCCGGCACCAGTCCAAGATTAACAAATGCCATGATAAACTTTGCATTGTCCGCGCATACGACAAAATCCGCAGAAAAGGCAAGGCTGACCCCTGCTCCGGCCGCCGCTCCGCTTACCTGTGCAATAACAAGTTTACTCATACGCTTTAACCCATTTGTTACATTGCCGACCTTGTCAAATAATGAATCCATGTTGACTTCACCGCCCTGCTGGATGATATCATAAAAATATCCAATATCACCTCCTGCAGAAAAAGCCTTCGGCATTCCTTTCATCACGACGACTTTTACCTCTGGATCGTTTTCACAGGCATCTACCACATACAACAATTCATCCGCCATTTGTTCATCAATTGCATTCAAATTTTGGGGATAGTACATCGCAATAATTCCGACACCGTCTTCTACGGTATACTGCAATTTTTGAAGCTCCATACTTTTCCTCCTTTAACACAGATTTCCAGTCCGCTGCGCAGACTCATTCCTTTTTTGTTTTATGTCGAACAATTTATGTGCTTTTATTGTAACATTTTTTACATATTTTTTCAATATTTTTGGATTTTTTTGGTTATTTTATACATTTTTCAGAAAATACGCAAATTATCATCGCTTCCTTTCACTTTTTTAAGTTTCATCATCATTTGCGCCTATGTTCCCTGCGATATAGCCAGACAAAAAAACAGAAGCTATATACTGGCAGCGAAAACTTGCGCCAAAAATATTCTCATTGTATAATTTCATAGAATATAAAAGAAATGAGGAATCTGAAATGTCATTTATCGGTATTTTCAAAGCCAAAGACGGACTTGCCGCCGTTGCAGATTCAAAAGGATCTATCAGAGAAAATGGAAAATATGTCGAAGATCCAGGCCGGCAGCCCCAGAAACTTTTTCCGTTTTCCAACGGCGTTGCTGTTACCTGCGGAGCCAACCAGATTATGATGCAGAATCCCAACCGCCTGTTTCCTCAAAAAGTAAACATTGAAGATTTCGTCTACGGCTATCTGCAGTCAAAACAAACCCTGGATACTGAATTTTTCCAAAGACTTCTGGTCAAAATGAGTTCTGACCCTTCCAATCAGGAACCGATTCATTTCCTGATTGGCCGCAAAATCCGTGCCGGCGAATATATTCTGGAACGTCATCAGATTGGCTATCATTACTACGCAGAGCGCATTGGCCTTGATACGGATCTTTTCTTTACCGCCGGAGAAGAACTGTATCAGATGGTTTTTTCCAAAATGGATATCATCGCTCATATTACTTCTGTGGATATTCTTCAGAAATTCGCGGCTTCCAAACTGGATGAACTGATCCGGTTTTATGACAAGACATTGTCTTATAATCCGGTGGGAGGAATTATAAAATCCTACATTCTGAAATAATTTCATAACATGCAGAAATCGCCGTCTGTTCTCAAACGGCGATTTTCGTATGTATCTTTATTTTCTCATATTTTTATTTTATAAAATGGTTCCTTTACTCTTCCCAGTTATGATATACTTCCTGCACATCGTCATCATCATCCAGGAGATCCAAAGTCTTCTGCAGGCTCTTAATATCATCCGGATTTGTCAGCTGCACGGTTGTTCCCGGAATCATGGTCACATTGGCGTCTGCCATGGCGATTCCTTCTTTTTCCAGCGCTTCGCGTACCTGGCTGAAATCTTCCGGCGCTGTGAGAACTTCAAAACTGTCATCTTCTTCTACAAAGTCTTCCGCTCCGGCATCCAGAGCCATCATCATAAGGTCATCTGCATCCATCTCACATTCTTCTTTGTCAATGATAATCTGGCCTTTTTTCTCAAACATATAAGAAACGCATCCCGGAGTTCCGACATTTCCGTTTCCCTTTGTAAAGGCGCTTCTTACGTTGGAAGCTGTACGGTTCTTATTATCTGTCAGCGTGTCTACGATGATCGCTACGCCGCTTGGTCCGTATCCTTCATATGTGATCTGCTCATAGTTTACGGAATCCGCGTCGCCGGCTGCCTTTTTGATTCCTCTTTCGATGGTGTCATTCGGCATATTGTTTGCTTTCGCCTTTGCGATCACATCTCTTAATTTGCTGTTATTGTCCGGATCCGGTCCTCCTTCTTTGACCGCTACCGCGATCTCACGTCCGATCACGGTAAAAATCTTTCCTTTCTTTGCGTCATTCTTTTCTTTTTTATGTTTGATATTCGCAAATTTACTGTGTCCTGACATCTTTATCTTCCTTTCTGTTTCTATGATTCAATTCTGATTTTTTTGTCACAAACTGGATTAAATATACCATTTTCAAGGCCAAAGGTCAATGCTGCTGTCCTTCTTCTATGTATCAAGGCTTAAGCTGATCCGCAGAGCACGGTCTACCCGCTGGATAAAAGAACAGTTTAAGTGACATACTTTTTCCCGCAGCCGGCTTTTATCTATGGTCCGTATCTGTTCCAGCAAAATGACGGAATCTCTTTCCAGCTCACATTTTCTGCAGTCCAGCGGCACATGAGTCGGAAGTTTCGCTTTATTCATTTTACTGGTAATGGCCGCACAGATGACCGTGGGGCTGTAGCGGTTGCCCGCGTCGTTCTGCAAAATAATAACGGGACGTATCCCTCCCTGCTCTGATCCGATCACAGGCCTCAAATCCGCATAGAATATATCTCCTCGCTTAATTACCATAAGCCTTCTCACTCTCCATTTCTTTCTTTCTATTTTATGAAGAGTATCTCCGATTGTTTCAGAAGTATTCACAAACGGCCTTTATTTTTCCAGATATTCCACCGCTTTTTTCATCTTTCCATGCTGCATATAAACTCTCGGCACCCTTTTGCTGATACCGCAGACGAATTCGTAATTGAAGGAACCCGCGGCATTGGCCGCCTCCTCCACAGAAATACGGTGATCTCCGTCCTGTCCTATAAGAGTCACTTCGTCCATGACCTGAACGCCGTCAATGTCCGTTACATCTACCATAAACTGGTCCATACAGATTCTTCCGATGATCGGTGCGTACTGTCCCCGGATCAGCACCCTTCCTTTGGAAGAAAGATTTCTCGGATAGCCGTCCGCATATCCCACCGGTATAGTGGCAACTTTTGTATTTCTCTCTGTCACAAAGGTATGATTGTAACTGACTCCCTCCCCCGGACCGACCTCCTTGATATATACAATATGAGTCTTTAAAGACATGGCCGGTTTCAGGTTAAGCACCTCTTTCGATACTTCCTCGGAAGGATAAAGTCCGTAGGTAATAATGCCGGAACGCACCATATCCATTTTCCAGGCGTTCATATCAATGATCGCCGCGCTGTTGGAAACGTGTTTTAATGGTATGTGGATTCCTTCTTCTTTCAGCCATCCAATGAATTTGTCATACTCTGCTTTCTGCTTCTTTGCGGAAGTCTTGTCCGCCTCATCCGCGCAGGCAAAATGAGTAAAAATCCCCTCAATGATAATATGCGGGAGTTTTGATATTTTCTTTACGGTTTCCAGCGACTCTATGGTCGGCTTGAATCCAATACGGTTCATGCCGGTATCCAGTTTAATATGGATCCTAGCGTCCTTTCCGAGAGCTGACGCGATCCTTGAGAGAGATTCCGCCATTTCATAGCAGAAAACAGTTGGCTGAATCTCATACTGAATCAGGGAACTGTATTGATATTCTGATGTGTATCCGAGAATCACGATCGGCTGAGTAATCCCATTCTTTCTGAGGGTGATCCCTTCCTCGATGATGGCAACGGCAAATGCGTCCACGCCGATTTCGTTCAGCGCTTTCGCGATCGGCACGGCTCCGTGCCCGTATCCGTCTGCTTTGATGACCGGCATTACTTTTACATCCGGTCCTGTGACTCTTTTGACTTCTTCTATATTATGACAGATCGCATCCAGATCAATGACTGCATGCACCCGGTAGTACTGATTCATGTTTCCCTCCTGTGACGTCTTGTATATGATGTAAAATATCTGACGCAATCATGCTGTAAGCCCCTTTTTCATCCCTGGCGGCATCTCCTGCCAGGCCATGAAGATATACGCCGCGGACAGCCGCATCGTACGGTCTGCAGCCGGTTCCCACCAGTCCGGTGATCATTCCCGCAAGCACATCGCCGCTTCCTCCGGCTGCCATTCCATGATTACCGCTCTGATTAATATACAACTTCTCCTGACTTTGTGCAACCACTGTGGCGGCATCTTTCAGAACCGCGGCAGCATGATATTTCTCCGCAATCTCACAGGCCGCGCCGCAGATATCGTCTTTGACTTCACTGATGTCCCTGCCAAGAAGCCTTGCTCCTTCCATGAGATGAGGTGTCATGACAACACCGTAAGGATAATGGATTTCCATATGATATCTGCTGACCGTATTCAGTCCGTCCGCGTCAAGGATCAGCGGCTTCGTTCCATGGTTCAGAATGTATTCCAGCATTTCTTTTGTTTCTTCATTTACGCCGGTTCCCGGTCCAAACAAAATACAGCTGCACCATTCCAGGGACTCTTTCAGATCGGAGCGCTCTCCAAACAAAATCTCCGGCAGACGGCTCTGCAGAATCGGACGATTGGATGAATGAGACAAAATCTTTACCAGACCTGCCCCCATGCGCAGAGCCGCTTCTCCTGCAAACGCCGCTGCCCCGGACATAGTTTCGCTGCCTGTGATCATCAGGATTTTCCCGTAGGTTCCTTTATTGGAATAAGAGGACCTCGGCGGCATCAGCCCCGCCGGATCTTCCAGTGTAAATCCTGATGCGTGCTTTTCGATGGTCTGTTTATGGAAACCGATGCCTGCCAGGGTTACTTTTCCACAGTATTCCCTTCCCGGATATAAAAGATGGCCTCTCTTATATCCTCCAAATGTCACTGTCTCTGCCGCCTTTACAGCACATCCCATGACTTTTCCCGTGTTTCCGCTGATTCCGGAAGGAATATCAATGGCAATGACCACCCGCCCGGATGCATTGATTGTTTCAATCATATCCCGGTAAATGCCTCCGACTTCCCGGGATAATCCAACTCCGAAAATCCCTTCTATGAGAAGATCATAGTCAGTCAGATCCGGCTCTTTTACCGGTTCATACCCCAGACGCTTAAGAATCTGAAGCTGTGTTTTCAGGTCTTCTGAGGCCTTCTCTGTCTTTCCCACAATCATATAGTCTGTCTGGTAATCTTCTTCCAGGAGAATCCTGGCTGCTGCCAGCGCGTCTCCGCCGTTATTTCCGATTCCGGCGATCACTAGAATTTTCCCGCTCCGCCCCGTGCGTCTCCTGGCGCAGTCTGCCACGGCTTCTGATGCCCGCTCCATGAGCACCAGCCCCGGAATTCCGATCTGGTGGATGGTTTCCTGATCCACCTCCTGCATTTCCTGATTCATTAATACATATTTCATAGACATTCTCCTATCACAAAAGCCTGCGCATATTTTTCCGTATCTGTAATAGACACATGAATCTGATCCATGTGAAGTTTCCGGGCTGATTCCGCGGCCCGCCCTGATAAATTTACATACGGCGCGCCTTTTTCATTTCTCAGCACCTCGATCTCATACGGTTCCACACCGAAAAAGCCGGTTCCAAAAGCTTTGGAAACGGCCTCTTTCACCGCAAAGGTTCCGGCCAGAACAGCAGCCCGGTCCTTTGCATGCGCTAATTCATTTTTTGTAAATATCCGTTCTAACCCTCTGTGGCGGTCCATCATATCCCGTATCCTCCGGATCTCCACCAGGTCTGTTCCGATTCCTACGATCATACGGCTTATTCTCCACTCTCTTCCCGGTTATGGATATTATAGGTCAGCGTCATCAGGCTCTCCGCCAGATGTACATTCTCCACCGTCACATCTTCCGGCAGATGCAGATCGATCGGAGCAAAATTCCAGATACCTTTGATCCCCCATTCCACCAGGCGTTTTGCCATCTCCGGCGCCTGATCCTTCGGCAGGGTCAGCGCTGCGATCTTGATATCGTGATCTTTAATAAACTTCTCCATCTCGTCGATATCCAGTACCTTCACTCCGCGCACAGAAATTCCGATCAATTTCGGATTCACATCAAACAGCGCCATGACTTTGTATCCGTAATCCTCATTAAAAGACTGGTAATTCGCCAAAGCCTGTCCCAGATTACCGGCTCCTACAATGATCATATCATTGCGCTTGTCCAGCCCGAGAATCTTGCCGATCTCTGTATAAAGATTATCCACGTTATACCCGTATCCCTGCTGTCCAAAACCGCCAAAATTATTCAGATCCTGACGGATCTGGGACGCAGTCACCATCATCTGCTCACTTAACTCCTTCGAAGAAATCCTTGTAATATTATTGGCCTTAAGTACGCCAAGGTAACGGAAATATCTTGGAAGACGCTTAATGACAGCCGATGAAATATTCTTTGGTGAGTTCCCCATGTTATTTCCTCCAAATAATTTTTCTTCTTTTATTATATAAGATTGTCTAATATCTGTCAATCTCAATCCCGGCAGTATTCTTCCATATGTTCCGTACATTTTATCAGAAAATATTCCATTTTCTTCAAAAATATGATATTCTGATTCATAGTGCCATCTTTTCGATGGAACAATCCAAAAAGAAGGAGTCAATTATGATTTTATCATGCCAGAACATTTGCAAAACATTTGTAGACAAACCTGTTTTACAAAATATTTCGTTCCATTTGAATGAAAATGACCGCCTGGCGATTATTGGATATAACGGAGCCGGAAAATCCACTCTGCTGAAGATCATCGTGGGAGAATTAAGCCCGGATGAGGGAGAGATTTCCACAAAAAAGGATGCTGCCATCGGCTATCTGGCTCAGCATCAGGAGCACGATTTCCACCGAACGATTTTTGATGAGCTTCTCTCTGTGAAAAAAGAGATCATAGAACTGGATCAGCAGATGCGCGCCTATGAGCATGAAATGGAGCATCTGGAAGGCGACGCCCTGAATCAGAAAATGAACCAGTACACCAACGCCACCCATCAGTTTGAACAGATGAATGGTTTCGCATACAAAAGCGAAGTGACGGGAATATTAAAAGGACTCGGATTCACGGAAGAAGATTTTCAGAAGCAGGTCCATACCCTGTCCGGCGGGCAGATGACCCGCGTTGCCCTTGGAAAGCTTTTGCTCAGGAATCCGGATATTCTTCTCCTGGATGAGCCGACCAACCATCTAGATGTAGCATCGATCCAGTGGCTTGAAAACTATCTTTCCAGGTACAAGGGAGCTGTGATTATCGTTTCCCATGACCGGTATTTTCTCGACAAGATTGTCAACAAGGTGATGGAAATCGAGCTGGGAAAAGCCATGCTGTTTCAGGGAAATTATACAGAATTTGTCCGGAAACGGGATCAGATAAAAGCCATCCGCAGAAAAGAATATGAAAATCAGCAGCAGGAAATCAAACACCAGCAGGATGTGATCCGGAAACTGCGCCAGTTTAACCGTGAAAAATCCATCCGGCGCGCGGAAAGCCGTGAAAAAGCCCTGAACAAAATGGAAATTCTGGAAAAACCTCAGGAATACCGCGGTGAAATGCGTCTTTCCATTGAACCGGAAGTCATCAGCGGCAATGATGTCCTGACCATGAAGGATGTTTCCAAATCCTTTGGAGCCAGGCCTTTGTTTGCCGGCCTGTCCTGCGAACTGTTCCGCGGAGAGCGGGTCGCCCTGATCGGTCCCAACGGAACCGGAAAAACAACCCTTTTGAAGATTATCTGCAAAAAAATCAGCAAAAACGGGGGGACGATCCAGCTGGGCGCCGGCGTATCCATCGGCTATTACGACCAGGCACAGGATAACTTAAGCAGCGAAAAAACCATTTTCGATGAAATATCCGATGCATATCCGGATTTAAACAATACAAAAATCCGCAATACCCTGGCCGCATTTCTCTTTTATGGAGAAGATGTGTTCCGGCCGATTTCCTCCCTGAGCGGAGGAGAAAAAGGACGGGT
Organism: Candidatus Anaerostipes avistercoris; assembly: GCA_019119895.1. Classification (GTDB taxonomy): domain Bacteria; phylum Bacillota; class Clostridia; order Lachnospirales; family Lachnospiraceae; genus Anaerostipes; species Anaerostipes avistercoris. The sequence goes on along the minus strand of DWWD01000021.1, from coordinate 44,503 downwards.
TTCCCTGGCAAAACTGATGCTTTCCCATGCCAATTTCCTGATTCTGGATGAGCCTACCAACCACCTGGACATCCAGTCCAAGGAAATCCTGGAGTCCGCGATGAATTCCTATACCGGAACAATCCTGTATGTCTCTCATGATCGTTATTTTATTAACAAGACTGCCACAAGGATTCTGGAAATTTCAAAGGACGGCCTTACTTCTTATCCCGGAAATTACCAGGATTATCTTCATCAGAAAGAAAAAGAAGCCGCTGCTTCCGAGACACAGGATCACAAAGAGGCAACCGCCAGCGAATCAAAACTGGACTGGCAGCAGCAAAAAGAGCTTCAGGCACAACAGCGCAAAAAAGAAAACCGGATAAAGAAACTGGAAGATGAGATTACCCGTCTGGAGGAACGTCAGGAAAAGCTCCAGGAAGAAATGGCTTCACCGGACGTGGCAACGGATGTTTCCCGCCTGATGGAGCTGAGCGAAGAACAGGCATCCATCACGGAATCTCTGGAACAATTGTACGAAGAATGGGAAAACCTTTGCTAATTCTCTGAAAAACATCTATAATAAGGAGATGACCAAAATCATTTTTAAGAATTTGGAGGTAGAATATGAAATTATTATCCTTTGTTGTACCCTGCTACAACTCTCAGGAATATATGCGCCACTGTATTGATACGCTTCTTACAGGCGGCGAAAAAGTCGAAATTCTGATCGTCAATGACGGTTCTTCTGACAATACGGCAAAAATTGCCGATGAATACGAAAAAAAATATCCTGCGATCTGCCGTGCCCTGCACCAGGAAAACAAAGGCCACGGCGGCGCGGTAAATACCGGCATCGCCAATGCGTCCGGCATTTATCTGAAAGTCGTAGACAGCGATGACTGGGTTAATCGTGCCGCTTATGAAAAGATTCTGGAAACTCTTTCCAGTTTTCATGAAAAAGGTACGGTCCTTGACATGCTTCTTGCCAATTATGTTTATGAAAAACAGGGAGCCAAGCACAAAACCGTCATTCATTACCGTCATGCGATCCCAAAAGAAAAGATTTTCCGCTGGAGTGATGTGAAGCGTTTCCCGATCGGCCAGTATATTCTGATGCATTCTGTTATTTACCGGACGGCGCTTCTCCGGGAATGCGGTCTGAAACTGCCGGAACATACCTTCTATGTGGACAACATCTACGTATTCAAACCTCTTCCTTATGTGAAGACCATGTATTACCTGGATGTGAACTTCTACCGGTATTTCATCGGAAGGGACGATCAGTCTGTCAATGAGGCAAATATGATCAAAAGAATCGATCAGCAGTTTTATGTAACAAAGGTCATGATCGATTATCTTGCCGGTTTTAAACTGGACAGCAAACCTCTGGCAAGATATATGCGGCATTATCTTTCTATCATTATGTGCATTTCTTCTATTATCGCCCTGAAATCCGGCAAGAAAGAACATCTCAAGATGAAGAAGGATTTATGGCGCTATCTGTATGATCAGGATAAATACCTTTATCGCAAAATCCGCCGCAGCATTGTTGGGTTTGCTGTAAATCTTCCCGGCTATTGCGGAAGAAAAACAACCATCGGCATTTACAAAGCTGCCCGGAAATTTATCGGATTTAACTAAAACAATGGTGGACAGGAGTTGCTCCTGTCCATTTTTTTCAAATCAGCAGTGAAAAAGCAGGCAGAAATACCACAGTGACAAGTCCCGATGCCACAAGGGCAAAGCTGCTCATGGCGCCTTCTTCTCCTCCGTTTTCCATTGCTTTCGCCGTTCCCACCGCATGAGCCGCCGTTCCCAGAGCCGTTCCACGGGCTGCAGGTTCTTTGATCCTGCATATTTTAAACACAATTTCAGCGGTCAGGCTTCCAAAAATGCCCGTCATGATGATGACCGCCGCGGTCACAGAAACCATTCCTCTCATTTCCTCTGACATTTCAATACCAATCGCTGTTGTAACAGATTTTGGAAGCAGCGTCACATACTCCTGATACGTCAGGTGAAATCCTTTCGCGATCAAAAACACAGAAAAAAGACTGGTCAGAGTTCCTGCCGCAATTCCTGCCGCCGCTGCCCTGAAATTTCGTCTCAGAAGTTTCAGCTGATCATAGAGAGGCATCGCAAGACAGACTGTGGCCGGTGTCAGAAAATACGAAATGTATTTTGCACTTTCATAATAATTTTCGTATGTGATGTGAAAAACTTTTAACACTCCCGCTGCCAGAATCACTGCCAGAAAAAGAGGATTTAAAAGCACCGACTGATATCTTTTCTGAATGGCCTGTCCGATTTCCCATGCTGTCAGAGTCAGCACCGCCCCTGCAAATATGGAGTTTTGAAAAAATTCATTCATTCCGCTCTCCTTTTCCGGCAAGCTTTCTGTGCTGCCAATGCGGAAACCGCAGTCACTGCCATTGTAACCGCTGTGACTGCGATCAGGGCAGGCAGCCATATATTACCCAGCTCTTTTCCTGCCTCTGTAATCCCCGCCGCAGCGGGGATAAACATGACCGGCATGACACGAATCAGAAAATACGCTGTTTCCTGTATCTGTTTCTTTTTCAGAATCCCCGTCTCAAGACACATGAAAAGCAGCATCAATCCATAGATGCCTGCCGGAATCCGAAACGGAAATATACTTTTAAGGACTTCCCCCGCTGCTGTAAAACACAGAATCAGCAGCCACTGTTTTAAATATTTCATACGTTCTCCTGCAAACCCTTTCCGACTTTTTACGTATTCTATAATAGAACAAAAAGGAGAAAAGAAATGATAAAATCTGTTTCAGCGCAGATCCATGCGGATCTCGCTCATCAGTACGGTTTCCTGGGCGACGGGATCGGCATTGCCTTCCTGGACACCGGTCTCTTTCCTCACCGGGATTTTTCCCCTGCCGGCCAGCGCATCGAAGCCTTTGTGGACTTCGTTCATCATAAAAACGGATGCTACGACGATAACGGACACGGCACCCATATTACAGGGATTGCCTGTTCCTCAGGCAAAACCGGAAGCTATTTCATCGGCATCGCTCCAAAGGCCCATATTGTTTCCCTGAAAGTGCTCAATACTCTCGGAAACGGCGTTCCTGACGCATTGATCCGGGGACTTCAATGGGTCCATGACCACCACAGATCCTATCACATCCGGATCGTGAACATATCCATTGGAAGTCCTTACACTCCCGAAGATCAGACGAGCCGCAGAATCCTTCATTATGTCAATCAGCTGTGGGACGATGGCCTGATCGTCTGCATTGCCGGCGGAAATCACGGACCGCGGCCTCAGAGCATTTCCGTTCCCGGAAACAGCCGCAAGATTATTACCGTAGGCTCCAGCGACGACTCCCTGAAGATCTTCGGCAGCCGCCGTCTCTCCAGCCACTATTCCGGCAGAGGACCTACCCGCTCCTGTGTCATGAAACCTGACGTGGTGGCTCCCGGCACCAACATTTACTCCTGCAGCCTCCATAACCGGTACGCCGTCAAAAGCGGTACTTCCATGGCAACCCCGGTAGTCTCCGGAACAATGGCGCTGCTTCTGGAAAAATATCCTTACTATACCAATAAAGACGCCAAGAAAAAATTAAAATTCAACTGTGACCGGCTGAATACTCCGAGATCCCATCAGGGATGGGGCCGGATCAATGTCCAGAAACTTCTGGAGCTTCCGTAATACTCCTCTTATTTTCAATTATGACCAAAAAACAGGATCCGATTCACAAAATCAGATCCTGTTTTTATTTTTTATTCTGATAAAAGGAACTCGCTCAGCACATGGTTGCTGAATAAGATGCCTTTTTTTGTCAGTGCGATGCTGTCCCGGTCTCTTTCGATCCATCCGCCTTTTACAGATGTGTCGATCACTTCTCCGTAAACAGAATCCATGGTTCTGCCAAACTGGCGGACGAAATCTTCTCCCTTCACGCCGGCTGTCTTTCGAAGTCCCAGGAACATAAATTCTTCCATTTTCTCTTCCTGTGATAACGGTCTGGTCTCTCTGTAAGAAAGAATATAGTCTTTCAGTGCCATATATTCTTTCATGGAAGCCGTCTGCTGAAATCTTTTTCCGTCCAGATAGGACGATGCGTTCAGTCCGACTCCCAGATACGGAATCTGCGACCAGTATCCCAGATTATGACGGCACTCATATCCCGGTCTGGAATAATTGGAAATCTCATATTTATGATATCCATATTCTTCTAATATTTCTTCCGTCATCTCATACATTCTGACATCCTCGTCCTCTGATGGAAGTCTCTGTATCAATTCTTTGTCCCGGGCAAACGGCGTCCCTTCCTCAATGATCAGGCTGTAAGCCGAAATGTGTTCCGGTTCCAGCTCCGCTGTTTTCCTTAGGGTATCTTCATAGGAAGAGAGGGTCTGTTTTGGAATCCCGCTCATAAGATCCACACTGATATTTTCAAATCCCGCTTCTCTGGCGGTCTCGAATCCTGCCAGAAAATCTTCCCGGCTGTGAATTCTCCCCAGGTCTTTTAATTCTTCCTCCTGCATACTCTGCAGCCCGAAACTGATGCGGCTGATTCCTGCTTCCAGACATCCCTTTAACTTGTCCGGATCGACAGTTCCCGGATTCGCCTCCATGGTAATCTCGGCTTCCGGAAGGACGGAAAATGCGCTTTTTACGGTTTCCATCAGACGCCGGATCTGCTCTGTCTCAAGAGACGAAGGGGTTCCGCCTCCAATGAATACCGTAGATATTTCCTGATGATTTCTCTCTGCTCCCCATGCTTTGATCTCTGCTTCCAGCTGCCTCATATAAGCTTCCTTCTGCTCTGCAGAAGCAGGAAATGAACAGAAATCACAATAATTGCATTTCTTTACACAGAATGGAATATGAATATACAGCTCCATCTTTCTAGTCTTCATCCAGCTTCAGCACACTCATAAATGCTTCCTGCGGGATTTCTACGCTGCCCACCTGACGCATTCGTTTCTTTCCTTTTTTCTGTTTTTCCAGCAGTTTTCTTTTTCTGGAAATATCACCGCCGTAACATTTTGCAAGAACGTCTTTGCGCATCGCTTTCACCGTCTCTCTTGCGATGATCTTACTTCCGATGGCCGCCTGGATCGGAATTTCAAAAAGATGTCTCGGGATTTCCTGTTTCAGCTTCACGCACATTTTCCGTCCCCTTTCGTAGGCGGTATCTTCGTGTACGATGAAAGACAGGGCGTCCACTTCTTCCTTATTGATCAGAATATCCAGCTTCACAAGACGTGCCTCTTCATATCCCTTCATTTCATAATCCAGAGAAGCATACCCTCTGGATCTTGACTTCAGAGCATCAAAGAAATCATAAATGATCTCATTCAACGGAAGTTCATAGCGGAGCACCGCGCGGGTCTCCTCAATGTATTCCATGCCGAGATATACGCCTCTTCGTTCCTGACACAGCCCCATAATGGCTCCCACATATTCTGAGGTTACCATGATCTCTGCCGTTACGATCGGCTCCTCCATATGATCGATCTCTGACGGATCCGGCAGATTCGACGGATTGGTCAGTTCCATCATGGTTCCATCGGTCTTGTATACCCGGTAAATAACGCCCGGCGCTGTTGTCACAAGATCCAGATTATATTCTCTCTCCAGACGTTCCTGGACAATTTCCAGATGAAGCAGTCCCAGGAATCCGCACCGGAATCCAAATCCCAGGGCAACGGAAGTTTCCGGCTCAAACTGAAGCGCGGCGTCATTCAGCTGCAGTTTCTCCAGAGCATCCCTTAAATCCGGATACTTGGCTCCGTCCGTCGGATACAGGCCGCAGTAAACCATAGGATTTACCTTTTTATATCCCGGCAGTGGCTCACTGCACGGATGGTCCATATCCGTGATGGTATCACCCACTCTGGTCCCCTGGACATTTTTAAGACTTGCGGTCACATATCCTACCATTCCGGCTGTCAGTTCGTCACACGGCAGAAACTGCCCTGCGCCGAAGGTTCCGACTTCCACCACTTCCGCGGATTCTCCCGTCGCCATCATTTTCATTTTGGTGCCGACTCTGATCGTTCCTTCTTTGATTCTTGTAAAAATAATAACGCCTTTATACGCGTCGTACATGCTGTCAAAAATCAGTCCCTGCAGCGGGCCGTCCGGGTCTCCCTGAGGCGCCGGAATCTTCTCGACGATCTGTTCCAGCACCTGGTCTACGTTCAGACCGCTTTTGGCGGAAATCAGCGGCGCATCCTCCGCGTCGATTCCGATGATATCCTCAATCTCCGCCTTTACTCTCTCCGGCTCCGCGCTCGGCAGATCGATCTTATTGATTACCGGCATAATTTCCAGATCATGATCCAGCGCCAGATATACATTGGCCAGGGTCTGGGCTTCAATTCCCTGAGCCGCGTCTACCACGAGGATAGCGCCTTCGCACGCCGCCAGGCTTCTGGATACCTCATAGTTAAAATCCACGTGTCCCGGTGTGTCAATCAGATTGAAAATATATTCCTCTCCGTCTTTTGCCTTATATATGATCCTCACTGCCTGAGATTTGATGGTAATTCCTCTCTCTCTTTCCAGATCCATATTATCCAGAACCTGCTCCTGCATTTCCCTGTCTGTCAGAGTTCCCGTCATCTGTATGATACGGTCTGCCAGCGTTGATTTTCCATGATCGATATGGGCAATGATACAAAAATTACGAATTTTACTTTGATCAGCTGCCATAAGTTTCCTCCTAAATACGTCTACTCATTCTTCTTTCAGAACTCACGGTTCAGTATAACACATTATTCAATAATTCAGCAAGTAAACTCATGGACGCTTTTGCCTCTTTGACCGTATTATTCTGGGCGCCTACTTCTACCAGAAGACTTCTCCCCCGGTAATGAAGATTATAGCGGTATCCCTTGATGTAAATTTTCCTTGTAAACCCCGGATATTGTTTCATGGCTTCTGCCTGAAGCTGGAGACTGAAGGACAGATTCATTTTTTTATTGGAGTTTTTCAGATAAGAGAGATTGCCATTGCTGGCAGTCCGGCTGACTCCGTTAAAAAACATGATCTGCGCCATTTTCTCTCCATTCTGTGTTGTGACAAGATGCGTGCTTTCTTTCACCCCATCTCTGTGCAGATCAATCACCACTTTAATGCCCGGATATTTCTTCAGTTTTTTTTCTATGGCATCCGCGGCGTAATCATAAGCCTTGGACCGTTCCTCCTTTCCATTTCTCATATCATAAACATTCCGGTCGTGAATGACGGAGATACCTTTTTCTTTCAATTTTCGGGCAAGCTCATCTCCCACGCCGATGACCGTATCTTCTTTCTTTCCCTGCCGGCTGTCTTTATACTGCTCACTTCCATGGGTATGATAGATCAGAACCTGCGGCGAATCTGTTTTTTTCAGGCTTAAATCCATGTTCAGCAGCTCTTTTCCGTTAATCTCGCTGTTGGTTACCATAGTCGTACTGTCAATCTGGTAAATATATTTTCTCAGATAGGACGGATTTTCCCATTGTTTCAGATTAAATGTTTCCGTTCCCTCTGCCATCTCTTCCACACTCTTGTCGCTGTCCTCATCGTCTTCAAAATAGTAATATTCCCCCGACACCAGATCCTCCCCCGTGGTTTTGCGGTAATCACTGCTGTACTGAAGCAGGGGGTTCACTTCCTCCCGGTAAGTCCGGATCATCCTTGACAGGACTGTCCCATAAACGGGCTGGCTTTTATTGCGGTAAGCCGGAAAAAATCCTTCCATCAGACCGTCATAATATCCGAGAACCGCCTCTGAGGCAAATTCCCGGCTGCCTGCTGTCTGGATTACCGCGAAAAGTAGAAATAAAAAAAAGCAGAGGATGATGGTTCGCTTTTTCTTTTTTCCCATGTTTTCATTTTATTCACGATTTCCATGATTATGCAGCAATTCATTAATTCCTTCTGAAATAGTATAGCTGATCCTTTTCATAGACTCGTCAATATTTTTCGGGGTCACATGCATGGATATAAACTCCTGATCCAGTTTCCCGCAGGCCTCTTCCTGATCTTCTTCCTCCAGAAAATCATTTAAAATGGCCGGCACTGAAATCACAGTCGGCACTCCCACGGCAAGCACCGGAATCCCTACAGTGCGCCTTGTGATCTCATTTCTGTGATTTCCGACTCCGGAACCCGGCGCGATTCCCGTATCACTTAACTGGATGGTCCGGTTCAGCCGGTGGGAACTTCTCGCCGCCAGGGCATCGATTGCGATCATAACATCCGGTTTCGTTTTTTCCACCAGCGCTTCCAAAATTTCACTGGTTTCCATCCCAGTCTGCGCCATAACGCCCGGAGCAATCGCACTCAGCTCCATGGTCTCATCCACCAGCCCTTCCCGCTTTAAATGCCGGGTAATATACAAATTGCCGACAACCTTCGGTCCCAGGGAATCTGCCGTGACCTCCGCATTTCCCAGACCAGCCACCAGGATTTTGTCAGCTCCGGAAATCATTTCCCGCAGGCTGGCAGACAGGGCGTCGCTCATTTCCCTGTGAAATCCCATGTCATTGCGGGACAGATCACCTGTTTCAATGGTAATATACTGCCCTCTGGGTTTTCCCAGAGCCTCCTCTCCTTTTTTATTTTTAATGATAATCTTCGTTTCTTTGATATGATGCAGAGGGTCGATTCTTGTTTTTACTTCAATTCCGGATAACAGGGAACGGTCTTCCGCATCTTCTTTTAATTCCAGTGCCAAATCTGTCCGATTCTGCATGGCTGCCTCCTTTTTTTGATTTAGTATTGTATTTTTTCAAAAAATTTATGTATTTTTTTACATGAAGTTATTGACAAAAAATATGGGATTCTATAAAATATAACAGTATGTTTGTCTATGGCTTAAACCGTGTCTCGCTATAGATGAATCATGAAACGAATCAAATAAAAAAAGAATGTTATCATATTGGAGGTGCCCACATTGGCAAACATTAAATCTGCAAAGAAGAGAATTAAAGTAATCGAAACAAAAACTGCTAGAAACAAAGCAATCAAATCTAAAGTTAAGACTTATGTGAAAAAGGTAGAAGCAGCAATCGCAGCAGCTGACAAAGCAGCAGCTGAAGAAGCATTAAAAGCATGTATCGCTGAGATCAACAAAGCTGCATCCAAAGGAATCTACCACAAAAACACAGCTTCCAGAAAAATCTCTCGTCTGACAAAAGCTGTAAATAAAGTAGCTTAATGATAAATAAATTTTCATATTAACCCATAAAAAAAGAAGCCAGCCGTCAGGCTTCTTTTTTATTTATTCGGTTCCTTTTGCGCTGAATTCGATCAGCAAAAGCTCCACTCCCACCCGGTCGCTGATCCGTCCGCTTTTGATCTGCTCATCTGTTTTTGCGCATGCCTCTGTCATCCGGTAAAGGGTTTCCATGCGGAACAGTCTGGCCTGATCTTTCAGTTTTCCCACGACAAACGGCGGTACTTTCATTGCTTTGGCCATGGCTGCGTTCGACTGATTTTTATCCGTCAGATCTTTCACCTGGATCAGCTGGTTGCACTGCCTTACCAGCAGGGCAAGGATCCCAAAAGGTGACTCCTTCAGCTCAATGAGATCATAGTACAGCGTAAGAACTTTATCTCTCTGTTTTCTTGCAATGGCTTCCAGCATAACAAAAATCTGATTGGTGGTCTGTGAAGATGTCAGTTCATCCAGATCCCGTACCGTGATTTCCTGACGGTCTCCCGTATAGGAAATCAGTTTTTCCAGTTCATTTTTCAATGTAAACATATCCGATCCGCAGCGGTGGAGAAAACTGCGGATGACCTGAGACGACATCTGTTTTCCTTCTTTTTTCAGAAGGGACTGCAGCCACCGGATCAGTTCCTTGTCGCCGGCCGGCTCAAAAGAAACCGCATGTCCTTCTTTGTTCAGAAACTTATAAACCTTGGAACGCTTATCCACGTCATCTTCAATAAAGATCATCACCGTGGAATCGGCACACTCTTTCAGCTGCTCCAGAAAGCCTTCATTGGTTTTCTTTCCAAGGCCTGTATCTTCCAGAATGATCAGACGGTGGTCATTGAAAAACGGCAGTGTCTTTGCCAGCTCCGCAATTTCTTCCACATCTGCTTTTTTCCCCTCAAAATAAGAATAATTCATCGTGTCGTCCGGAGAAACCAGCGTTTTCTTCAGCTGATTCTTCATTTGAGCAATCATGTATTTTTCACTGCCGTAAAACAGATAAAATCTTGGATATGTATTTGTCTTAATATGCTCTAATATCTTTTTCATGGTTTTGTATGCCTGCTTTCCTTCATTTCTGCTCTCCTAAGTATACTCTATCACAGAAGGTACGTCCAGCAGGCAGAAATAATTTTTCAGTCCGGTCTTCTGCCCAAAAATTGACCGGTCAGCAGATATCTGCTGACCGGCAGGACGAGTGTTTATTTTGAAAGTATCATTTATGACACTTTCTGGCAAATTTCAATGACTTCACCGCACGGACTTTCAATCTTAAAGCAGCGGGAACCTTTTTCCCAGAAATTCGGGCTCAGCTCAATACCGTCAGATACAATTTTATATCCGTTCTCTTTGCAGTAGGCGTAGTCGGCATCCAGATCCTCAGAGCGGTAAGCGATATGATCCACTCTTGTGGTTGCCCCTCCAGGCAGCTGGTCTCTCTGAGAAATTTCATACATCTTTCCGTCAGAAGGATTCTCAAGAAAATAAACGTTGTGACCGCCTTTTCCCGGGAATTTTCCAGCAACTGTAAATCCCATGGCGTCCTGATACCATTTTGCATTCTGTTCTACATCACTGCAGTGCAGTCCAATGTGATCCATTGGTAAATGAAACATAAAAATATCCTCCTTTTTTGTTTTTAAAGATTTTATCTTTAAAACACAGATTATATTCTTTATTATAGGCATCTTTTGTGCAAAGCGCAATAGGATCGCTGATATTTTTCTGATGCTTTTTCAGTTTCTCATAATGATCACCGGAAAATCACAGCACCATCCCGGTCTGTCCTGTATATTCTGGTGCCATATTCTGAAAGCCGTTCCAGCACTTCTTTATGAGGATGCCCGTACCGATTATCTTCCCCGCAGGAAATCACCGTAGTCTCTGGTCTGACCAGATCCAGAAATGTTTCCAATGTAGAATTTTTCGATCCATGATGAGCTGCTTTCAAAATATCCACAGGATGAAGCCCCGCTGTCAGAAGTTCTTCTTCTCCCTCTTTTTCTACATCTCCCGTCAGAAGTATCTGTTTTCCATTAATTTCTCCCTGCAGCACAAGACTTGCCGCATTCTTTTCCAGACTGCTCCCTGCCGGCGGATGCAGAACTTCCAGGCAGAAATCCGCGCCTCTGATCGTCTTTCCTTTAGACAGCAGAAATATTTCTGTTCCTGCCTGTTCTGCCGTCTGTCTCATTTCCTGATATGCCTTGTCTTCCGAAATATCGGGAAGTCCCAGATACCGGATCCTTCCCATCTCAAGAAGCTCCAGAATCCCTGAAACATGGTCTTCATCCATGTGCGAAACAACTGCCATCGTAATCTTCTGCTTTCCCCTGCTTCGAAGATATGGGAGCATCCGATACCGGCCTGTTTTTTTTACACTGCTGCTTCCTCCGTCAACGGCAATGATACCCGCTGCCGTATCTGCCATCATACAGTCCCCCTGTCCCACATCGAGAAAAGCAAGATTCTTCTGACGCAGCAGCGGCACCGCCGCCATACACAAAAGGCCAGCATAAATCATTCCCATCCGGACATGAAGCGGGAGCTTCACCTGCTGTTTCATAAAAAGATAGAGAACCGCATATCCTGCCGCAATCCACCACAGAGGCACTTCCCCGACGGTGATCATTCCGTATTCCAGCTCAGAGATCCGGAGTACCAGCCAGAATATTCCTCCGATCACTTTATGCAGAACGAAAGGCGGCAGCCAGATGGAAACCAGAGCCGCGAAAAACCCTGCAGATGCCAGCGGAACTGCAGCGGCATTTGCCAGAAAAGAAAAAACCGGCGTCTCATACTGTATATAGATCGTAAGGGGCAGCATCCCTGTCTGAAGTTTCAGGGGAAACCAGATTTTCTCCCATATTTTCTTTCCGATACTGCTCTTCTTTCCCCGCTTCTGTCCGATACAGCCAATGATGATCACCGCACAAAAGGACAGGAGAAATCCTGTATCTCCAAAATAAAACGGCTGACTCAGCAGGATTCCTGTGCCGGCCATGGCGGCGGAAGACAACAGATCATAACTCTTTCCCAGTATCTGTGATATAAAATAAATGCCCAGCATCAGCACCGCCCGCACAGAAGAAACCGATGCTCCCGTCAGCATCCCGTAATATACGGCCGCGGCAAATCCCAGAAGAGAACTGATGCAGAAACCGATTCCTATTCTTCTCAGAAAGCGGTAAAGGCTTCTCCCTGCCAGAGAAATATGAAGGCCGGAAACCGCCAGCAGATGGATCAGCCCGCTTTCTCTGAAATCGTCTTTGCGCTCCTCATCCAGTCCGCTTTTATCACCCAGGATCATGCCCTGAATGAAATCCGCAGCCTCCCCCTCGTACTGTCTTCTGATCTGTTTCCCGACCCACAGTCTGGACGTCTCCAGTATTTCCAAAAATTTCCGTTTCCTGTGGCCTGTTACTTCGATTTCCCGGGCAAAAGCCCTGTAATAGATACCCCTGGCAAAATAATAATTCTTTGCGGAAAACTGCCCGGGATTTGCCGCTTCCTCCTGCACTTTGATTTCTGCCTCCGCCGTGATCTGATCTCCGGCCTTTATCCTGACGCCGCTGGTATCATACAGCATAACATCGCCATCCAGCCCCGGCTGCCGGATCCGGTACGCCATGCTTTTTTCTGTTTCTGATATCTGCAGAACTTCTCCTGATACCGTCTCCGGTTTCTTCTGTTCGACAAACTGAATTTCCCGGTCCGCTGTCTGACGCTGTGCGAAAAGCAGCACAATCCCAAGCAGCATTCCTCCCAGCCCGATCAGGTATCTCCGGTGCGACCGGATCCAAAAAATCCAGAATCCCAGAACCGCAGGGCAGTAAAAAACCGCTGCCGGAACGTTATCATTCCAGACAGCGGCCATACCGGATAGACACCCGGCAAAAAATAATACAATTGGTCTTTTTTTCATATTTTAATCCATCGGCAGTTCCCCGAAAACAAAGCTGTCGCGCCCCAATGCTCCGACGGCTTTTCCGTCTGTATCAAGCATCGCTTTTCCCGAAACAGAAAATGATACATAATTAATGCCATCTATCTGAGTCAGTGTATATACGATGCCTGCCCTGCAGATCAAATCCTCATTTTCTTCCAGTTTATTATATCCGGTCGAAAAATCCACCGTGACGATGTTGTTCGTCACCACTGCGCTGTTGATGATCACGCCGTCCGGTATCGCAGATTTATACTCGCTGTCTCTGCTGACTTTTTTCATCTCTCTCAGCAGAGTCTCCAAATTCTCCTGCGGGTCGTCTGCCAGATCGATATTCCTGGACACAGAGACCAGACGGGTACAGCTTTCATTTGAGTAGTAAACTGCCGTTCCTTCTTCGCTGCTGTCGGTCTGTTCCTTTTTCTGACCGGAGCACCCGCCAAATAACAGCGCAAGACACAGACAGCACAAGAAGATGATTCCTGCTTTTTTCTTCATGACTCCCTCCTACGCATTGTATTTCAGCGGAATTCGCACGGTAAACGTCGTTCCTTCCCCTAATCTGCTGTAAAGTTTGATTTCACCCTTATGCATCAGCACTGCATTCTGTGTAATGGAAAGACCGAGCCCGGTACCGCCCGTATCCCTGGATCGTGCTTTATCCACACGGAAGAATCTGTCGAAGACACGATCCTGACAGTCTTCCGGAATACCGACGCCGTTATCGGCAACCTTCACATAAAAATACTTGTGATCTGCATTGACGCTGACCCGCACATATCCATTATCCTTATTATACTTGATTCCATTTTCGATCAGGTTGGAAAGGGCAAGGGTCAGCTTCACTTCATCGATTTCCGCCGTCACCGGACGGAAACTTTCGAAGATCAGTTCTATATTTCTCTGAGCCGCGATCGGCTTCAGTCTCTTCATGATAATCTGAAGCAGTTCGTTAATATCCACATTGGAAATTTCCAGTTTCGATGCCTTCTTATCCATCTTTACCAGTGAAAGCAGGTCGGAAATAATGACATTCTCCCTGTCAATCTCCTTGACCATATCAGACATGAATTCCCGGTACAATTCCGCCGGCACCTGATCTCCCTGCTGCAGCAGAGAATCTGCCAGCACTTTCATGGATGTCATCGGCGTTTTCAATTCATGGGAGACATTGGATACAAATTCCTTTCTGGAATCCTCCAGAACCTGCATCCTGCCCAGAATCTCATTAAATCTGGATACGATCCTACGTATCTCCAGGAATCCGACTTCCCTGATGGTTTCATCTTCATGTCCCATGGCAATAAAATTCACATCATGCTGTATCTTTTTCAAGTCTCTGGTCAGCAGATAGCTTAAAATCACAGAAAAAGTAAGTCCGACAATGATGAAAGCCACCAGAAGCATATTTCTCCGCTGCTCCATCTCTATACCGGCTGCCATCAGATCGTCCCTCGGCACTGTGGCGATCACCGCTCCGAAAACTTCCCCGTCTTCTGACCCGGCAGAATAAATCGGACACATAATCTCAATATAGTCTCCTTCTTCATTCACAATTCGCTCTTCTCTGCCTTCCATGATCCGCAGAACATCGTTGTTCAGGAAATATTTTTCCTGAAAATCCGTATGGGTATCTTTGATGATCTTGTAATTCTTCTTAATGATGATGATTCGCCCGTTCATACTGGCTGCCAGCTCATTGGTCTGAGATGACAGAGCATTCGAACTGTCATTGAGGATAAAATCTACTCCGACCACCTGATTTGCCAGCCATCTGCACTGCGCTTCCACACTGTCCACCTTCTGATTAAATGCTTTCTCATTGTAAGCATCATTCAGAAACTTGCTGAACAGCACAGAAATAAGCACAGACAGCGCAAAGACAGATATGAAGATGGTAAACTTCATACTGCCCAGAAAAGCGAACCGTTTCTTCTTCTGGCGCTTATCCCTGGAAATAATAACCTACCCCCCACTTGGTATGTACATAATCCGGCACTCCCGGATTAGTCTCAATCTTTTCTCTGAGCCTTCTGATATGTACATCCACGGTTCTGGCATCTCCAGGATAATCATACCCCCATACGGTATTCAGCAGATCCTCCCGGCTGTATACTTTATTCGGATGGAATACCAGCAGCTCCAGCAAATCAAACTCTTTTGCCGTCAGATTCACTTCCTTACCGTGAACGTGAACCCTGCGGCTTTCGCAGTCAACTTTCAATCCCCGGTATTCCACAACTTTCGGTTCTTCCTGCACAGGCGCGTCATGATGGGCAGTTCTCCTCATGATCGCTTTGATCCTGGCTTTCACTTCAAGAATATTAAAAGGCTTCGTGATATAATCATCTGCCCCGTATTCCAATCCGAGAATCTTGTCCATATCCTCACCTTTTGCCGTCAGCATGATGATCGGAACATTCGAAAATTCGCGGATTGCCTGGCACACTTCAAATCCGGACAGCCCGGGAAGCATGACATCCAGGAGAATAATATCATATACATTCGCTTTTGCTTTCTCCAGCGCTTCTTCCCCGTCATAGGCACAGTCAACCTGCATCTCATCCTGTTCCAGGCTGAACTTGATTCCCTTGACGATCAACTTTTCATCATCAACCACTAATACCTTTTTCATTTCTTACACCTCTATTATTATATTGTAATGCTGTCTTTGATCTTATTGTATATTCCTTCCTTGATTCCCTGTATCTTCATAATATCCTCGGTTTTTGAAAAAGGACCATGCTCTTCTCTGTAAGCAATAATATCATCCGCTTTCGATTCCCCAATTCCGGAGAGAGTCATCAGTTCCTCTCTGCCTGCCGTATTGATATTGACTTTTCCGGCAGAATCCTTGCCACTCTCCCGGGTGTGTCCGGAACCTCCTTCCTGAGATTCCTTTCTGGACGGAACATAAATCTGCTGTCCGTCCTTCATCTTCTCTGCCTGGTTGATACTCTCCTGGGATGCTTCGGAAGTAAAGCCTCCAGCCGCTTTCACAGCGGCCACGATTCTGTCTCCGGAAGAAAACTCATAGACTCCCGGCTTCTTCACCTGGCCGCAGATGTAGACAAAGATTTTCTCCCGGGAAGAAGCGGTACTGCCTGCTTCCTCCTTCGTCTCTCTGTCTTCCAGAACTTCAACACTGGCATCAGAAGAACATCCCACTGGTACGGTGAACATCAAAATCAATATAAAACATATGGTTCGGACTCTTTGAAACAACGTTATACCTCCCGGCCGCCGCAAAGAGCTTTGAACATGTAAATCTCTTACTATTGTATCGAAAATAATAATACTTTACAAGAGATATTTACGATTTCCATTTAAATATTACAAGCCCTGCAACAAACAAAATCACGCCGATCAGCCTGATCCACTGAAAGCCTGTTTTCTCTGTTCCAAACCAACCGAACACCTCGATCAGATAGGAAACGACCACCTGTGACGCCACGATCAGCATGGCGGACTGTGCCGGTCCCAGCGCACTTACACTTTTGATCACAGTAAATGTAATGGCCGCCCCAATGACGCCTCCCAAAAGGAGATACCTGGGATGAACCTTTGTAAGCATAAGAAAACTTTTATCATGTTCTGCTGCCGCCCATATGAGGATGCAGGCCAGAAATCCGGTAAACTGCACGAAAGAACTGGTTGTCCATGTACTGCTCTGCTTTGTTACTTCTGTATTCAGCACTCCCTGGATACTCATCAGCGCCCCAGAGATCAGCGCAATGATAAAACCAAACATAAAAAAAGCCTCCATTTCCAAACTATATTACCCTTAGTTTTTCCATGAAAGCTTTTTCTATTCATCTCTTATTATGCCTCATCCAGCACTTCTTTTAAAATCTTTATCATCTCATCCACATCGTGTTCTTCGATAACCAGCGGCGGCACAAATCTTAAAACATTGTTTCCTGCCGTCATAAGAATCAGCCCCTTCTCCAGAGCCGCGCTTACGACTTTTCCCGCCTGTTTTTCTGCCGCAAGCTCCAGTCCCTGCATCAGGGCAATTCCGCGGTGTCCCGTGATAAAATCGTACTGGTTTTTAATCTGTTCCAGCTGATCCCAGAGATATTCTCCGACCGTTTTCGCGTGTTCCGGCAGTTTCTTTTTCTCAAACTGCTCAAATACCGCATTGATCGCCGCACATGCAAACGGATTGCCTCCGTATGTCGTTCCATGATCTCCCGGCACCAGCGCTCCGTCCGCTTTGTCATTGACTACAAAGGCTCCTACCGGCACTCCGCATCCCAGCGCCTTGGCAAGCGTCATAACATCCGGTTTTACTCCATATAGATCGTGAGCAAACAGGGAACCGCATCTTCCCATACCGCACTGGATTTCATCAAAAATCAGCAGAATATCTTTTTCATCACAGATTTCTCTTAATCCCTTCAGGAAATCAGGATCAGCCGGATAGATTCCTCCTTCACCCTGTACAACCTCGCAGATAATCCCACAGGTTTTATCTGTAATCTTGGACTTTACGTCATCCAGATCATTGAATCTGGCAAATACTGCCCGGAATTCTTTCGGGATAAATCCGTCCTGATAATGGGCATTTCCTGTCACCGCAAGGGCTCCCTGGCTTCTTCCATGGAAGGACTGATCCATGGCAATAAATTCGTAATCTTTGGAATCATCCTTGTTGTACGCGTATTTCCGGGCTACTTTAAGCGCCCCCTCAATGGCTTCTGTTCCGCTGTTGGTGAAAAATACTTTTTTCATTTTGGAAGCTTCCACGATTTTTTTGGCAGCTTCTACCGCCGGAACATTGTAGAAAAGATTGGATGTGTGAATCAGCCTATCGATCTGCTCCTTCAGCTTATCATTATAATCCTTATTTCCATATCCAAGAGCGAATACTGCGATTCCGGCTCCAAAGTCAAGGTATTTCTTGCCTTCCACGTCATATAGAAAAACCCCTTCTCCTTTTTCCAAAACCACCGGATACCGGTTGTATGTTTTTAATATGTATTCCTCTCCCTGCTGGATATATTCTTTCTGATTCATAAAACGCCTCCTAGAATAATGGTTCTTTTAAGATTGCTGTTCCGACACCTTTTTCCGTAAAGAACTCAAGAAGCAGGCAGTGCGGAACTCTTCCGTCCAGTACATGGACTCTGGCAACGCCGTTTTCAATAGCTTCAATACAATTCTGAAGTTTCGGGAGCATTCCGCCTCCTACAACGCCGCGGGCAATAAATTCTCTTGCCTGGGCAAGATCCATCTCGGAGATCAGAGTGGATTTGTCCTCCGGATCTACAAATACACCCTCAATATCTGTAAGGAATACCAGTTTCTCCGCATTCAGCGCGGATGCTACCGCACAGGCTGTGTCATCGGCATTGATATTATACGGCTCAAAGTCATCGCCCAGCCCGATCGGTGAAATAACCGGAACAAAGTCATCCTGAATCAGGGCCTCCAGAAGTTCTGTGTCAACCTTTTTGACTTCTCCTACATATCCAAGGTCTTTTCCCGGCACTTCCTTCTTCGTTACATGGATCATCTCCGCGTCTTTTCCGGACAGTCCAACAGCCTTGACTCCGGCTTCCGCCATCATGGCAACCAGTTCCTGATTTACTTTAAACAATACCATTTCCGCAACTTCCATGGTATCTTTGTCCGTAACACGCAGTCCGTGATAAAACTCCGGTTCTTTTCCGGACATGCGGACCCATTTGCTGATTTCTTTTCCGCCGCCGTGAACAATGATCGGTTTCATTCCGATCAGCTTCAGCAGCGCCACATCCCGGATCACGCTTTTCTGCAGTTCTTTATCTTTCATTGCGCTTCCGCCGTACTTTACGACAACATAGCAGTTATTAAAGCGGCGGATATACGGAAGCGCTTCTGTTAATACCTCCGCCTTCTGTTTTGACTGTTCGATCTGTTCTGCCTGATTCATATTTTTTCTCCTTCTTCCTTCAATCTCTGTTATTTATGATCTGTAATCTGCGTTGATGCTCACATAATCATGGGTCAGATCGCATCCCCACGCAGTTGCTTCTTCTTCACCGTTATGGACATTGATCCGGGCGGTCACTTTCTCCTCGGACAGGATGTTTGTCGCTTCATCCTCTGAATAATCGGCGGCAATGCCGTCTTTTACAATATCGATCGTCCCGGCCGCACTCTCAAACGCAATATCTACTTTTTCCGGATCAAAATCCACTCCGGAATATCCAAGGGCGCATAAAATTCTTCCCCAGTTGGCGTCTCTTCCGTAAATCGCAGCCTTGGTAAGACTGGATGTCACTACGGATTTGCTCAGGATCTTCGCATTTTCTCTGGTATCTGCGCCTTCCACACAGACTTCAAACAATTTGGTGCAGCCTTCTCCGTCCCCGGCAATCTGTTTTGCCAGTTCCCGGTTTACATAGAGAAGTCCCTCTTTAAAGATTTCATAATCTTCATTTTTTTCCTGAATCTTTTCGTTGCCTGCCATGGCATTTGCCATAACGAGAACCGTATCATTGGTGGAGGTGTCTCCATCCACGGAAATCATGTTGAAAGTATCTTCCACGATTTCCTTCTGCATTTCCTGCAGGATTTCCTGCTCAATGGCTGCGTCTGTAGCAATATATCCAAGCATGGTTCCCATATTCGGGTGAATCATGCCGGAACCTTTGCAGATTCCTCCGATGATGACTTCTTTTCCGCCGATTTCCACTGAAACCGCTGCTTCTTTGGACTTGGTATCTGTGGTAAGGATTGCTTCTGCCGCATCCCTGCTGCTCTGACGGTCATGGGAAATAGCCGAAACCAGACGGCGGATTCCTTCTTCGATGACCTCCATCGGCAGCTGCTGGCCAATGACCCCTGTGGAGCCGACGGCTACTTCTTCCTGCCGGATGCCAAACAGTTCTGCTGCCAGGGCCGCTTCCTTTTTTGTATTTTCATATCCTTCTATTCCGGTACAGGCATTGGCGATTCCCGTATTCACAACAACCGCGCGAATGGCACCCTGTTCTTTTACCAGCTTCTGATCCCATTTAACCGGCGCCGCTTTTACGATATTTCTCGTAAAAGTCCCCGCAAGAACAGCCGGCTCCTCACTGTAGATCACCGCCATGTCTTTCTTTTCACTGCCCGGCTTGATTCCAGCGCGGATTCCCGCTGCCAGAAAGCCTTTCGGGGAAGTCACTCCCCCATCGATTATCTTCATATTCTGTGATTCCTTTCTATGTATACTTTTCATGCTGTGGGCTTTCAGCCCGGAACGATTACGGGAACATCGGCACTAATTCCAGTCCTTCTGCTTCGTCCAGTCCAAACATCAGATTCATATTCTGAACCGCCTGTCCTGCCGCGCCTTTCACAAGATTATCCATGGCTCCCATCATAATGATGCGTCCCGTTCTCTGATCGATCTTGAAGTTTACGTCCACATAATTGCTGCCCTCCACCCATCGGGTTTCCGGACATACATCTTTCTCAAGAACTCTCACAAACTTCTCTTCTTTATAATAAGAATCATAAATTTCCCTGATTTCTTCATAAGATACGTCTTTTTTCAGATCAGCATATGCTGTCACCAGGATGCCCCGGTTCATCGGCACCAGATGCGGAGTGAAATTCAGTACAACTTTCTCCCCGGACGCATAGCTTAACTGATCTTCGATCTCCGGTGTATGACGGTGGGTCGCTACTCCGTATGCCTTGATATTTTCATTGACTTCACAATAGAGGTTGTTGACTTTCGCTCCCCGTCCTGCTCCGGAAGTGCCGGATTTGGCGTCAATAATGATACTGTTCATGTCGATCAGCCCTTCCTTTGCCATCGGATAAATGGATAATGCAGAGCATGTCGGATAGCATCCCGGATTGGCGATCAGTCTCGCTTTCTTAATATCCTCACGGTTGATCTCACACAATCCGTATACTGCCTCTGCGATAAATTCCGGGCTCTGATGTTTCAGTCCATACCATTCTTCATAGCGGTTCACATCTTTGATCCTGAAATCAGCACTGAGGTCAATGATCTTTGTCTTTGAAAGAACCTCTTCTGATACGAGGGAACTGCACAGTCCCTGAGGGGTTGCGGTAAATACAACGTCCGCTTTCTCTGCCAGTTCTTCCATATTATCATCCAGGCACTTGTCCTCCACAATCTCAAACATATTATGGAAGACATCGTAGTACTTCTGATCTATATAACTTCTTGAACCGTACCAGACAATTTCCGCGTCTTTGTGCTGCATCAGCAGTCTTACCAGTTCCTGACCCGCATATCCGGTTGATCCAATGATTCCTGCTTTTATCATATTTCTCATCCCTGCGCTTTCTTTATAATTTTATCATCAATTGTTCCTAAGTATACAACCGAAACCGAAAATATGCAATACTTTTGCATAAATATACGCTTATTTTTCATTTTATTCATTCTTTTTTTATAAATATTCATTCAAAATGAAAAAAGTCCTTGCAAAACCTTCCCATATCACGTATATTATTAGACAGACAATTACTTATTTACTTAGGAGGACATATAAAATGAAAGAAAAAGTTGTTTTAGCTTATTCCGGAGGACTTGATACCACAGCGATCATTCCCTGGCTGAAAGAAAACTATGATTATGAAGTCATCTGCTGCTGCGTTGACTGCGGACAGGAAGAAGAATTAGACGGACTGGAAGAAAGAGCAAAATATTCAGGCGCTTCCAAATTATATATCGTAGATATCACAGATGAATTCTGTGACGACTATATCATGCCTTGCGTACAGGCAGGCGCTGTATATGAGAACAAATACCTTCTCGGTACTTCCATGGCGCGTCCGGGAATCGCAAAAGCACTGGTTGATGTAGCAAGAAAAGAAGGCGCCTCTGCGATCTGCCACGGAGCAACAGGAAAAGGTAATGACCAGATCCGTTTTGAGCTTGGAATCAAAGCCCTGGCTCCAGACCTGAAGATCATCGCCGCATGGAGAGATGACAAATGGAACATGGATTCCCGCGAATCTGAGATTGAATACTGCAAAGCTCACGGCATTGACCTTCCATTCTCCGCTGACCAGAGCTACAGCCGTGACCGTAACTTATGGCATATCAGCCATGAAGGTCTGGAACTGGAAGATCCGGCCAATGAACCGGATTATGACCACCTTCTTGTTCTCGGAGTTTCTCCTGAAAAAGCTCCGGACGAAGGAGAATATGTAACAATGACATTCGAAAAAGGTATCCCGACTTCCATCAACGGAGAAAAAATGAAAGTATCCGACATTATCCGCAAGTTAAATGAACTTGGAGGAAAGCATGGAATCGGTATTGTTGATATCGTAGAAAATCGTGTGGTAGGGATGAAATCCCGCGGCGTTTATGAGACTCCTGGCGGAACAATTTTAATGGAAGCGCACGCTCAGCTGGAAGAGCTGGTATTAGACCGCGCTACCATGGAAGTAAAGAAAGATATGGGCAACAAACTGGCTCAGGTTGTATACGAAGGAAAATGGTTCACTCCTCTCCGTGAAGCCATCCAGGCATTCGTAGAATCCACACAGGAATATGTAACAGGAGAAGTCAAATTCAAATTATACAAAGGAAATATCATCAAAGCCGGAACATCTTCTCCATATTCTTTATACAGTGAATCTCTTGCGTCCTTCACAACCGGTGACTTATATGACCACCATGACGCAGAAGGATTCATCACTCTGTTCGGTCTTCCATTGAAAGTCCGCGCTATGAAGATGAAAGAAGCAGAAGAAAACCAGAAATAGCTAACACACTACAGCTACATAGTTATAGAAAGAAACCGCTGCAAAACAGATTCTGTCTGCAGCGGTTTCTTCTTTCCTGTCTGACCTCTTTTTACATCTGATTCAGCGGTATCCCGCTCCCCAGATAGTTTCTATAATCTGAGGATTTCTCGCATCTTCTTCTATCTTTTCCCTCAGACGGTTAATATGTACCGATACGGTGGCCGCATCCGATATATAATCATATCCCCATATTTTTTCAAATAACTGCTCCTTGGAAAAAACAATATTGGGATTCTCCGCCAGAAAACAAAGCAGCTTGAACTCCCGGTTGGGAAGTCTGATCTCTTTTCCCTTTTTCCACACCTTCCATGTTTTCGGTTCGATGATCAAATCTCCCACAACAATCTGATCCGGGTTCTTCCTGTTTCCGTCTCCTTTGTCCCTGTCAGCCGTCAGACGGGCGTACCGTTTCAGATGAGAACGCACTCTGGCGATCAGCTGAGACGGATCTGGATTCTCACCGGCCGGACCATGGCATATTTTAAACTGTTTTCCAGAAGATTGTCAAAAATGCGTCTTACCTGATCCACATCCAGCATGACTTCCGGAATCCATGCGGGATCCTGTTCCATTGTAAACTCTGCATTTTCAGGATCCATGACCGCTTCTTTCTGCGCCACACAGGATACCGTAAATTCCCCGAGATCCACAGATACCATATGAAACGGCATCTGTCCGCTCTCCATTCTGGAAAAATCAAACAGCTTCTGAAAAAGGACATTCATTTCCTCCGTAGATTCATAGGCAGTCTTAAGATACATATTTTTCCTGTCCGGCGTATCCGCCACACCGTCCAGAACACCCTTGATATATCCCTGAACCGACGTCAACGGCGTCCTGAGATCATGAGAAATTCCCGCCGCCATATCCGTTCTTGCCTTCTCGTTTTTGGTGCGCTGCTCCTGATCTGCAAGAATCGTATGCTGCATATCGTTGAATACCTGACATACTGTTTCCAGGTCATTTCTGTTGTTCCGGCGAGATAGCACAAAAAATCATCCGGAGCCACCGGAAAGAAAATCGCCGCCGCAAACATTTTCAGAAATCTTCCGTTTTCCCGGGTCCATCGGTCATATTTGTGAATCTGCTTTTCCGAAAACAATCTGCCGAGAATCGGTCTGCCGTAATATTTTGCCAGTCCAAAAGCGGCCAGAGAGCCAATGCAGATTCCTATATAATCGCAGAGGAATCCTCCAAGCGGCCCACTTTCCAATGCTTCTGTTCTCTTTCGTACTCATAGATTTCCTCGACCTTTCCGGCAAAAATAGCATCTGAAAATCCCGCAGCAAGAACTTCCATAGCAGGCATAACAATCCGGTTCTTAACTTCCATCGTTCCAATTTTACCAGACCTGAATAATTGTGGATAAAACATATTCTTCTCCCTTCTTTCTCCTTTTTTCTAACTATAAGGTCTGGAGTAAGTCCAAGGTCAAGTATATTTTAGCCAAAAAAGAAAGAATCCTGCTTTGCAGGATTCTCCGCTTTTTCATCCAAATCTGACCAGCCATCCATTCGCCGGTTATGTAATTTTTAAATCATGTCTCTGCTAATCTCCGGATGTGTATTTTTCAGCCTGGCATATGCCGTCTCTATTTCTTCCGGAACCTCAACATGAACAATAAATCCTTTTCCTCTTGGTCCATAGCCGTTTTCATCATCTCTGAGCCTTATCACTTCTCCGAACAGCAATTCCAGCATCCTGTCTCTGTCCCATAAACAGGGAATCTCCTCTTTCATCCTGCCGTCTTCATTCAAAACCGGAAGAAAGGGCGCATAGCTGATCATCGTTCTGTCTCCTGCATAGAATCGGAACGAAGCCTCTGCTCTCCTCTGCAGCAGAGGATCCTGCATTAAAATGACAGGAAAATCCTCCAGTCCGTGTGCTTCCATAACAGCAAGACCGTTCTGCGCATTCTCTCCGCTGTTGGCTGACTGCGTATCAAGCAGGATCTTCTCTGCCGGAATCTGATATAGGTCACAGGCGATCATCCGGTAAATCTCTGCTTCTGATAACTGGTCAATGACCTGCAGGCTCCATGGGTACCGCTGCGAAGCAGCCACCGCCGCCCGGAGCCGTTTCGTGGAATGGCCGATTCCCCCGCAAAAGATCATCTTTTCAGCGATTCCTGTCTGAAACGCCTTTGACGCGGCCTCCGCCACGTAAGGAAGATCGTTTCCAAATACCAACAGGACAGCCGGCTGTTCGATTCCATATGTTTCCTGCAATGCTTCTCTGGTCAGACGGCTGACGTCTCTCTTCGCAAGAAAAGCAGCAATCCGGCTGACATCTTCTGCAAATTCTCTGTGCATTTTATGACTCCTGATATTTTTTGATCTGTTCCGCAATCAAAGCACTGTCATCGAAATAATTGATTTTCATTGCCGCACGCATTTTCTTCAATGTCTCTGCCGCTACTTTCTGTGCTTTCTCACTTCCGCTTTTTAAGATTTCATAGACTTCCGGAATCCGGCTCTCCCAATAAGCTCTTCTCTCTCGGATCGGGCTTAATTCTTCCTGAAGAACTTTATTTAAAAACTTCTTGATCTTCACATCACCAAGTCCTCCCCGGCGGTAGTGATCTTTGAGTTCCTCCAGATTTGCATAATCCGGAAGGTATTCTTCAAAATACTCATCTTTGCAGAACGCATCCAGATATGTAAATACCGTATTGCCTTCTACTTTTCCGGGATCTGTGATCTTAATATGATTCGGATCCGTAAACATGGACATTACCTTCTGCTGTACCTCTTTTTCCGTATCTGCCAGATAAATGCAGTTATTCAATGATTTACTCATCTTTGCTTTTCCATCGATGCCCGGCAGACGTCTGCAGGCATCGTTGTCCGGAAGAAGGATTTCCGGCATAACAAGAACATCCTCGCCATATACCGTATTAAATTTATGGACAATCTCTCTGGTCTGTTCGATCATTGGCATCTGGTCTTCTCCTACCGGAACCGTATTGGCCTGGAACGCCGTAATATCGGCGGCCTGGCTGATCGGATATGTGAAGAATCCCACCGGAATGCTGGCCTCAAAGTTTCTCATCTGAATCTCATTTTTTACCGTAGGATTTCTCTGGAGTCTGGACACCGTTACCAGATTCATATAATATGCTGTCATTTCAAAAAGTTCCGGTATCATGGACTGAATAAAAATCGTCGTTATCTCCGGATCCATTCCCGCAGATAAATAATCCAGCGCCACCTCAACGATATTCTGGCGGACTTTCTCCGGGTGTTCCGCATTGTCTGTCAGCGCCTGGGCGTCCGCGATCATAATATAAATATCACTGTACTCGCCGGAATTCTGCAATTCCACCCTTCTGCGCAGGGATCCTACATAATGCCCCACATGAAGGCGTCCCGTCGGCCGGTCACCTGTTAATATTACTTTTCCCATGTTCTTTCCTCCTGTATTCTATGGAACCCGGACAGGTTCTCCTTATTCCATGACTGCCTTGATCTCATCTATCATTTTCTGGGCCCTGGCACCGTCCCCATATCCGATCCGGTACAATCTCCCATTGATCAGGATTTCTCCTCCATTGGTCAGGATCAGACTGTCATTTTCCATCACCAGCATGATAAATTCATCTGGATCCCCGCTGAGCTGAGGATTATTGATAAAGCTTTTGATCGTATGGTGATACTGATAATCTGCCAGGATTTCCCGGATTTTCTGAAATTCTTCCGTTCCGGCTTCATATGTCACAGTGTTTCCTTTGTCTCCGGATGTCTGAGACATGGAATCCATGACAGCAATCTGCACCTTCTGCTTATTCCGTATGTATCTTTCAAACGTAAACGGATAAAACAATACCACGCATACGCCGACGATGATGAGAGCAATGATGATTTTCTTTAAATTTTTGCTTATTTTCATGTTTTCTGCCCCTTTTCATTTGTCTATGGTATCACATTTCCCGCCATTTTGTAAACCCAGTACCAGTCCTCCCGGCTGAGTTTTACATCACAGGCTTTTACAATATCTCTCATCCTCTTCTGATTACAGGTTCCTGCGATTACCTGCATATCCGCCGGATGCCTCAGGATCCATGCGACTGCAGCCGCGCTGTCCGTAATTCCATATTTCTTTCCGATTACCTGCAGCGCTTCATTGACTTCCGGATAATCCGGATTCCCCATAAAAGTACCCTCGATGGCGCCATACTGAAACGGAGACCAGCACTGAATCGTAATCTTATGTATCCTTGCATAATTAAGAATGCTTCCATCCCGACAGATTCCTCCGTCAAACATGGTGTTTACCTGCATACCTTCGCTGACCATGCAGGAATGAGCCACACTGAACTGCATCTGATTGATTTTTAACGGCTGCTTTACACAGGTTTTTAAGAGTTCGATCTGCATTGGATTCTGATTGCTGACACCAAACTTAAGAACTTTTCCCTGTTTTTCCAGCTGATCAAATGCTTCCGCCACTTCTTCCGGCTCCATAAGCGCATCCGGACGATGCAGGAGCAGATAATCCAGATGATCCGTCTCAAGCCGTTTCAGGCTTGCCTCTGCCGCCCCAATGATATATTCTTTTGAAAAATCGAAATAATTGTTCTTTTCGCCCTTTGCAATCCCGCATTTTGACTGAAGAATAATCTTATCTCTCAGAGATGGTTCCACCTTCAGAATCTGTCCGAATTTTTCTTCACAGATACCGTCGCCGTAAATATCTGCATGGTCAAAGAAATTAATTCCCAGCTCAAGATCATTTTTGATCAGGGCGTCCAGTTCGTTCTGAGTAAGGGCGTCAATCCTCATGCACCCCTGAATCACCGCGGACGCCTTCACATCCGGTCCTCCGGCCGCAATATATTTCATAACTTTCCTCCTTAGTTTTTCTTTTACCATAACAGACAATCTGTTTTCTGTCGATAGCTCTGCAGATGATATTTATAAAAATTTGTAGTGGGGTTTTTCTTCATTAAACAGTTTGTACCGCAGAAGATCGTCCATTACAATGGCAACGCTGGAAACAAGAAACCAGAAAAAGGAATACAGCAGACAAATCTGACCTTTGAAATTGTACGGGAGACTGGAATAATCCCAGATATCCATTTTCAGCCATATATTTACAATCAGTCCGGTGATCAGTTCCAGCACTGTAATAATCAGAGACGAAAGCACCATCTGACTGAGGAAGCTCATCTTCACCTTTTTATTTTCATTCAAAAGCCCGCAGCACACAAAACAGGCTCCTCCGCACAAAAACATCGTGTAATGGGAGTATCCCCGGACGAGCACTTCCAAAAAAAAGTAGGCCATTCCGCCTATTGCAAACAATATGATATATTTTTCTACCTGTAATCTTTTTCCCATAATCCCACCTGTGCTTTTTTCTTCCCTTATTGTGCGCCTTTCTGTTTTTATATATTCTTAAGAAAATCAAAATTATATGGCAAATTTCTCCCATATCGTGTAAAATGTAGAAAGCATACAGACAACCGCAAAGAGCGAAACTAATAGAAAAGAGGATTTGATTTATGGCACAATTATGGGGCGGTCGTTTCACAAAGGAAACAGACCAGTTAGTATACAATTTCAATGCTTCTATTTCTTTTGATCAGAAATTTTACAAGCAGGATATTCAGGGAAGCATCGCCCATGTGACGATGCTCGCCAGTACAGGAGTCCTGACGGAAGAAGAACGTGATCAGATCATCGACGGCCTGAACGGCATTTTAGATGATATTGAAAATGGAAAAATTGAAATCACCAGTGAGTACGAAGACATCCACAGCTTTGTGGAAGCGAATCTGATCGACCGGATCGGCGATGCCGGCAAGAAACTTCACACGGGGCGCAGCCGCAACGACCAGGTGGCTCTGGATATGAAATTATATACAAGAGATGAACTCACGGAAATCAAAAGTCTTGTAAAAGAACTGATGGAAACGCTCCATCAGATCATGAAAGACAATATTGACGCCTTTATGCCTGGTTTTACACATCTACAGAAGGCACAGCCGGTGACTCTCGCTCACCACGTGGGAGCTTATATGGAAATGTTTAAGAGAGATTACAGCCGGTTATGCGATATTTATGAGAGAATGAACTACTGTCCGCTGGGAGCCGGAGCTCTGGCGGGAACGACCTATCCTCTGGACCGGGAACAGACGGCTGAACTTCTCGGATTCTACGGACCGACCTTAAACAGTATGGATTCCGTATCCGACCGTGATTATCTGATCGAGCTTTTAAGCGCTCTTTCCACGATCATGATGCATTTAAGCCGTTTCTGCGAAGAAATCATTCTCTGGAATTCCAACGAATATCAGTTTGTCACAATCGACGACGGATTCAGCACCGGAAGCAGCATCATGCCGCAGAAGAAAAATCCTGACATTGCCGAACTTGTCCGCGGAAAGACCGGCCGTGTATACGGTGCTCTGATATCTCTGCTGACAACAATGAAAGGAATTCCGCTGGCATACAACAAAGACATGCAGGAAGACAAGGAACTGACGTTTGACGCCATTGACACTGTCAAAGGCTGTATTTCCCTGTTTAACGGCATGATGAAAACAATTACTTTTAACTATGACCGGATGGAAGCCAGTGCGAAAAACGGATTCACGAACGCCACTGACGCGGCTGATTACCTGGTAAACCATGGTGTTCCGTTCCGCGACGCCCACGGTATCGTAGGACGCCTTGTGCTTCTGTGCATTGAGAAAGATATTTCTCTGGATGAACTCCCTCTGAAAGAATACAAAGCCATCAGCCCTGTATTCGAGGAAGATGTTTACGAAGCCATCAGCATGAAGACCTGCGTGGAAAAGAGAAACACCATCGGAGCGCCGGGACACGACGCCATGGAAAAGGTCATTGAAATCAACGAAGCATATCTGACCGATTTAAACTAAGAGGATATTACGATGAAGAAGAAATTTCTTATGGCATGTATGTTCCTTTTCCTTCTCCTGCTGTCAGGATGCGGAGTGGAACTTACCAGCAAAGTAAATTTAGATGAGAATTTCTCGGGTACACGGACCATGTCCTGTACCTTTTCTTCTCGTGACTTCCAGCGCTATTTTGACGGTACACAGAAAGATCTGGATCAGACGATCGAGGATTCCTGTCCGTCCCAGCTTACTTACAAAAGAACATCCGACGGCGGCAATTACATTTATACGTTTTCTCTGTCTTTTTCATCACTGGATGACTATCAGGAAAAAGTCGAAAAGATTCTTAACTTCGCGCCGAAAGTCACCTGGCAGTACGGAGATTCTCCTTTTGTATCCGGTCTGATCTATAAAGAAAATTTCTCTTCCACCGATCTTATGACCTGGCTTTACACTGCATTATATGAAAAAGGATATGTGGATCAGGATTCAGCGGAACAATTCATGGATCTGAAAGAAACGACCATTACTGTCATGGGAAAAACCTATACGACCGATAATAAAATTTCCATTGATGAAATGAATTACACAGAATTGTCATCCATCTCCATGGAAACAGAAACCCGGGACGACGGCAGTCTGGAGCGGAAAATTTCTTTTTATATTCCGCAGAAAGTTCTGGATCAGAATACCGGAAAAATTGAGGCCTATTTTAAAGACTCTGATCCTTCCTGGTCCAGCTGGAAAAATGGAAGAATCTTAAACATTACCGTTTTGGCAGACAGTCTCACGGATCTGTCTGCCAAAACAAGAGAGGTTCTGCACTCTGATTCTTCCTATGGCACCTGCAGCGTTTCCTCCGCAAAGGACAATCCTTTCGGTTTCAGGATGAATTACCGGGAATCTCTGGATTTCTCTCAGTTTATACAAAAAAAGGGGACTGTTCCGGTCACTTATACCTTCGACGGCAAAGAGGTCCTGGACGATGCGGTAAAAAGTAAATCCCTGGAATTTACCGGCGAATACGCGCAGCCGATTTCCACTTATGATATCATCACTGTATGGAATAACGATTCTGACATCCGAAGAAAATTCTCTTTTACATTTGATTCCGGATGCAGCAGTCAGCAGCTGTCCTGCATGAAAAAAGCCTTTTCCGGCGGTACGATTTCTGATGTGGAATTATCTAAACAGAACGATTCCACCATCCTGACATTCCGGCAGCAGGGCTCCGTGGAAGACTGCTCCAATGATTTAAATGCAATCTTTCCAAAGGCGTCTCTGAGCGCGGATACAACGAACTCTCCATTTCGCGGATCCGTCACATCCTTTCAGGATACGTTTGAATTTACGTCAGGAAACAAAGATGTGAAAGGAACCTACACCTTTGCATCTGTAAACTCATCGGAATCCGCCTCTGTTCAAATGGAACCGCAGGATAAGGTAATCGATACGAAAACCCAGGCGCTTTCCAACCGGGAAGTGTCCCGGCTGCTGAAGTCAGATGAGACTGTCCATGATTTCAGTCAGTTCACTTTGTCCGGGGATAGTCTGGATCTTTCCTACGAAGGAAATACCACCGCAAGCCACTGGTATTCCATCGCAGGCATTGTGGTTCCTGTGGCTTTCTTCCTCTGCCTGGCGCTCTTTATTCTGATCCGCCGGCAGTGGATTGCTTCCCAGGCGATCCGGTTAAAAGAATGGATCGAACAAAAGATTTCCAATTTCAAAAAGTAACACAGTTCTATGTGGAATGAAAACAGCCATGAATACTGAGATTCCTCAGATCATGGCTGTATTTTTATGCTTCCGCTTCGATTTTACCCGGTGTATCATCTTCCGACTTGATGCAGACATCCAGTTTCTGGTATGGAATTTCAATTCCTTCCCGGTCAAAGGAAAGTTTGATATCTTCATTAAGTCTCCATTTTGCGCCTACATATTCGTCTGTGGAAACCCAGCACCGGATTCCCATCATAACCGCGCTGTCCGCCAGGCTGCTTACGAAAATCTTGACTCCTTCCTGATCCAGAATGCTTTTTTCTTTTGCAGTGATTTCACCAAGAATTTCTTTGACCTTCTTGATATCCGCATCATAGGATACTCCCACTGTAATATCAATGAGTCTCTTGTCCTGCTTTGTATTGTTGATCAGATTGCTGTTGGTCAGTGTTCCGTTTGGTATGACAATGACCCGGTTGTCAATGGTCTTTAATTTTGTGTAATAAATATCCATTGCTGCGACTTCTCCCTCACACATGGTTCCTTCCAGAACAATGTAATCTCCTACCTGAAACGGCTTCAGAATCAGAAGAAGGACTCCTCCCGCAATGTTGGAAAGGCTGCCCTGCAGAGCAAGACCTACAGCAACGCCCGCAGACCCCAGCAGAGCGATAAAAGAACTGGTCTTAACCCCCACATGATCTACTGCCGCCAGAATCACCAGCACCCTGAGAGCAATTTTTACAAAAGAACAGGAAAAGGAAATCACACCGTAATCTATATCCCCTTTTTCCAGGGCGGTTTTCAAAAAACGAATCAACATCTTGATCAGTTTAAATCCAATTACAATAATGAGAATCGCCACGACGATATTTCCGGCCATCTCCAGAATCCTGTCAAGATAATTATTCAATACGGTATTCCAGTCCACATTTGTTTTCCCTAACATTATATGCTCCTCTTATGTTTTTTAGAAAAAGAAACACGCATCCCGCGCGTGTTTCTTTTGTTATGTTCCCTTATAATACGGCTTCCTCTGCCTATTTCTTTGTAATATATCCTTTTGCTTTCAAGGTCTCAGCACAGAGAACGGCACCTCCTGCCGCACCGCGGAGCGTATTGTGAGACAATCCGACAAATTTATAATCATATACCGTGTCCTCACGCAGACGGCCCACAGAGATTCCCATACCGTTTTCATAATCAACATCCAGAGCAACCTGCGGACGATCATCTTCTTCCAGATACTGAATCATCTGTTTCGGCGCACTCGGCAGATTTAATTCCTGCGGAAGGCCGCTGAAGCTTGTAAGTTTTTCGATCAGCTGTTCTTTTGTCGGTTTCTTTCTGAATTTTACAAAAACAGCTGCTGTATGTCCGTTTAATACCGGCACACGGATACACTGGGTCGTGATTACAGGAGAATCTGCTTTTACGATCTCTCCGTTTTCAATGTGTCCCCAGATACGGAGCGGCTCCTGTTCACTCTTTTCTTCTTCACCGCCGATATATGGAATGATGTTTCCATTCATTTCCGGCCAGTCTTTAAAGGTTTTTCCTGCGCCTGAAATTGCCTGATATGTGGTCGCAATAACTTCATACGGCTCAAATTCTTTCCATGCAGTCAGAACCGGAGCGTAGCTCTGAATAGAGCAGTTCGGTTTAACGGCAACGAAACCTTTTGTGGTTCCAAGACGTTTTTTCTGACTTTCGATGACTTCGAAATGTTCCGGATTGATCTCCGGCACTACCATAGGTACATCCGGCGTCCAGCGGTGTGCGCTGTTGTTAGATACGACCGGTGTCTCTGTTTTTGCATACTCTTCTTCGATTTTTTTGATTTCTTCTTTTGACATATCCACTGCGCTGAATACGAAATCGACTTCCGCAGCTACCGCTTCCACTTCATTGACGTTTTTCACAATCATGTTCTTCACTGCTTCCGGCATTGGAGTATCCATCTTCCATCGTCCCCCTACTGCCTCTTCATATGTTTTTCCGGCAGAACGCGGGCTGGCAGCCACTGATTTCACTTCAAACCAAGGATGGTTTTCCAGCAGAGATATAAATCTCTGTCCGACCATACCTGTCGCACCTAAGATACCTACTTGTAATTTTTCACTCATTCTTCTAATCTCCTATAATACTCTGACACGAACAACGCCTTCAATTTCTTTCATTTTATTGATGATGTCCTTCGTTGGTCTTTTTTCCACATCCAGCATAGAATATGCCCAGTCTCCTTTGGACTTGTTCAGCATGTTAACGATATTGTAATCTTCTCCCGCCAGGATCGCTGTAAGCTGTCCGATCATATTCGGAAGGTTCTTGTGATGTACTGTAATTCTTGCCTCAGATTCCAAATCTCCCAGATTGCAGTTCGGATAATTAACAGAATTTACGATATTTCCATTTTCCAGGTAATTCATCAGCTGTTCCACTGCCATCTCCGCACAGTTATCTTCAGATTCTTCTGTAGATGCTCCAAGATGTGGAATTGTAATAACACCGTCTGCTGCCGCAACCTCATTGTTCGGGAAATCTGTTACATAATGTTTCACTTTCTGAGTGGCAAGACCTGCCAGAATCGCTCTGTCATCTACCAGCTCTCCTCTTGCGAAGTTCAGAATATTAACACCGTCCTTCATTTTAAAGATCGCTTCTTTCCCGATCATCCCTCTTGTAGAATCTGTGCATGGCACATGAAGAGTAATATAATCACATTTTGTAAAAATCTCATCCAGAGAACTGCTGTGATTTACCATTCTTGAGAGGCTCCATGCAGAACGAACAGATACATATGGATCGTATCCGTAAACTTTCATTCCAAGACGGTTGCAAATATTTGCAACTAACACTCCGATGGCTCCGAGACCGATAACACCGATAGATTTTCCTTTTAACTCGTTTCCGGCATACGCTTTCTTCTGGGACTCGATTTCTTTCGGAAGATCTTCCATTTTCGCATGTTCTTTTACCCAGTTGTATCCGCCGATGATATCACGGGACGCAAGAAGCAGACCTGCAACTACCAATTCCTTAACGCCGTTGGCATTAGCTCCCGGTGTATTAAACACTGTGATTCCTCTTTTGGCATATTCCTCCAGGGGAATGTTGTTGACCCCGGCTCCGGCTCTTGCGACCGCCAGCAGACTCTTTGGAACTTCCAGATCGTGCATCTTCGCACTTCTTACGAGTACGGCATCTGCTGCGCTCAGATCGTCGATCACTTCAAATTCACTTGTAAATAAATCCAGTCCCTGATTAGAAATCGGATTTAAACATTTTACTGTATACATGGCTTCTCCTTACTTATTCTCCTCTTCAAACTTTTTCATAAATGCAACTAATTTCTCTACGCCTTCTTTCGGCATTGCGTTGTAAATGCTTGCGCGCATTCCGCCTACTGTACGGTGACCTTTCAGGTTCTCAAGTCCTTCTGCCTTAGCTTCTGCGACAAATTTCGCATCCAGATCTTTATCTCCTGTAACAAATGGCACGTTCATCAGGGAGCGGTCTTCTTTTACTACAGTTCCCTTGAAGAGTTCACTCTGATCCAGGAAATCATACAGGATTTTCGCCTTTTCTTCGTTCTTCTCCTTCATAGCCTCCAGTCCGCCCTGGTTCTTAATCCACTTGAAAACTTTTCCACAGATATAGATTCCATAGCATGGAGGTGTGTTATAAAGAGAATCTGCATCTGCCTGCGTTTTCCATTTTAACATGGTCGGTGTTCCCGGAAGAACATCGTCTGTGATCAAATCTTCACGGATGATACATACAACAACTCCTGCAGGTCCTACATTTTTCTGTACTCCAAAATAAATCACTCCAAAGTCTTCCACATTCACCGGCTCAGACAGGATACTGGATGACATATCGGCAACCAGGATTTTCCCTTTTGTGTTCGGAATTTTGTTGTATTTTGTACCGTAAATTGTATTGTTCCAGCATACATAAACATAATCTGCGTCATCAGAAATAGGAAGATCGCTGCAGTCCGGGATGTATGTAAATGTTTTATCTTCAGAAGATGCCACGATATTTACTTTTCCATATCTCTGGGCTTCCTGACAGGCTTTCTTTGCCCACTGCCCTGTGATGATATAGTCAGCAACTTTATTTTTCATCAAGTTCATCGGGATCGCAGAAAACTGCTGGGATGCTCCTCCCTGAAGGAACAATACCTTGTAGTTGTCCGGAATGTTCATAAGTTCTCTCAGATCCGCTTCCGCAGTCTCGATGATATCTGCGAACATCTGGGATCTGTGGCTCATCTCCATAACGGACATGCCGCATCCTCTGTAATCCAGCATTTCATCTGCTGCTTCCTTCAGTACTTCCTCCGGCAGTACTGCCGGTCCTGCTGAAAAATTATATACTCTAGCCATTTTTTTCTCCTTTTTTCATTTTTTCTTTTATTTATTGTGCTTCTTTCTGCTCCAAATCATTCTGATCAAAGGCATCCGAGATGGATCCGCCCGGACTTACCATCGGCCATACTTTATCATCCAGATCAATATGGCAGTCCAGCACAACCGGTCTTCCCGCATCCAGCGCTTCCTCAAACGCGAACTCAAATTCTTCGATCGTTGTTACTTTCTTCGCGATCACTCCGAATCCTTCCGCAATCTTCACGAAGTCCACCGGATCCTCAAATGTGGTATAAGAATATCTCTCGTCGTAAAATAAATCCTGCCACTGGCGTACCATTCCCAATACGCTGTTATTTATAATTACTTCGATGATCGGAATATTATACCTGGAAGCTGTTGCCAGTTCATTGAGGTTCATACGGAAACATCCGTCTCCGGCAATGTTGATGACCGCTTTATCCGGATTTCCGAGTTTGGCGCCAAGGCTGGCACCAAGGCCATATCCCATGGTTCCCAGCCCTCCTGACGTCAGAAATTTTCTCGGGTCATTGTACTTATAGAACTGAGCCGCCCACATCTGATGCTGTCCGACTTCTGTCGTAATAATGGCGTCTCCCTTTGTTCTGTCATAGATTTTCTCAATGATTTCCGGACAGGTGAGACGTCCCTTGTCATATGTCAGCGGATATTTCACCTTGTACTCCATAATCTTCTTAACCCACGCATTGTGATTCTGCTGTTTTAAACGGCGGTTCATAATCGTAAGAACCGCTTTGACATCTCCGATAATATGGGCATATGCCATTACATTCTTATTGATTTCTACCGGATCGATATCGATCTGAAGGATTGCCGCATTTTTGGCAAATGTATCTGCATCTCCGAAAACACGGTCACTGAATCTTGTTCCGATGGCGATCAGAAGATCACATTCTGACACACCTTTGTTGGAGGCCTTCGTTCCATGCATTCCGATCATTCCGGTATACAGTGCATTGGTTCCGTCAAAGACTCCTTTTCCCATCAGGGTGTCACATACCGGACAGTGGACTTTTGAGGCAAATTCTCTTACCTCATCTGACGCATCCGATATGGCAGCTCCGCCGCCGACCAGAATAAACGGCCGTTTTGCCTCCTCAATCAGACTGATGGCAGTGTAAATATCCATTTCCCGGATATGCTCACTGGAACGAAGGATCTTATCCGGTTTCTGATACGAGTAAGATGCCTTCGCTGCCGTCACATCTTTCGGAATATCAATCAATACCGGTCCCGGCCTTCCTGTTTTTGCTATGCGGAAAGCTCTCCGGATCGTATCTGCCAGCTTATTGACATCTTTGACAATAAAATTATGCTTTGTGATCGGAAGGGTAATACCGGAAATATCCACTTCCTGAAAACTGTCCTTTCCAAGGAGTCCAACTCCGACATTACATGTAATTACAACCATCGGCACAGAATCCATATATGCCGTCGCGATTCCTGTCACTGTATTGGTTGCTCCCGGTCCGGAGGTGGCAAAGCACACTCCTACTTTTCCGGTGGAGCGGGCATATCCGTCTGCCGCATGAGAAGCACCCTGCTCATGGGATGTAAGGATATGGGTAAAATCTTCTTTTTGTTTATATAATTCATCATATATGTTCAAAATGGAGCCGCCCGGATATCCAAATACGGTATCTACATCCTGCTCTTTTAAACATTCTAAAACAATTTGAGCTCCCGTCAATTGTTTCATTGGCTGACCTTCTTTCTATTCTTTATTTCTCCTGATTGATTTCTAATATTGCGCCTCTGTTTCCGGATGTTACCAGAGAAGCATATTTTGCCAGATATCCTGTTGTTACTTTCGGCTCTCTCGGTTTCCAGTTCTTTCTGCGTTCTTCCAGTTCTTCATCGGAAACTTTCAGATTCAGTGTATTCGCATCGATATCAATGGCAATGATGTCTCCTTCTTCTACCAGAGCGATCGGTCCTCCCACTGCCGCTTCCGGTGACACATGGCCTACGCAGGCACCTCTGGAAGCTCCTGAGAAACGTCCGTCTGTGATCAATGCAACACTGGATCCCAGTCCCATTCCCATGATAGCAGATGTCGGATTCAGCATCTCGCGCATTCCCGGTCCGCCTTTCGGTCCTTCATAACGAATAACGACTACATCTCCCGGATGGATTTCTCCGCCTTTGATCGCTTTGATCGCGTCTTCTTCGCAGTCAAAGACTCTTGCCGGTCCTTCCATCTTAAGCATCTCAGGGGCGACTGCGGAACGTTTTACCACTCCGGAATCCGGCGCAAGGTTTCCTTTTAATACGGCAATTCCGCCAGTCTCGCTGTATGGATGATCGATCGGACGGATTACCTCCGGATTCTTGTTCACGCAGCCCGAGATATTCTCTCCAACGGTCTTTCCTGTTACCGTGATCAGATCTGTATGAAGGAGATTCTTCTTATTTAATTCATTCATAACTGCATAAACGCCGCCGGCTTCATTTAACTCTTCAATATAAGTATGTCCTGCAGGAGCAAGATGGCACAGGTTTGGTGTCTTTGCACTGATCGCGTTTGCCATGTCAAGATCAAGTTCAATGCCTGCTTCATGGGCAATCGCAGGAAGATGAAGCATACTGTTGGTGCTGCATCCCAGTGCCATATCCACTGTCAGAGCGTTTTCAAATGCTTTCTCTGTCATAATGTCCCTCGGACGGATATTTTTCTTAAGCAGTTCCATAACCTGCATTCCCGCATGTTTTGCGAGACGGATTCTCTCAGAATAAACCGCCGGGATCGTTCCGTTTCCACGAAGTCCCATACCGAGAACTTCTGTCAGACAGTTCATGGAGTTTGCTGTATACATTCCGGAACATGATCCACAGGTCGGACATGTCTTATTCTCGAATTCATCCAGTTCTTCTTTTGAAATCTTTCCTGCCGCATAGGATCCCACTGCCTCAAACATGCTGGACAGGCTGGTCTTCTGTCCTTTTACGCGTCCTGCGAGCATTGGTCCGCCACTGACGAACACTGTGGGTACATTAATCCTTGCCGCAGCCATTAATAAGCCCGGTACGTTTTTATCGCAGTTCGGCACCATAACCAGAGCGTCAAACTGATGAGCCAGGGCCATACATTCTGTCGAATCTGCAATCAGGTCACGGGTTACGAGAGAATATTTCATTCCGATATGTCCCATTGCAATTCCGTCACATACAGCGATTGCCGGGAATACGACCGGAGTTCCTCCTGCCATTGCCACTCCCATTTTAACTGCTTCCACGACCTTATCAATGTTCATATGTCCCGGAACAATTTCGTTATAGGAACTTACGATTCCTACCAAAGGTTTCTGCATCTCTTCTTTTGTAAAACCTAATGCGTTAAATAATGACCTCTGCGGAGCAAATTCTTCTCCTTCTGTATAAGTATTGCCCATAATAACCTCCAATTCTATGAAAGCCCGGAAGGAAGCACCTTCCGGGCTGCCTTGTTTCCTGTTCTATTTAATTTTCTCTATGATCAAATTGCCCATTTCCGCGCATCCGACCTGTTTCATGCCTTCTGACATGATGTCTACGGTACGGTATCCATCTGCAAGTACATCTTTTACTGCTTTCTCCACTGCTGCCGCTTCCTCGTCAAGATCGAAAGAATAACGCAGCATCATGGCTGCAGATAAGATCGTCGCAATCGGATTGGCAATATCCTGTCCTGCAATATCCGGCGCTGATCCATGGCTTGGTTCATATAAACCAAATTTGCCTTCTGCCAGGCTGGCTGATGAAAGCATTCCGATGGATCCTGTAATCATACTTGCCTCATCAGATAAGATATCGCCAAACATATTCTCTGTCAAGATAACATCAAACTGTCCCGGGTTATTTACAAGCTGCATTGCACAGTTATCAACCAGCATATGCTCGAACGTTACATCTTCATAATCTTTTGCCACTTCTTCCACGACGCTTCTCCAGAGTCTGGAAGAATCCAGCACGTTTGCTTTATCTACACTGATCACATGTTTTTTGCGTTTTCTGGCAATATCAAATGCTTTCACCGCAATTCTGCGGATTTCTGCTTCACTGTATGTCAGAGTGTCTGTTGCGACTCTGACTCCGTCTACCTCTTCTGTATGTCTCTCTCCGAAATAGAGTCCTCCGGTAAGTTCTCTCATAATGACCATATCAAATCCGTCACCAATAATCTCATCTCTCAGCGGACATGCTTTTTTCAGCTCCTCATATAAATACGCCGGACGAATATTCGCGAACAATCCCAGAGATTTGCGAAGGGTCAAAAGTCCTGCCTCCGGCCGTAACTCTGCCGGCAGCTGATACCAAGGTGAAGTGCTGGTATTTCCGCCAATCGAACCCATAAGCACAGCGTCGCTGTTCCCTGCAATTTCCAATGCTTCCTCTGTCAGCGGTTTCCCATGGACATCGATCGACGCTCCCCCCATAAGAATCTGCTCGTAGGAAAAGGTATGTCCGTATTTTTCTCCGACGGCATCCAGAACCTTCATTGCTTCTGTCACAATTTCAGGTCCGATTCCATCTCCTTTAATGACTGCTAAATTACACCTCATATACTCTATCTTCCTCCTTACAATAACAGCAGCGCCACAAAAGCCGCAATACAGCTTGCGCAGGCAACTGTTACAATATTTTTTTCACAATAGGCAAAAATCATTGCCGTGACAAATCCGACTGCGGATGCTCTGATATCACCTGTAGCATAAAAAACCGCCGGCATGATCATAGACGCCAGTACCGCGTAAGGCACATAAAACAGAAAAGAACGGAAAAACCGATTCTCGATCTTCTTCTGAATCGCCACCAGCGGAATCATCCGTATTAAATAAGTAGAAACCGCAGTCACAGCAATATACAGTAATAATCTCTCAACCTTCATGCTGATCCTCCTCTTCTACCGGAAACAGAATGGCTCCGATCACCGCCGCGATCAATGTACAGATGATGATGACAAAACCGCTGGATACAAACGACAACGCATCCACAAAATGGAATACCAGACTGACCGCCATGGAAATCAATATAACAAACACGATCCTTCTGTCTGTCTTAGCAGGCGGAATAATAATTCCGATCAACATTCCGTAAATCGCAAGCCCCAGGGCGCTTCTTAATATAACCGGAAGGACCTCACTGGCTGTCGCCCCCAGCAGTGTTCCTGCTGTCCAGCTGATCCACGGAATCGACATCAATGCGTAAAAATATCTTGGAGTAATTTCTCCCGGTCTTCCGCAAGACACAGCAAAAATCTCGTCTGTCACTCCAAACGCCATGGTAAAACGATTCCACAGCTTCGCCTTCTCAACCAATTTCTGCCCAA
Organism: Candidatus Anaerostipes avistercoris; assembly: GCA_019119895.1. GTDB lineage: Bacteria > Bacillota > Clostridia > Lachnospirales > Lachnospiraceae > Anaerostipes > Anaerostipes avistercoris. The sequence goes on along the minus strand of DWWD01000021.1, from coordinate 3,292 downwards.
TGGCAATGGACATAATGGAATATCTTAAATTAATAATAATCTGCGATAGAACCAACTCTACCACAGAACCTCCGGTCGTCATCGATATGATTGCCGCAAACTGTCCCGCCGAAGTCAGACATGTTGCCGATATCAATATCACTGCCCACGCGGGAATTCCCCTGGACACACCGGAAATGCCAAATGCGAAAGACACGGCCACATATGCCAGACCAATCGGGATTCCGTCAATCAATCCCTGTTTAAAATCATCATGCGCTTTCATTTTCTGCTCCTGGATTTTAAAATCGTCCGAACTTTTTTTGTCAAAAATCGAACTTATATATTAGAATAGCACATTTGCTATAAGAATGGAAACAATTTTTCATGAAATTTCTGGTAAATTCGCAATTTCGTAGAATTCATACAGAAAATATCATATAATAGGCTCTGCAAAAAAAACAGGGGAGGCTATTATGCTTAAGAAAAAAATTCTATGTCTGACCATGGCACTGATGCTGCTGTTGGTTCAGGCACAACCGGCACAGGCGTCCGTCGCTGCAGGAAAATATTTTAAAATTCAGTATACTCACAATAAGAAAGTATATTCCAAAAAAGCGGTTGCGGCACGCTTTCAGAACAAGACCATTAAAACGAATATGCCTGGATTTATCGAGGGAAATACATCCATGTACTCTGCTTATTGGGTCTTTGGAAGATGCAGCGGACTGGGAATCAAATATTCCTATTCCGGCAAAACCAAAAAAATCACATTAAAAAGGGGTTCCAATACACTGATTATGACCGTAAACAGCCGGAACGCCGTCTTAAACGGCAAAAAATTCCGGCTGCCTGCCGCACCGCGCAGTATACGGTATGTGGCAAAAAAGAAAAATTACATTATGGTGCCCGGAGAGGTGACCGCCAAAAAACTGGGACTTAACTATTCCTGGAACAACAGACTGCTTTCCGGGCTCATCACTCTGAGGAAGACAAGTTCCGGCAGCACTTCCACATCAGCTTCGCCGGGATCTTCGGTTCTGTCAGGAACTGATACGAAAATAACCGCTTCTTCCGGCAATTATTCCGTCCGGATCAAGAGGCCGTCCGGGCTGAGCCTCAGCGCTGTCTCTGCAGAAGATGATTATCACAATACCCGGCTCCGGCTGATCATAAACGGAAACCACAAGTCACATTTTGCGGCTTCTGCCAGCCGTTCTGTCAAAGAACCTGTCTCCTACAGTGTCTCTTACAGCGGCGGCAAAACATATGTAGATCTGAAAACATCTGCAGTCAAGGGATTCAGCGTTACGCAGACTTCTTCCTATATATATGTCAAGTACGCACCACCTAAGGAAATGTTCCGCCGGGTTCTGGTTGTGGACGCAGGCCACGGCGGACATGATCCCGGCGCTGTGGGAAACGGATATTCTGAAAAGAATCTGACGCTGAAAATTGTCCAGGCTGTAAAACAGCAGTTTGACCGGAATCCAGCTTATAAAGTGTATTACACGAGACTCAGCGACTGGTATCCGAGTCTGTCTTACCGTTACCAGCTGGCGAACAATACTGGAGCCGACCGGTTCCTGAGTGTTCATATTAATTCGGCATCTTCCTCAGCCAGAGGAACAGAGACACTATATAAGACATACAAAACATATGCTCAAAATGTTCAGGACAATGCGTTAAAAGGCATGGGCTACGCTAAAGGCGGAGGCTATGACCGCGGGCTGAAATACCGAACTGATCTGGCCGTATTAAACGGTCCCAAAATGACCACTGCTCTTGTGGAAATGGGCTTCATTTCTAATCAGACAGAAGCGTCCCGGATCAATTCCCGTACGTCTGAAATCGGAAAGTATCTGTATCAGGCCCTCTGTAATTCCTTCTGAAGATAAAATAAGAAAGAACTGCTGCTGGCAGTTCTTTCCTGTCTTTCTTCTCTCTGTACCCTTCTAATCCACATCCGTATAGTACGGCACTACCAGATACATATCCGCCGTAATCTTCTGGTCATAAATATGGTTAGTATCACACACTTCCTGAATATAATCATCAATGGAATCATATTCCCTGCTCATCCGTTCCTCAGCAATAGACCACAGAGAATCTCCTTCTTTCACCTGGATGCTGGTGAATCTCTTCTCTCTTCCATCGTTGGCGTCTACCACGGAACGGCTGCCGGAAAACAGAACAACCGCCGCCAGGAACAGAAAAACAGCCAAAACAGTACAGCCGATAATTCCTTTCTTTCTCATATGTATCACCCTCCGTTAAAGTCGAACATTTGTTTATGTTTCTATTATAATCATCGAACATCCGTTTGTCAATGCATTTTCGAAACTTTGTTCGAAAACATTTGTTCTTCCGCACCTGACAAAAAGTTAAAAAAAGACGATTTTAAACAGATCATTCTGCTTAAAATCGTCTTTTTAAAGTCGAATCATATTATTTCATGGAGCGGTATAAACCAATGACTTTGCCGATAACAGAAACTTCCGGTACAATGATCGGATCCATTGCGTCATTTTCCGGCTGAAGACGATAGTGTCCGTCTTCTTTGTAAAATCTCTTGACCGTTGCGGAATCATCAATCATGGCAACTACAATATCTCCGTTGTCTGCTGTCGGCTGCTGCTGGACAATGACCAGATCACCATCCATGATTCCTGCATTGATCATACTCTCTCCCCGTACATGGAGCATGAATGTATCCCGGCTGCTGATAAAATCAGGCTGCATCGGGAAGTAATCTTCTATGTTTTCCACAGCAAGGATTGGTTCTCCTGCCGTGATCGTTCCGACAATCGGAATATGAACAATTTCCCGTCTTGCCAGATTAAAATCATCATCTATAATTTCAATTGCTCTTGGCTTCGTAGGGTCTCTTCGGATATAACCCTTGCGCTCCAGAGTCTCTAAATGAGAATGAACGGAAGAAGTAGAGCGGAGATGAACAGCCTGGCAGATTTCACGAACGGCCGGCGGATATCCCTTTTCCAATATGCGGTGTTTGATAAATTCAAGTATTTGCTGCTGTTTATCGGTTAACTGTTCTCTTGGCATAATATATCCTCCATTTTATCTTATTGCTCATATAATACCATAAAAGGCAAATCAAAACAAGTGTTCCCGAACGAATTTTCGACCTGTATTCCATTGGAAATCAGGAAAGGCCCGCACCGGAGTTTTGCAGTAGCATATGCCATCTGACAGCTTGAAAGCCTCTTGTTTGGCGGCTTCCGAGCTTTTTTTATTTTTGTTTTTTGTCATTTTATACTAGCGTTTTATAGCGTTTTATGCTATAATAAAG
>DWWD01000020.1 GCA_019119895.1 Candidatus Anaerostipes avistercoris | reverse complement strand
GCAAGTTTTACTGCCTGTACTTTGTATTCATGGTCATATTTACGTGCCACTTTGAGTACCTCCTTATCCTCTTGGTTTTATTATGAAATCCTTGAGATTAAGCTGTCAACTTTTTTTATACCACACCATTTCCTCAATCTTCTGAAATAGATACATCTTCCACATCCTTTCTTATCACAGCTGCAAGAGATTCATAATCAGCCTGTGGAGCCTCACAGATATTTACCGCACCGATCTGCCGAAGTGCCGATGTAGTTCCGGATCCAATGCTAAAGCAGCGCATTTCCTTTCTCCATTTCTCCGCCGTTCTTTCCTCCATGGATTCAAAGAAACGCCTGACAGAAGAAGCGCAGGTAAACACAACCCCGGCATACTGATTCAGTGATCCTGTCTGCTCTATCTCTGCCGGCTGATTTTCATAAACTTCTATTTCGCGGTATTCGCAAAGAGGCGCCAGTGTATCTCTCAGGACAGAGGTTCCTTCCCGTCCCTTGATATGACATACCAGATCCTGTTTCCCCGCTTCCCGCTCCAGACACTTCGCAAGACTCCTGCTGTCATACACTTCCGGTATCAGATCCGCAAAAAGTCCGTATTTTCTCAGCCAGCGTGCCGTCTTCTGCCCGATTGCCGCTATCTTTGTATAACAGAGACATCTGGTATCCAGATTGGAATCCTGCAGATTTTTCATAAATCCTTTTACCCCGTTCCTGCTGGTAAAAATAAGCCACGCCGTTTTTTGCAGCATGTCTTTTGTAAATTTTTGTTCTTTCATTACAATTTTACCAGTCTGGATTTCCCTAACAGAAATTCCTTTTCTCTGAAGAAGTTCAGACAAACGAGATGGCTTGATTCCGATCTTTGTAACCAGATATGGTTTCTGCTGTCTGGCCGGAACAATGAAAGCGGATAATTCCACCGTCTTTCCCGCTATGATCACAGCCGGCGGTTCCATCTGATTTTCCCGGACCTGTTCTTCTATGGTTTCCAGCGTTCCGATACATGTTTTCTGATCCGGAGATGCCGCCCGGGATATTACCGCCGCCGGCATATGACAGGACATTCCTGCTTCCTGAAGTTTTTGAACGATTTCTCCGATTCTGGAAAATCCCATCAGAAAAATACAGGTTTCTCCCGAACGGACCATTCCTTCAAAATCAATATCTGCCAGTTCATTTTTCCGATTATGGGCCGTTACTACATGAAATCCTCCGGCAGTTCCCCTGTGTGTCACAGGAATTCCCGCATAAGCAGGGCCGGCGATACAGGAACTGATGCCCGGAATGATCTGTACCTGGATTCCCTGCTTTCTGAGAAACAAGGCTTCTTCGCCGCCTCTTCCGAATACAAAAGGATCTCCGCCTTTCAGTCTCACCACAATCTCATGTTCCATGGCTTTCTGAGCCAGAAGCCGGTTGATTTCTTCCTGCTCCATCACATGGTGACGATTCTCTTTTCCCACGTAAATCTTTTCACAATCCTCTTTGACATAGTTCAAAAGGCCGGGATCTGCCAGCCGGTCATAAATTACACAATCTGCATGGTTCAGTATTTTCATGCCTTTTACGGTGATCAGATCCGGATCTCCCGGACCGGCTCCTGTCAGAAATACCGTGCCCGCCATTTTTTTCCTGATGACTGCGGCTGTATGTTCTGCCAGTGCTTTTGGATCGTTTCCTGCCACAGATTCATATATAATCCTGCTGCCATCCTCTGTGCCAGACATTCCATAAAACCGATAAGTCCCGTCTTTTTGTCTCACACAGGAGGCTCCGGTGGGAACATGGCATCCTCCACCCATAGCTTCCAGGAACTGTCTTTCTGCTGATGCTTCTTTCTGACTTTCTTCATCCGCACATGCGTCCAGCATCTTCCGCAGCTCCTCATTATCTTTCCGAAGTTCCAGAGCAAGAACCCCCTGGGCCGGCGCCGGGACCATCTCCTCTTCTGAAAAATACTGGGAAATGCGGTCTTTCATTCCAAGACGATGCAGTCCTGCCGCCGCCAGAACGATACCGTCAAGCTTTTGTTCCTCCATCTTGCGGAGTCTCGTGTCTATATTTCCTCTGATTCCCACAACTTGAAGATCCGGACGGAGTTTTTTCAGCTGAAAAGCTCTTCTCTTACTTCCCGTTCCGATCACAGCGCCATGACGAAGTTCTTTGATCGTCTTCTTTTCTCTTAAAATCAGAACATCTCTCGGATCCTCCCGTTTCCATGCTCTGGAAAAAATCAGTCCTTCTGCCGGACAGGCAGGCATATCTTTCATACTATGGACACCCATCTGTATTTCGTCTGACAAAATCATCTCTTCAATTTCTTTGACAAAAATACCTCTTCCGCCCACCTGATCCAAAGGTTTGTCCTGTACTTTATCGCCTTTGGTCCTGACAATCACAATTTCAAATATATGTTCCGGATATCTCTTTTTCAGTTCCCGGCACACAGACTCTGTCTGGACAAGTGCCAGCTTTGATCCTCTGGATCCAATTTTATAAATCATAGGTCTTTCTCCTTCGCTTCAAACTGAAACAACTGATGGACAATCTCTTTATATGCGTCCTGCTCTTTTTGATCCTCCAGATGTTTCAGATGCTGAACCGGCTCTTTGATCAGCCTTTGAAGGGAAGCGTTCAGCACCTTTTGAAGCAGCCGTTTTTCCCTGCCGCTTAAATCCATTTTTCTGGAGAGATATGCATAACTGTCTTCCGCAATCTCCCGGCATCTCTCCTGAAGAGACCGGATCGTGGGATCCATCCGGCTGACCTGCAGCCAGTGCATGGTTTCATTTCCTGCTTCCGCAATCCACTGTTCACTGTCTTTTAAAAGCCGCATTCGTTCTTCCTGATTGTGTCTGGATATTTCCCGCAGCGTATCCAGATGAATCAAAACGGCGTCCGGACAGGTATCATAAACCGGGTCAATGTCCCTTGGCGCCGCAAGATCTAAAAATGCCACCGGTTTCTCCGGCCAGAACTCGCTGCGTCTCACCACCAGATGAGGGGCAGAAGTGGCTGATACTACAATATCACATTCCCTCATCACCTGATACCGTTCCTGATACGGCACAATTCTCAAATCTTTTATCTGCTCCTGCAGTTTTCCCGCATGAGCGTATGTACGGCTGCACACAAAGATTTCTCCTGCTTTGTATTCCCTAAGATATTTCAAAGCAAGGGCCGCGGTATTTCCGCTTCCGATGACCAGAACCTTTTTCCCTTTGATCGGACAGGCTTCATTTAATCTCTGAATGCCAATATATCCCACAGACAACGGCTTTTCGCTGATCTTTAATTTGCTTTTTATCTTCTTTGCGCAGGTCACCGCATCCCGGACCACTTTATCCAGTTCTTTCCCGCAGGCTCCCATCATCCTGGAAAATTCCAGGGCGTGTTTTACCTGCCCGAGGATTTGATCTTCCCCGGCAACCATAGACTCAAGACCGGCTGCAACACGGAACAGATAAAACACTGCTTCTTCCCCCTGATTCTGTCGGATATAAGCTTCCAATTCCGCTTCCGGGAACATCTTCTTATAAATCTGAATCATCTGCCCTTTCTGTTCTTCTTCCTTCCAGAAATAAAAAACTTCACTCCGGTTGCAGGTGGACAGAATCATACACTGGCGGACTCCTGACTGTTCTGCCTCGTGAAAAAAGTCCATCATTTTCTGATCCGTAAACGCTGCTTTTTCCCTTACTTCAAGTTCCGTATTCTGATAACTGATTCCTAAAAACGCAAACTGCATAACGCTTCTCTCATAATCTGACAAGTTGTTTCAATTTCTTTTTCCGTATGAACATCTGACAGGAACATAGCCTCAAACTGTGACGGCGCTGTATAAATGCCGTGATCCAGCAGATATCCGAAATATTCCGCATACAGCCCCACATCGGATGATGCGGCGCTTTTGTAGTCCCTGACTTCTTTTTTTGTAAAGAAAACACTTAACAGGGATCCAATCTGGTTAACCCGGACATGTTCTCCTGCTGCCTCTCTGACCGCCTGCACCATTTTTTCTCCTTTGGTTTCCAGACGTTCATAAACAGCCGGATCTTCTTTCAGGATTTTCAGCGTCTCAATTCCTGCCGTCGTGGCGATCGGATTTCCTGATAAGGTCCCCGCCTGATACACCGGACCATCCGGCGAGATCATCTGCATGATCTCCCTTTTCCCTCCATAGGCTCCAATCGGCATGCCTCCTCCCACAATCTTTCCAAGAGTCGTAAGATCCGGAGTGACATGAAAATACTCCTGGGCGCCTCCCAGCGCCAGGCGAAATCCTGTAATCACTTCATCAAAGATCAGAAGTGCGCCTTTGTCTTTTGTAATATCCCGCAAAAACTCAAGGAACCCCTTTTCCGGCAGAACAACTCCCATATTGGCAGCCACCGGCTCCACGATCACCGCGGCGATTTCTCCCGGATTGGACTGAAATAAGGTTTCCACCGAGTCTTTATCATTAAACTCCGCCACCAAAGTGTTTTTCGTATAATCTGCCGGTACTCCGGCACTGTCCGGCACTGATGTCGTCAATGCTCCGGATCCGGCTTTTACCAGCAGTCCGTCAGAATGTCCGTGATAGCATCCTCTGAATTTTATAATCTTATCTTTCCCTGTATATCCTCTGGCTGCCCGGACGGCGCTCATCACGGCTTCTGTTCCGGAGCTTACAAGACGGCTGACTTCCATGGAAGGAATCAGCTCCGCGATCAGTTCCGCAAGCTCCACTTCTTTTTCCGTCGGCGCGCCGTATGTAAGTCCCAGATCACAGGCCTCTTTTACTTTTTGAATAACTCTGGAATCAGCGTGTCCAAGAATCCCGGGACCCCAGGAACAGACATAATCAATGTATTCATTTCCGTCTGCATCCCAGATTCGGCTGCCTCTGGCGGATCTGATAAACCGTGGCGTCCTTCCGACCGCCTGGAAAGTTCTGACCGGGCTGTTGACGCCTCCCGGAATATGTTGTTTTGCACGCTCAAACAGTTCTTTTGATCTCGTTTCCATCTACTTCTCCTCTTCCCTGATCCATTTTGCCGCATCCAGTGCGTGATAAGTAATGATCATCTTGGCGCCGGCTCTTTTTAATCCGGTCAGATTCTCCATAACAATCTTTTTCTCATCAATCCATCCATTTGCCGCCGCTGCCTTTACCATGGAATATTCGCCGCTGACGTTATAAGCTGCAATGGGTATATTATAGTTTTGTGAAATCTCTTTTATAACATCCATATAAGCCAGCGCCGGTTTGGCAATGATCAGATCAGCCCCTTCCAGAATGTCTTCTTCTACTTCCCGCAGCGCTTCTCTTCCGTTGGCAGGATCCATCTGGTACGTCTTACGGTCTCCAAACCCCGGTGCGGAATGTGCCGCGTCCCGGAACGGTCCGTAATAGGCAGACGCAAACTTGGCGCTGTATGCCATAACCGGTATCTGTGAAAATCCATTCTCATCCAGAGCGTCCCGGATTGCCGCGACTCTCAGATCCATCATATCACTTGGCGCTATGATATCCGCGCCGGCTCTGGCGTAACTGACAGCCGTCTTTGCCAGAAGGGGCAGTGTCTCATCGTTTAGTATTACCCCGTCTTTTACCAGTCCGCAGTGTCCGTGAGAGGTATATTCACAGAGACATACATCCGCAATGACCAGAAGATCCGGATATCGTTTCTTGATCAGGCGGACTGCCTTTTGGATGATTCCATTTTCATCATAAGCGCCGCTTCCCGTCTCGTCTTTGTGATCCGGGATTCCAAAAATCAGGATTCCCCGTATTCCAGCTTCCCGGACTCGCTCCAGTTCTTCCCACATACGGTCTGTGGAATACTGACAGATTCCCGGCATGGAATCCACCGGACTGCAGATATTCTCTCCCTCTATTACAAACATCGGATAGATGAGTTCATCAATCCGAACATGCTGTTCTCTCACCAAATCTCTTATGGCTGCATTCATTCTCAGTCTTCTTGTTCTGTCCATATCTCTTTCCTCGATTTCCTGCTGTATGTTTCAATTAACTGCTGTATCTCTCCGTCCTCCGGCATCCGGTCTTCCTCCAGCCCGATCCGCAGGATTTCCTCATACAGCTGTTTTCGGTCACTTATGTCCACCTGCTCTTTTACGGCCGCTCTGATATCCCCCAGGCATTTTGTCAGATTGCCGAAATATTCCGTCAGCACCGGTTCCATCTGACGTTTCATATACTGTGCCGCCGCAGGGCTGTTTCCTCCGCTTGAAAATGCCGCCACCGCATCGCCCTGTTTTATGTAAGCCGGAAAAATAAAACTGCAGTCTTCTGTCTGATCCACTGCGTTTACCAGAATTCCTCTTTCCCGGCAGGCGGCGCTGATCTTGTGATTTTCTTCTTTCTCATCGGTTGCCGCAATGACCAGAGTTTTGCCCTCCAGATCCGAAGTCTGAAAAGCGCGCTGCAGGCATGTTACATCCGGCATTTGAAGGATTGGCTGTATGATCTCAGGACTTACGACTTCCACCTCTCCGCCAAACTCTTTCAGGGCTCTGATTTTCCTGAGGGCCACTCTGCCGCCGCCCGCCACCAGGCATTGTTTCTTCTCCAGCTGAAGAAACAGCGGAAAATACGCCATATGTCTTCCTCCCTGTCTTTTGGACGGAAAAACACTATAAACGCCTGTTTTGCGGGCGCTTATAGTGCTGCTTCCGTATCTTATCTGACAAATTCTTCTGCTGCTTTTTCTATTTCATCCGGATATTTCTGACTCCACTCTTTATAGTTCATTCCGGAATCTTCTACGATTTTTCCAAGTTTTACAAGGAATTTTGGTATATCATCTTCCAGGAGAACGCCTGCCTTTTCGCCCATTCGTTCTTTTCCCTGAAGATCACATCCATTCAGGTGAAGGGTAAATGCCGGGTGCGGCACTTTGTCTATTACCTTCACACAGCCGTGGAATCCAATCTCTCCTGTCTGATGAGTTCCGCAGGAAGACGGACATCCGGAAATATGAATCTGCGGAAGAGCCCCGTCTTTAACGCCTGCCTTCCTGACTGCTTCCACACAATTATGAAGCAGTGCCTGAGAATCGCGGATTCCCACCTGACAGATGGATGCTCCGATACAGGAAACCGAAGTTTCAAATAATGTTCTGGCTCCGTCACTGGTTGCTTCCAGAACTTTCTTCGCCTCTGATCCTGTAAGATTGATAATGTACATCATCTCATCCGGAGCAACCCTTGCTTCCACGTCTTCCATATCCTGAATCACATGATAAATCTCACCCAGCTTTTCCGGAGCAGGGCATCCTCCAATTGGATGATATGTCACAGCATAAAGACCTTCCTGTTTCTGAGCGATCACACGAGGATCCTCCACTTCAGATCCATCTCCCTGCTTTTTCACTTCTTCTGCCGTAATATCCAGATCCAGATTCTCTCCTGACGCAAAAACTTCATCCAGTTTCTCCAGGTACGCTTTCTTATATCCTTCTTCTCCCAGGGTTTCCTGCATATATCTGGTTCTTGCTTTTCCCCTCTGTTCATAATTTCCATATGCAATAAAAGTCTCTCTCATAGCGCAGATATAATACAAAATCTTAGACGGCTCCACTGCTTCGGCAACCTTTACTCCAAATCTTGGATTATTTCCCAGACCTCCTGCGCTGTATACATCAAACAGTCCATCCGGCCGGGCAACAAATCCCAAATCCCGGAATGTCGCATGGGTCTTGTTCGCCGGGCTGTTGGAAAAACAGACTTTCAGTTTTCTCGGCATCATTTTCTTTGGAATGAATGTCATCAGATATTCTCCAGCTGCCTCCGCATACGGAAGAACATCAAAATACTCTCCCTTCTCAACTCCTGAAAGCGGAGATACCATTACATTTCGCGGGAAATCTCCTCCGCCTCCCATGGTCACGATATCATGATCCAGTGCGTCTTCCATAATGCCATAAACAGCCTCCGGGCGCATGTTGTGAAGCTGAATCGTCTGACATGTGGTAAAATGCACTTTATTTACATTATATTTCTTAATACTGTCAGCAATGAATTTCATCTTATCCTTTGTCAGCCGGCCGCCTGCCATCCGCAGACGGAGCATACTTGCTTTTCCGTCTTTCTGGGCATAGCTTCCAAACCTTCCGGAGAAACCTTTATAAGAAGCCTTGTCCATCTCCCCTGCGTAAAACTGATCTGTTTTTTCTTTAAACTCACCTAAATCTTTTTTCCATACTTCATTTTTGATTTTTTCCATTCCCATTCTCCTTAAAAAGAAACATCATGTCTCAGATTTATTATATCATACCCTGCCCCGCCTGTCAGTTTTATGATGGCGGCAGTAAAATCTTTAAAAAACGTACTCACTCATCCGCATGCATACTTTCTGAATCTGTGACATCGGCAGCGCCAGATTCATCCGGATATGGCATCCGCCGCCGAAATGACGTCCGTCCTGCCATCCGATTCCCACATCCCATCCGGCTTTGATCACATCATCCAGTGTTTTTCCGGTTTCCCGGCAGTATTTTGTACAGTCCAGGAAGATCATATAAGTTCCCTGCGGCATACTCACATCAACACCGTAAATTTTCTGATTGATAAAATCACAGGCATACCGGCAGTTTTTTTCAAGCACGTGCCGCAGTTCCTCTACCCACTCATATCCCTGCTCACTGTATGCCCCGATCTGGGCATGCATGGAAAGAACATTCTGATTGTTATAATGGGTATTTTCACCATAAGTCCGGACCCGGTCCCTGAGGTACGGATTATAAATGATATGATAACTTCCGATCATTCCTGCAAGATTAAACGTCTTGCTCGGCGCGTAAGCCGCTATAGTATGCTGTCTGGCCCATTCACTGACCATCTGCGTCGGTATATGCTGATATCCGGAGAATGTCAGATCCGCCCAGATTTCATCACTGATGACATAACATTCATTTTTCTCAAAAATTCCCATGGCTTTTTCCAGTTCCCATCGTTCCCATACACGTCCGGTCGGATTATGCGGAGAACAGAAAATTACCAGATGAATCTTGTATTTCTTTATTTTAGCATCCATACCTTCTTTCAGCGGCAGACGAATGACTTTCGCCTGATGATTCAGTGGATTTCTCTTCTGATAATCCAGCAGAATCATGGTTTCTCTTTTTTCTTTCTTATCAGACAGAATGTCATACTGAAACTTTTCGATATGAATCATCTTCCTCTGATGCTTTCCGGCATATCCGGCCAGCGTCTCTTCTTTTGGAAATACTTCATCATACAGATGGAACAATTCTTCTTTTTCCACTGTATAATTTCCTGCGAAGACCGGTCTGTTTTTCACATTTTCTCTTAAATACAGATCGAATGTGAGCAGCTCGCGAAAATAAGCAAGCTCTTCTTCCGGCACCGCTGTTCCGATAAATTCCAGTAAAATCTCATACCGCCCGATTCTCGAATGGTTTCGTTTATGATACCCACGTTCCTCATAAAATCTTCCCATACGGCAGTACATCTTAAACGCTGATGCAAAATACCGCTCCAGATGTTCTATGGTATAGCCAAACTGACCGCTGTTGTAAAAAGTCTCTACCATTTCTTCCACAGATTTCAGCATGAGCACATCATCATAGGACAGCCATTTTGTTGACAGTACTTCATAGGGCGGCTTGTCCTTATGAATCAGTTCATATTCTTTCTGATGCTCTGCCATATATGACCCTTTTAATACTTTAAGAAAGCCCAGCTGCAGCTGTTCCGGCCGGACAGCGTACACTTCATCAAAAGATTTCTGAAACGATTCCAGCCCTTCATAAGGAAGACCGGCAATCAGGTCAAGATGCTGGTGGACATTTTCTCCCGCATTGATCTGCCGCACAATCCGGGCAACTTTCTGAAAATCCATCTTTCGGTGAATTTCCGTAATCGTAGCCGGATTAGTAGACTGCACCCCGATTTCCAGCTGTACCAGTCCCGGGCGCATCTTGTGAAGCAGCGCCGTCTCTTCTTCTGTCAGAATATCCGCCGCCACTTCAAAATGAAAGTTAGTGACGCCGTTGTCGTGCTCATAAATATAAGACCAGACAGCCATGGCATGTTTTTGATTGCAGTTAAATGTCCGATCCACAAACTTCACCTGAGGGATCCTGTGATCCAGAAAAAACTGAAGTTCTTTCTTCACCAGATCCAGATTTCGAAACCGCAGACATTTATCGACGGAAGACAGACAGTAGCTGCAGGAAAACGGGCAGCCCCGGCTTGATTCATAATAGATGATCTTATTTTCAAATTTGCCAATATCCTGATAGACGAATGGAACTTTGCTTAAATCCATGACCGGACGCCATGGATTTTCTCTGATCTGTCCGTCTTCACGATATGTAAGTCCCAGAATATCTGACAAATCACTCTTGTCCCCATGATAATAATCCAGGACTTCCAGAAAGGTTTCTTCCCCCTCTCCTTTCATGATTCCCGTAACCTGGGGATATGATTCCAGAACCTGCGCCGCATCGTAGGAAACTTCCGGTCCGCCAAGCCAGATCGGCACTTCAGGGAGCAGTTTTTTGATTTCCACAATCAATTCCGTGACATATTCGATGTTCCAGATATAACAGGAAAAACACAAAATGTCCGGCTGCTTCTTGTAAAGATCCATCAAAATGAAATCTGTCGTCTGATTGATCGTATATTCGGCAATTTCTATTTCGTCCAGATATGGTTTCGCATAGGCTCGAAGAGAATATACCGCTAAATTTGAATGAATGTATTTTGCGTTGACCGCAGTTAAAATAATGTTCATAAGCTCTCCTGGTTTTGATTTCTTCACTGCCTACAGTATACCACAACCGTCCTGCTTTCAAAATATGGAAAAGTTCTCTCTGTCTGATATATTTCTTTCCTGCTTTAAAAATCGTACCAAATTTTACCGTTTTGCCCATCTCCTTGTTGACACAATTTTAGTCTTTTTTTTATAATAAATGAGAGAAAAAAGAGAGGTGATATTTTGAACAACAGAAGATACCATATTCTTGAGGTGATCAATCAGCGCGGCTATGTTCGATTTGCAGATTTGTGCAGTGAATTTGAGGTTTCCGCCGCGACCATGCGCAGAGATCTGGTTGTCCTGGATCAGGAAGGATTAATCCACCGAGTTCACGGAGGTGCCAAGTCGATCAATCCTCCTGCGGAACAGCCGGCGGTTCTGTCCACTTATGAGCGCTCGATCCTGGCTCCCCAAGAGAAAGTCCTGATCGCACAGTGCGCTTTTCAATTGCTGCATAATGGTGATTCTATTATCATAGATGATTCTACAACTTGTCTCGAACTGGCCAGAATCATTGCTTCTTCCAATTTAACTTTAAATATTATTACCAACAGCTTCGATATTGCTCTGTTGCTAAAAGAACATATGTCGATTGAATTATTTTTTATCGGCGGTATTGTACATAAAACAACAGCAGCTACTTACGGCGCCATTGCAGAACAAACGACAGAGAATCTAAGCTGTAATATTTTATTTGCCGGTGCAGATGCTGTCCACCCTGAAAAAGGATTCCTGAATAACCGACTGGATATCATCCCTCTGAAGCAGGCAATGATGAAAGCTTCTTCCAAAACTGTTGTTTTGGCGGATCATACAAAATTTAACCGCAGCGCCATGATGCAGATTGCACCATTTGACAAAGTCGATTATGTCATCACAGATGATCAGCTGGAAGATGATATCTATCATTCTTTTGGAGAAAATAAACCCAAAATAATACGTGCTTCGATTGATAAAATATAACTTTTTATGTCAAAAGAGAGACGGCTGACCGTCTCTCTCTTATCTGATTTCCATTACCGCATCATGAATCCTCTGATATTTTCTATATGTTTTTTCATATTTCTTTATCGTTTCTGTATCCGGCATGTAAATGTTTTTTTCTTCCGATTCTGTCTTCCTTTTCTTCATCCCTGTATCCGCCATTGCGGCCAGAAGACAGATTCCGTATCCCGGACTTTCTTTTGTCTCATGTACTTCAATCTGCGTTCGCAGAACATTGGCCATGATCTCCATCCAGACAGGACTTCGGCTCCCTCCGCCGCTGACCCGCATCTTTTCCGGCGTTTCTTTCATTCCCATTGTTTCCAGTACTTCTCTGACTGCATAGGCGACTCCTTCCAGCACAGCCTGTGTCATATGTTCTCTCCTGGTATAACTGCCAAGATTCAAAAAAGCGCCCCGGAGACCTGCATCTGAATATAATGTTTTATCTCCGGCGATATGAGGATAGAATAAAACCTGATTGTCTCCCAGGACCTCCATTCTATCCTGATCAATACCCATCTGATCTGCCGAAAGAATCTGTTCAATCCACCACTTGTGAGCGCCTCCTGCTGCCTGCACCACACCCTGACAGATGTTAATCATCTCATTTCCTTTCGCACAAAACAGAACATTCTTTCCTTTTCCGTCAAAGTCTCCATCTTTTTTCGGATAAATGACAACTCCGGATGTACCAAGAGAGATAACAGGTTCTTTCTGGTCCAAAATTCCCATAGCTGCCGCTGTTGCGGGGTTATCTCCTGTCCCTGCAATTACTTTCACCGGATACGATATTTTCAGCTTCGCACACAGTTCCGGATGAATCATTCCTATCACATCACAGCTTCTGTGAATTTCCCCAAGCATCTCTTTTTTGATTCCTGTATACCGGAGCATGGTCTCTGACCACCTCTTAGTCTGAATATCATAAAAAGAACTTGTGGATGCCCCGCAGTAATCACAGCTGCAGCGGCCGGTCAGACGATAAACGATGTAATCATATGCTGTCATGATTCTGACAGTTTTTTTGAAATGTTCCGGTTCATTCTCCTTTATCCACAAAACATTCACCGCCGGACTCCCGGTAGAAATTATCTTTGAAATATAACGGGTTTCCTGATGCTCTGCTAGTTTTTTCTTTAAATCGTCAATTTCATCTTTTGTTCTTGTGTCATTCCACATGATCGCGGGACGGATGACCCTGCCCCATTTGTCCAAAAATACCGTTGTGTGCATCTGTCCCGTCACTCCGACTGCCGCTATCTTCTGTTCCCTGAATCGGGCCGTTACATGCTTCAGTTCGGAATACACTGCCTGAAACCAGATTTCCGGATTCATTTCTTTATACCCTTCTTCCGGTTCATCATATTGATAGTTCTGGGCAGAGTCATATAAAATTTCCTGATACTCATCCATCAGTATGGTCTTTAATGCGGAAGTTCCGATATCAAATCCCAAATAATACACTTTATCTCATCCTTCTTCAAATCCATTGATGATTCTGACCAGATCACACGCTGTCTGACGTACATTTTCTACTGCTTTCATACTTAATCCATACAGATCAGCTTCTTTGTGGTTGACTTCATATGCTTTTCCGAATGTTTTTATGTACGCCTGCCTGAGATCCGATCCATAATTGATTTTTGACATTTTATATGTTTTCATATTTCGTATCAGTTCAAATGAAATTCCCGAACCACCATGAAGTACAAGAGGGACTGGGGAAACTTCTGCAATTTCTTTCAGGAGCGGCAGATCGATTCTGGGAATTTCCTCTAATCCGTGTACATTTCCTATGGACACCGCCAGTGTATCGCACCCCGACCGGTCGACAAATTCCTCCACCAGAGCGGGATCTGTCTTACAGTCGGCTTCACTGCAGTTATCATCTTCCTTTCCGCGGATCGCGCCAAGTTCCGCTTCCACCGGTATATCATAGAAATGGCAGTATTCTGCCGCTCTGCGGACTGCTCTGATATTATCTTCAAATCCATATGCTGACGCATCCACCATGACGGAAGTAAATCCCGCGTCTACACATCGTCTGACATCTTCAAAACTTTTTCCATGATCCAGGTGAAGCCCGATGGGCGTTTCCGTATTTTCAAGAAAATCGCGGACCAGATCTGCGATCATCCCCGGATCTGATAGTTTCAGATTATTGGAGGAAATTTGTATAAAACCTGGAAGATGTGCGTCATTTAATCCAAGGATAATCGCTTTTGTCATTTCCAGATTGGTTGTATTAAACGCCGGAAGCAGCAAATTTTTCTTTTTTGCATATGCAAATAAATCAAATCCGTTTACTATTTTCATAAGCCTGTCTCCTCTGCTTTAAACCAAAGGTTTTTTTCTCTTTTTTTATCTTTGTCTTCTGCAGTACACAGAGCCTTAATGCAATCGCTGCGATTGCGGTCACAGCGATCACGGCTCCCCAGGGTCCATTTCGGACTGCCTGCTCTCCAACGGCAGGTATGATCAGTATCGCGACAGCCAGCAGAATCCAGCTGATCCTAAATATCAATTTTTCCATCAGAATTTATCTCCTATCTTCTTTATAACAGAATCCAGCTGTACTTCCGGTTTTGAAATTTCCTGACGGAAATATACATACACCCCTTTCTGATCCAATTCCTTCAAATGATCCAGGTCCTCTTTTGACACATATACTGTTGCCGTCGCATGAACCTGATTGCTTTCTCTCGGCGTCTGCCCTACATTGATTGATTCAAATTCAAATCCCTGCATGTACGCCTGATACGCCTGTTCGATGGATCGGAAAATAACAATGATTTTTCCATTTCCGAATTGATCTTCTTTATATTTCGCAACACCGTCTTCTACGTTATAAAACTCTACGCTTGTTCCTTTTGGCGCTGCGAATGTCAGAATCTGCTGCACAAATGTATCTTTGCTCGTTGTATCATCGATGATGACGACTTTGGTCGCGCTGTAATGAGGAATCCACACGCTTGCAACCTGCCCGTGAATCATTCTGAAATCTACCCGTGTCATACAAATCATAACCATTACCTCCTCATGACTCGATTATCTTAATGAGCGCCTTTCTATCCTCTGCCCATTTTTTATATACATCCATTTCCAAAACTTCCGGATTTAATACACCGAAAGAAGAAATGTGATGTATGGTATTTGATATCCTCTGAAAAACATATTTCCATGAATTGATGACTGCGTCTGTCGTACTGCCGGCCAAATGAGCAGACAGTGTAATATTATCCAGCTTCCGAATGGGGTCATCTATATCCAGAGGCATTTTCGGATATACGTCCGTGGCCGCTCCGGCGATTTTCCTCTCCTGCAAGGCTTCTATCATCGCATCATAATTTACCATGGATGCCCTGGCTGTATTGATAAAATATGCCGTTGGCTTCATCATTTCAAACTGTTCTTTGTCAAACGTATTCTCGTTTTCTTTCGTCTGTCTGGCATGAAGACTGATGAAATCTGACTCTCTGCACAGAGTTTCCAGATTTACTTTTCTTACATTGTGTTCCTTCATTTCTTCTTCTGTTACATATGGATCCACCGCAATGATCTTCACATGAAATCCGGACAGCTTTTCTGCCATCAGCTTCCCAATATACCCGAATCCGAACAGACCTACCGTTTTCCCATGCAGATCCGGCATAATCGCATTATTGGAAAATTCTTTTACCAGTCCGCCTGCTTTCATCAACGCATGCTGTCTCGCAGTATTCCTTGCTTCCGCGATCATCAGCCCGATCGCATAATCTGATACCGCATTTGCATTTCTTCCTGCCGCGTTTACAACAAGAATCCCTCTTTCGGTTGCTGCCGGAATATCAACATTTTCTGTTCCCGTTCTTGAAATCCCTATGACTCTCAGATTATGGAAACGATCCATCATGGCTCCTGACACAGGAGAAAATGATACAGCCAGCACCTCTGTATCCAGGTTTTCTTCATATGCCGGCACCATAGGCTCAGGATCCGGACCAAATTTTTCCAGCCGGTAAATATTTTTTATAAAATCCACCGATGGATCCGGATCGGTGTATTTTCCGATCACAACGGGTTCTTCTATAAATTTCTCAGCATATTCTTTCGAATATGTGATTTGTTCCTTGTAATTCTTATATAACGCATCATACATGCAGAGTACTTTCATTTTGTCACCTCGTATCTTATCCTAAAATTCCTGCAAATCCGCATAACAGTCCAACGATCGTCGTTACAAGAAGCATTTTTACGAACTTGCCTCCCTTTGACATATAATTAAACCCGCACCAGCAGAAGATCATCATCAGCACTCCCGGCAGAGCTTCATCCAAAAATCCCTGAATCGTATAATCGCTGGTAATCTGGAAGACCGCATTGATATGTGCATTGCTCGCTGTCATAACCCCCATCATCGTAAATCCAATGACGCTGACTGCCAGCAGGATTTTCTGGAAAATACCTTTCTGGAGCAGCTGGATAATAGACTGTCCGCCCAGATTGTATCCGATCAGATGTGAAAACCAGCCGATTACATTCGCCAGAATTCAGCAAAAGCACCAGCATGACCGGTCCTGATATCCTCAGCAGCATTAAAAAAGCTGTTTTCAAAGCATACAGTTTTTTCTTCTTTTGTCCTCTGATCCCAAAAACAATCTGACGCAGCGCATGACAGTAAAAATAAAGAGAGGATGAATTTTTACTCAATGAGCATATGTTCAATGTTTCACTTTTTATATCGTAATAATCAAACATACTGTGAAAATCGTATTTTATTTTCATCTTTCCGCCCATCTCTTTCAGAAACAATCGGACTGCCTGTTCTCCTGTCTGTCCCTTTGTTCCGTAATCCATGACCTCTTCTGTTATTTTCCTTATTCTCCTGTCACAAAGCAGCGAGATCAGAACTCCTGCCCATATAAAAATCAGGATTATTTCCATATTTCTCACCCTTTTCACATATCACTGTTCATTCCACTGCTTCCCTATATTTATGACAGCCTCTTTTCCCATTTTCGTAATCTCTTCGATCATATCGGAATCATTATTCTGTCTTGCATTCACCGCTGCCATCAGCATTCCCAGATTCATTCCGGATACCGCTCTTATTTCTTTGCTGTTCTCCAGGAAATACTGTATTACCTGGTTGAAAGGACTTCCCCCGAAAATATCCATTAAAAACACGGATTTTTCCGGCATGGCTTCCGCAATTTCTGCTATCCTCTTTCTGTATTCTTCCGTATGGTCGCCTTCTTCCAGTTCCAATGCCGTTACGTTCTCAACAGTTCCTAACACCATCTCCATGGTTCCTAATAATCCGGAAGCCAGCGGACCGTGGCTTAAAAGAATAATTCCCGGAATATCAGATTGGATTTCATTGATTTTTGTTCCTATTTCTTTCATGTTTCACTCCTTTTCTTTCTTACTGTTTATCATTTCCATTTCTTAAGTTTATTATAGATTTGTTATGAGCGATTGTCAATCACATATTTCGCTCATTTCGCCATTATTATGATTATTTTGAGCGTTATTTTTGCAATATGAGCGTTTTGTGTTGACTTTTCCATCATTTTTGATATTATATATAATATAAATGAGCGATAACAATAGGAGGTATGACTATTTTGAACAATCGAAGACGCAACGCCGTCCTGCAATATATAAATGAACATAGAAAAGTTGTTTTCTCAGAATTATATCTGACATTTGATGTGTCTCCAGCCACTATGAGGAGGGACTTAACGGCATTGGAACAGAAAGGTCTGATCAAACGAACTCATGGCGGAGCCGAATCTCTTTCACCGGATTCGGAATCCTCTGCTTTTCCCAAAATCGACCGCAGAATCGGCCAGTGTGTCGCAGAGAAAGAATCCATTGCTCATTACGCTCTGGATCTGATCCAGGATGGATCTTCTATCATATTAGATGCGTCTACAACATGCCTCACACTGGCGCAGACAATTAAAAATACAAAGCTGCATCTGACAATCATTACAAACTATTTTGAAATTGCAAACATTCTGCTGAATACAGACACCATTGATATGTTATTTATTGGAGGATATGTACGAAAAGGATATTCTTCTACTTCCGGGATCATTGCAGAAGATAATCTTATGGATATGAACGCTGATATTGGTTTTATCGGTGTAGATGGCATAACGCCTGAGAAGGGATTATCAAACAATCAGCTGGATGTGATTGAATGGAAAAAACTGATCATAAAGAATTCCGGTGTTACTTATGTCCTGGCAGACCATACAAAATTCCATGCGGCTGCAATCCTTCAGATTGCGCCCTTATCTGATATTACAAATGTTATAACTGATGAAAAATTGCCCGATGAGCTATTGGATCGATTTGGAGAAGAAAAAAATAAAATCATACGGCTACATGGAAAACCGCATTAATTGAAAAGGAGAGGCTCGAACCTCTCCTTATTATTCTCAATCGATTCCTGACAGAGCATTTATAAATTCCGTGATAATCCGGGCAGCCGCTTCGGTATTCGACACGATTGCCGGATGTCCTCCTGTCGGAAAGAGATATACATGTCCGTTTTGAACCTGCTGCTTTATCTGTTCATATTCCTCTGCCAGATTGCTCCGGACCATAGGATCTTCCAGGCTTCCCAGAAATAAAACAGGAACCTCCAGATGATCCAGTGATTTTTGAAACAGGGGAAGTTTTCTCTCTGCGCATTCTGTCAATGCTTTCGTGTCCAGGTCAACCACCTTTTCCCAGTCATCTCCCTGACACCATCCATAAAACTGCCTCGCAGATACATCATTTTTGGCAAAAGTTCTCTCGGCAATCAGCTTCTCTGCAAAATCATTTGCAAACGTCCTGCCGTCAAAGCTGTCTGCAGCCACACTTTTTATCAAATCCGGACGTTCCATCGCCGCGTTGACAGCTGTCCAGGCGCCGCCGCTTGTGCCGATCAGATTTACTTTCTGACAGTTCAGATGCTCTATCAGTGCAATGACCTGTTTTGCCTGATTCATCCATATATCTGCCGGAAATTCATCCACTCTGTCTGATTTTCCATTTCCGAGAAAATCCATCAAAATCACCTTAAAATTGTCCTGATACAAAGGAAGCAGCACCTCAAACATTACAGAAGATGCCCATAATCTCTTCCTCCTTTTTCTCTGCTTCTTAACATTAATTTTCAATCAGATATTCTGCCACATGCTCATCTGTGATCAGAACGTTCACCAGTTTTTCTCTCAGTACGGCGCGGATTGCTTCTTTTTTCCGCATCCCATATGCAACACCGATACGAATCGGGATCTTCTTGAAATCTTCCAGGCGGATGCAGGTAAGTCTGTCCTCATAGGAATCGTCTATGACCTTTCCGTCGGCATCAATAATATGAAGCAGGAATTCTCCGATTCCTCCTTTTGCTCTCAGACGGTCGTACTCACTCTCGTCCGCGATTCCTACATTGGCGCCGAAAGAATCTTTATCCAGTGTGCCGATTCCCGTCACTGCCATATCTACATTCTGAATCTTTGTCATAGTCTCCCTGATGCAGGGTTCTTCCAGAAGTTCCCTGCGGATTTTTTCGGAGGATACGATCGGCGGCACCGTAAAATGATAACTGTGCCCATGGAACAGTTCTGCGATCATTTCCACATTTTGATTGGAATAGGCAATCCGGTCTTTTTCGTCTGTATCCGGAGGCATATTATACTCCGCAAACAGCGGCAGCACTTCGATTCCTTTTGTATTCAGAAATTTCAGCCGGACATCCTCTTTCATGCAGTCTGCGATTCCATACAATGTATGCCCATTAGAAAAAGCAATGGACATTTTCTTCTTTAGTACCCTCAGGATATAATCGGCCGCATAGGAGGCAATCTCTTTCCCCATGTCGCCGTCTGATTTCTCACATACAATGACGGCTTCTTTCAATCCGTATTTTTCCTCCAGAAGTTTCTCCTCTCCCGGTTCGATATCGTCCGGATAGTTTACTTTAAATTCAATATAGCCTCTCTGCCTGGCCTGGGCTACCGTTCTTGATATGGTCGTCCTGGAAACGCCCAGTTTCTTCGCGATTTCTACCTGGGATAATCCCTGGATATAATGCATTTCCACTACTTTGACAATAAATCTTTCCTCTCGCAATATGTCCACCTTCCACTCGTATCATTTCTATCAGTATAAGCAGAGACAGAAGCATTGTCAAATCTAATCCAGGAGAACGCTGACCCGGTATCTTCCCGGTTCGCTGGCATAAGCGTAGGCTTCCTGAATCTGATCCAGCCGGAATGTTTTCTCCTCAATCAATTTGGAAACGTCGATAATGCCTGAACTAAGCGCCCTGGCTGCTTCTTCAAAATCTCTGTTATCTGCTCCGAAAGTTCCCAGAACTTCCATTCTGCGGTAATGCACGGTATTGGAGTCAATCTCGATCTCCGGCGCCGGATAACCCGCGGCAAACAGGAGAATTCTTCCATCTTTTTCTTTCAGCATGGAAAGGCCCTGCTGATTGGCGCTGGTAGCTCCGACCGCAACGATGACCGCATCGGCTCCTTCTCCGTCAGTGAGCTTTTTCACCGCCTCCACCGGATCCTGTCTGCTGCAGTCAATGACTTCAAATCCCATAGAGCGGGCGGTTTCTATTTTTTTCTCCAGCATTTCAGATACAATGACGCGGCATCCATAGGCTTTTGCCGCCTGAGCATTGATTAATCCCATGGTTCCGGCGCCGATGACAACAACCGTCTCAAAAGGTTTTACTCTCAGTTTTTTCATTCCGTGGAGCACGGTTGCCAAAGGTTCCAGGAACCCTGCTTCTGACGGTTTCACGCTGGATCTGATCTTAAATAATTCATTGATTGATTTTACCGTATAATCAGAAAATCCAAAAAATCCCCACTTATATCCATCTTCCGTATCACTGGCATATTCATCGCACTGATTTGGCTCTCCGTTTCTGCAGGCTGCGCAGTGTCCGCATCCCGGATATCCTGCAGCGACCAGATCGCCCGGAACCAGATCCCTTACTTTTGCTCCTGTTTCCTTCACAATTCCCGCTGCCTCATGACCGCCTGCCATAGGATACCCCTGATGCTCTCTGAGTCCCAGCCACTGCTGATAATCGGTCGTACAGATATTACAGGCTTTCATATCCAGCAGCACATCGTAATCTCCCAGTTCCGGAAGAGGTCTTTCTCTGACCTCCGCTGTTCCTTTTTTCGTCAGACACGCAAATCTCATTTTCCTATCGCTCATATCATTCACCTTCCTACTGATCTTTTCCGTCGCTTCCAAATAATTTTATATAATGCTGCACTTTCGCTTTATATCCTTCGGCTGCCGCAGCGTCCGCATCCCACATATTAGCGGAAGGATTTCCAAATTCACCAAGTTCCCTGTTTTTTTCCATACTCTCAAAATCCACGCCAAGATACTTTTTCATGGATTCCAGTCCTGCATTGCTCAGATCTGTACAAAGATTGACTTTCTGAATTCCTGTACGAACCGCCCTGGCAAGATTATCATCTCCGGTTCCTGAGCCTCCGTGCAGAACAAGCGGAATATCCACCAGCCGGTCCAGCTCTGCCAGAAGTTCAAAGTCCAGCTTCGGAGTTCCTTTATAGGTTCCGTGTGATGTTCCCACAGATACTGCAAGACAGTCAACTCCCGTCTGTTCTACATATTTTACTGCTTCTTCCTTATTGGTCAGTCCGGCATCTCTTGTGGCTTCATACTCATATCCCTGTCCCACATGACCAAGTTCCGCTTCCACGGAGACTCCCAGGGCATGGGCAGTCTTAACGATTTCCGCAACTTCTCTGACATTTTCTTCAAAAGGGAGAGTCGAGCGGTCCACCATAACAGAACTGAATCCAAGCCGGAGCGCCTGAATGATTTCCTCATAATCTCCGCCGTGATCCAGATTCAGCGCCGCTGTCACATCCGGAAATTTCTTTTCGTAAAAACGTACCGCATCCACTGTTTCTTCTATTTTATGGATTGCTGCCACATCCAGTATGACCGGCGCCTTTAATTCCTGCGCGGCCTCATATGCAGCCTTTACCGTATTGAGACTCCATACATTGGGAGCCGCAACTCCATACCGTTCCTTTTTTGCCCGGCAAAGCAATGTTCCCATGTCTATGATCATCGTCATTCCTCCTTTTGAATGTGTATTAATTTCTTTATAATGTAATTATGTATCAGTTTCTGCCTGCTGTCAATTATTTTTTGCGAAATGTTCAAAACATATGATAAAATCACTCAAAAAGAAAGATTTTCCCACATTGCATTTTACCCGGATGATTTGAACTCTGCGGCGGGGAGCTGTATAATAGATGTCAGCAATATTTTCATTTCAGGAGGACTGCACCATGGAATTCAAAGATTACTTCCCTGTATGGGATCAGTTAACCGCAGAACAGAAAAAAAAACTGTCCGAGCATATAATCTGCCGGACAGCCAAGAAGGGTGACGTCATACACAGCGGAGATTCTGACTGCCTGGGGCTGCTGCTGATCCGAAAAGGACAGCTGCGGGCTTTTATCCTGTCTGATGAAGGCCGTGAGATTACCATTTACCGGCTTCTCGACATGGACATCTGCCTGTTTTCCGCTTCCTGTATGATGCACAGTATTCAATTTGAAATTACGATCGAAGCAGAGAAAGATACCGATTTCTGGATCATTCCTGCTGATGTTTATAAAGAAATTATGGCGCAGTCCGCTCCACTGGCCAATTATACCAACGAAATCATGGCGGCCCGGTTTTCCGAAGTCATGTGGCTGATCGAACAGATTCTCTGGAAGAGCTTTGACATGAAGTGCTATAATAAAGTTGTAACAGAAGTGGCTAATAAGATATAATCAATTTTACAAAGAAAAGAGGTACACATTATGCCACAAAGTTACACGCCAGAATTTAAAAAGAAGATTGTCCGTCTCCATTTAGAGGAGGGACGCACCTATAAAAGTATTACTGCAGAATATGGCGTATCCAAAGCCAGTATTTCCAAATGGTGCAGTGAATTCAGTGAAGAATGCCAAGCCAAAGCCGATATCAATCCCAATACCCTGAACGAAGCAGAACTTATGAAAGAGATTTTAAGGCTCCGAAGAGAACTGGAAGAATCAAGGAAAGAAAATCTTTTCTTAAAAAAAGCGGCGGCATTCTTTGCAAAGGAAATCGATTAGAGGCTTATCGATTTATTGAGGAACATCACAAACTGTTTGGCTTACGCTGGCTGCTTCGCAGGCTCGAAATCTGTCCAAACGCATACTATAACTACCGGAAACACCGGAAGGCGGATTATTATGCCCGGAAAGCAGAAGTACAGGCACAGATTCAGGAGATTTATCATGCTCACAATGGTGTCGACGGTTATCGGAGCATGAAAGTCTATCTGGAACGCAAAGGCTATTCTTATAGCGCCGTTACGGTTCATAAATATATGAATACGGAGCTTGACCTCCGTTCCATCGTCCGTCCAAAGAAGCCGGGATATGAACATGGAAAACCGCATAAGGTATTCGATAATCAGCTGAACCAGAATTTTACAGCAGATGAAATCAACCGGAAATGGTGCACGGATTTTACCTATCTGTTCCTTGCGAATCATGAAGTACGCTATAACTGTACCATTATAGATCTGCATGACCGAAGTGTGATTGCCAGCATAACGGACCGCAATATCACCAGTGACCTTGCGATCCGAACGCTTCGGAAAGCACTGGAATCCCAGTCCGCCATCAAAGAGGGACTCATTCTGCATTCAGATCAGGGATCGCAATATACATCGAAAGCATTTATTGAATTCTGTAAATCGGTACATGTGACACAGAGTATGAGCAAAGCAGGATATCCGTATGACAATGCACCGATGGAGCGTTACTTCAACACTTTGAAAAACGAGTGTACAAACTTATACGAATTCACAACAGAAGAAGCACTCTATCAAAAAGTAGAAGAATTTGCATACGTTGACTATAATCATGTACGCCCTCACAGCTTCAACGGCTATCGCACACCATACGAGGCACGAATGGCAGCATAGTTGCCAAGCGATATTTTTTAGCCACAAGTGTTACAAAAAAGCTTGACCACAACACGGAGCAATTCCTATTTTACCAATCTGTCTCAGCTGAGCAGATTTTGAGAAAGCAAACAGGTATAGTACCAGTCCGATAGTCAGTCCTGCGCCGGTTACTGTCATAAACTGATCAAAAAACTGCTGTGTTACAATATGTCCGCCGTTGGCAAGAGTCAGTTCTTTTCCTGCATCCAGGATTGCCTGGTTTGCTGCAGTATTAGATGCAAGCATAGGACTCATGATTCCTCCGATGATCGTAGAACCATGAACACCGAAGAACCATAAAAATGGTACCATAAGACCCATTCCGATCACGCCTCCTACAGAGTCTGTCATTCCCTGTAAAGGTGCCTGGATTACGCTGTAGATCCATTCCATCGGAGTTGAATGCAGTCCAAGATTTACAACCGCGTATAAAATCGTTACGCCGATGATGATAACCGCACCAGGAATCAAAGCTACGAATGCCTGAGATACGCCTTCTGGCACACCTGCCGGCATCTTGATCGTAATGTCTTTTTTCATGAAGATGGAATAAATCCATCCAACGATCAGACCCATACCAAGGGCTCCTACCATTCCCTGTCCTCCAGTCCATGTTCCCTGGATGGCATTGACGGCACTTCCGTCTGCCAGAGTGAGGCTCTGAGGCTGCAGAATCAGATAGCAGCATAAGGATATAACACCTGCCGGCAGTCCTTTATAACCTTCATTCTGTACATATGTAAATGCGATACCAACAGATGCGATCATGGACATAATTCCGAATGTAGAATTATACGCCTGATTCAGAACCGGTGTTACGCCGACTTCCGCAAGCCATTCCGTGAATGCCGGAATCGGGAAATTAGCGATCAAAAGGAATACGGCACCCACGATCATCATCGGCATGGAATACAGCAGTCCGTCTTTCAATGCCTGAATGGCTTTTGTATTGATAAATGCCATAACCTTTGGAACAACTTTTTCATTCATAAAATCTTTCATCTTTTCTACCTCTCTTTGTTTCCTATTTTCCTGCTAATTTTTTCGCAAAAGCAAGTACATTTTTTCCGTTGCACATACCGTAGTCCTGCATTGGAATTACATCCATCGGAACTCCCAGCTGGTGACAGGTTTTTGAGGCTTTGGCTTTCAGATATCCTACCTGAGGTCCGAGAAGCGCACAGTCGATTCCTTTGGCTTTATCATCCAGATCATTGATCGGATACGCTCTGATGTCCACCTCGGTTCCTTCTGCTGCCGCTGCCTTTTTCATTTCCTCAACAAGTAAACTCGTTGACATCCCTTCATTGCAAAAAAGTCTGATTGTTAACATTGTTACATCCTCCTTTAATCTTATAAAATTTCACCGTTACTTTTGATAACGTTTTTATACCACTCAAAGCTGTCTTTTTTGCTGCGCTTTAATGTACCGTTTCCCTGATTGTCTTTATCTACATAGATAAATCCATATCTTTTCTCCATCTCTCCGGTTCCCGCGGATACCAGATCGATGCATCCCCATGGGGTATATCCTATTAAATCCACGCCGTCGGCATCCACACATTTTTTCATTGCCTTAATATGCTTCCTCAGATACTCGATGCGGTAAGGATCATGGATGGATCCGTCTTCTTCTACTTTGTCATAAGCTCCCATGCCGTTTTCTACGATAAACAGCGGAAGCTGATAACGGTCATACAGCCAGTTCATAGACCAGCGCAGTCCTTCCGGATCCACGGCCCATCCCCAGTCTGTGGTCTCGATATACGGATTGTCTACTTTACATTCTTCCTCATGGTAAATGTATTCCGGATTATTATCTGCTGCTTTAACCACAAAACTCATATAATAACTGAATCCAATATAGTCGACACATCCGTTCTTTAAGATTTCTTTATCTTCTTCCGTCATATCAAGTTCAATGTGGCGGCTTGCCAGATATTTTAAAATGTATGCCGGATATTCCCCTCTCACATGGACATCCGCAAACCAGAACCTTTTCTGCATTCCGGAAAGCGCCATCATCATATCTTTCGGATTGCAGGAATACGGATAGATCGGCGTCATAGCGATCATACAGCCAATCTGGAAATCCGGATTGATTTCTTTTCCAATCCTCACTGCCTCCGCAGATGCAACCAGTTCATAGTGAGCTGCCTGGTACATCACCGCTTCTTTGTTCTCGCCTTCTTCATATACGATTCCTGAATTCGTAAACGGCGCCCATGGATTTTCATAACTTGCCTGATTGTTGATCTCATTAAATGTCATCCAGTATTTTACTTTGTCTTTGTACCGTTTAAAACATACTTCAGAAAATCTTACAAAAGCATCGATACATTTTCTGCTTCTGAATCCTCCGTATTTTTTCACCAGTGCAAATGGCATTTCAAAATGAGACAATGTCACGACCGGTTCAATTCCATACTGAAGACAGGTATCAAACATGTCATCATAGAATTTCAATCCCGCTTCATTCGGCTGTTCTTCCTCGCCTTCCGGAAAAATCCTTGTCCATGCGATGGAAGTACGGAAACATTTAAATCCCATTTCAGCGAATAATTTGATGTCCTCCTTATAATGGGAGTAAAATTCAATCGCCGTATGGTTCGGATAGTTCTCTCCGTCCAGTACACCGTCTGTGATCTTTCTTGCTGTTTTGTAATCACCGGCTGTCATCACATCCGCAATACTGATCCCTTTTCCGCCTTCCTGCCAGCCGCCTTCCAGCTGATGAGCCGCAACCGCGCCGCCCCAAAGAAAGTCTTCTCTCAGCATCTTTCATCCTCCTTTTGTCTGCTTCATTTTTGAACTACACTTATTGTATATCCGGCCGGATGCAAACTCCACAGACGAAAATACCACATTGAATCTGGTAACTGCCAGTTCAATGTGGTACTTTTCAGCACTCTATCAATTTCATTAACGTCTCATAATCCGGATGATCAATCAGCTGCTGAACATATTCTCTGTTCAGGGCAAACTGCGCCGTCGATTTATAAAACTTCTGACGATTGGAATCATCCCCTCCTTTTACATCGCTTACAGACGTCAGAAAAATTACCTGGACATATTCCCCATTCCACAGCACTTCTTCCGGCAGAACCGCCACATACGCGAAGGTATACGGCGAGCAGATTCTGTTGGGATGAGGGATGGCAATCTTATTGCCGTATTTCATCTGCGCGTATTTCTCTCTTTCCAGTACCAGCTCATAAAAGTCGTCGTCCACCTGCTCCTGTTTCATGATAATATCACAGATTTCCTTCAGGATGGAATCCTTGTCCCGCCCTTTTATATCCGTCAGGAATCTCTCCGGCGTATAATATTTTCTCAGCACGTCGGTGATACCTCTCTCCAGTATATTGGTGATTGCCTGGACATCATTTTCACCCAGGAAAACACTGATTTCAAAAATCGGGCACGGTATCTTCCATGTAATCGGAACTGTGGTAAACACATAATCCACAAGGGAAAAATCAAACTTCTCAAGGCCGATCTTATCTTCCACATAAATCTGATCCACATAATCAGAAAAACTCTGCTCATACTGATATTTCAACAGCTTTAACAGATTTTTTCCGGAATTGCAGACAACCAGAATGTTCATTTTCTCACGGTTGATATCTTTATTCAGCGCCAGCGCAAAAATCAGCGCAATATAACCGACTTCATCCTCACAGATTTCGGTCTTGTAATAATCCCGCAGTACGGCAGACGCCTGAAGGGCCATATCATAAGCAAGGCAGTACTGTTTTTTAATTTCGTCCAGCATTGGATTGGTCAGCGGCAGTCCGTACTTCAGTCTGACATCCAGCGCCACAAGATGCTGATTCAATGTCATTCTCAGTTCAAAGTTGCTGCAGAAATCCATATGATATTCCTGCTTGATCCGTTCCATCATTCCCAGAGCCAGACGGTCTATTTCCTCCCGTATGACAAAATTATAATCATTCTCGATCGCATTTCCAACTCTTTGCTTCCCAGCCAGATAAAGCAATATGTAATTCTTCTCATCTTTCGAATATCTCAGATGATACGTCTCTTCAATCTTTTCTACCAATTCTCTCTGAAAGCTGATTTCCTTGACCCCGATCGTCGGAAGACTGACGAATTGGAGATTCAAATGATATCCTCTTCTGGTTCTGGAAAACCCAATATATACGTAATCAATAAAATTATCAAACGCTATCTCTGTCAGATGAATTTCATATTTTATCAGAAGCTCCTGCACGTTCCGGGCAATCCACATAAAAGCCTCATTATCTCTTGCTCTGAATTCCTTAAAAGATTTATTCTTAATAAAATAATGGCACAAAAGCCTTCTGAGATCAAATTCGTCTCCTCTGACGGAAATTCCATAATTAGGCTTCCTTTCAATCGTAATGTTGTATTGGTTCATTATCTTTTCCACATTACGAATTGAGCTGGAAAGTGAAGATTTGGAAATGTAAAGCATATCGCACAGGTCGTCCATCTTGACCCAGCCATCCAGTTCCAGGAGATATTTCAAAAGAAAGATATTTCGCTCCTGGATGGTTTCCGGAATGTTGCTTTCATTTTCTTCCTGCAGGAAATGCTTAAACTTCTTTTCATCTGTTACTACTAATTTGTATCCGTATCGGGACTTGGAAACGATATCCCCGCCGTGCTGATTCAGCACACTTTTCAGTTCTTTAATTCTGTTCCGGACAGTTTTTTCGCTGACGGCCAATTGCTTTGCCATCAGACTGGCCGGATGATATTCATCCAGCTCCATCATGTTAAGCAATTCTTGTAACTGTATGCGAAGCACCTATATCCACTCCTTTTACAATCATTTTGTTTAATATCATAATATAACGGACTGATATTTACCATAACCATTTTTACCAGATTGCGGAAGTAAGTTTACCAGATTAATTCTTACTTTTTTCGAAATTTTACCACATTCCCCTGCCTCTGGTTATGTATTTTTCTTTTTATACTCTTTCACAACTATTCTCCCGGATATTGCGCCGGCCGGATTGTTTGATGTATACTTATTTTAACAAAAATTGCAGAAAGGAATTTTTATGTATGAGTTACAAATTGATCGCACTGGACCTGGACGGTACTCTGTGCAATGATGAAAAAGCCGTCACCCCAAGAACAGCCGACGCTCTGAAGCAGGCACAGGAGCATGGAATCCTCGTCGCCCTGGCTTCCGCAAGACCGCTTCACGGACTTTTCCGGGAAATGCACGCCATTGACTGTGACAAACACCACGGAATTCTGATTGCCTACAACGGAGGCAAGATTGTTGACGCCTCAACTAAAGAAATTTTATCGCAGACAATCATTCCCCATGATCTGGCAGTGGAAGTTCTTCATTATCTGAAAGATTTTCCGGTTTCTCCGATTATTGATGACGGAGAGCAGTTTTACGCGGAATCTGAGGATACTTATAAGCTGGACCATGAATGCTCCAATAATGCTATGGACTGCACCATCGTTCCTTCTCTCGCTGATGCTTTGGATTTTGATCTTGTGAAGATTCTGACATCCGTGCAGCCGGAACAGCTGTATGATGTACTGTCTGTGATCGGAAAACCTTATGAAGACCGCCTGGAATTTGTCCGTACGGCTCCATTTTATATTGAGGCTATGCCGAAAAACATTCATAAAGCTGCCAGTCTGCAGCTGGTCTGTGAAAAACTGGGAATCCGTCCGGAGGAAGTGATTGCTTTTGGCGATGCGGAAAATGATCTGGAAATGATTCAGTTTGCCGGACACGGCGTTGCAATGGGAAATGCATGCGATGCACTGAAAGATGCTGCCGATGAAGTGACTCTGTCTAATAATGATGATGGAATCGCCCTCAGTCTGGAACATCTGCTGGACTTTTTATCCTGAAGTAAAAGAAGGAAGAAGCGGTGAGATTTTCTCATTCCGTTTCTTCCTTTTATTGTGTCTATTTTTTACGTTTTCCAAAGAAGCCTTTATGTTCGTGCTCGTGGTGCTTCGGCACTTCTCCCATTGCTTCCTGGAACTTCTGAAGCGCTGCTCTCTGCTCTCCATTTAAATGCTCCGGTACCTGAACGACTAAGGTTACGAAATGATCTCCTCTGACGTTCTTGTTTCTTACCATTGGAACACCTTTTCCCTTCAGGCGGATTCTGGTGTCCGTCTGAGTCCCCGGTTTGATTGTGTATTCATATGGGCCGTCCACCGTTGGGATCTGAATGGTGGCGCCCAGTGCAGCCTGTGTAAATGAAATCGGCTCTGTAGAGTAAATTGTCGTATCCTGTCTCTGGAATTTCGGATGTCTCTGTACGATAACTTCCACCAGAAGATCTCCTCTTGGTCCGCCATTAACTCCGGGTTCCCCTTTTCCTCGGATTCGGATGCTCTGTCCATTGTCGATTCCTGCAGGCACTGTGACTTCAATAGTCTTTCGACTGCTTGTATAGCCGGTTCCGCTGCAGTTCGGACATTTTTCTCTGATTACTTTACCGGTTCCATGACATTCCGGACATGTCTGTACATTCTGAACCGTCCCAAACATAGACTGCTGGGTATATACAATCTGTCCGCGGCCGCCGCACTTCGGACAAGTTTCCGGCTGAGTTCCCGGTTTTGCACCGGTTCCGTGGCAGGATGTACACTCATCTTTCAGAGTAATCTCTATTTTCTTTGTCGTGCCAAAAATGGCTTCCTCAAATGTTACATGAACTCTTGCACGGACATGAGCTCCCTGAGCCGGACGGTTCTGCTGCCGCTGCCCTCCTCTGGCTCCGCCGCCAAACATTCCGCCGAAAAGATCGCCAAAGATGTCACCCATATCACCGCCGAAATCAAAGCCGCCGAAGCCGCCGCCGTTAAAACCGCCGCCCTGTTCAAAGGCAGCATGACCGAACTGGTCATACTGCGCTTTTTTCTCAGAATCACTCAGCACTTCATAGGCTTCCGTCGCCTCTTTGAACTTTGCTTCTGCTTCTTTGTCTCCAGGGTTCATATCCGGATGATATTTTTTTGCGAGTTTTCGGTAGGCTCTTTTTATTTCTGCATCTGAAGCGTTACGGTCGACCCCTAACACTTCATAGTAATCTCTCTTATCTGCCATGATCGTCTACCTTTTCTCTTTTTCTTTATTATACTTCTTTATAATCACCATCAACGACATTGTCGTCTGCTCCGCCGGATGTTGTCTGACCTGCATTTCCTTCCGGAGCTGCCTGGCCTGCGGCTGCTTCATACATCTTAGCGAACAGGTTCTGTGCACTTGTCATCAGTTTGTCTTTCTTTGCTTTCATGTCTTCAACCTGTGCATCTGTCATTTCCTGATCTTTTGTCTGTTCAACAAGGTCTTTTAATGCTTTCAGGTCATCTTCAACTGCTGCTTTTTCAGAAGGATCTACTTTGTCTCCTGCTTCTTCCAGGGCTTTTTCTGTCTGAAATACCATGGAATCTGCTTCGTTTCTTGCGTCAATCGCTTCTTTTCTCTTCTTATCCTGAGCTTCGAATTCAGCAGCTTCTTTTACAGCCTTATCGATGTCTTCTTCAGACATGTTAGATCCTGCTGTGATCGTAATGTGCTGTTCTTTTCCCGTTCCAAGGTCTTTTGCAGATACATTTACAATACCGTTTGCATCGATATCGAATGTTACTTCAATCTGAGGCACTCCACGTCTTGCAGGTGCGATACCGTCCAGACGGAATCTTCCAAGAGATTTGTTGTCTTTTGCGAACTGTCTCTCACCCTGAACTACGTTGATATCTACTGCGCTCTGATTATCTTCTGCTGTAGAGAAGATCTGGCTCTTCTTTGTAGGGATTGTTGTGTTACGCTCGATCAGTCTTGTTGCAACGCCGCCCATTGTCTCGATAGATAATGAAAGCGGAGTAACATCCAGGAGAAGGATATCGCCTGCTCCTGCGTCACCGGCTAATTTACCGCCCTGGATACATGCACCGATGGCAACGCACTCATCCGGATTGATTCCCTTAAATGGTTCTTTTCCTGTTAACTGTTTTACTTTATCCTGAACAGCCGGAATACGTGTTGATCCACCAACCAGAAGAACTTTGCTTAATTCTGAAGCAGATAATCCGGCATCATTTAATGCAGAGTTTAC
The DNA here is from genome assembly GCA_019119895.1 of Candidatus Anaerostipes avistercoris. Classification (GTDB taxonomy): domain Bacteria; phylum Bacillota; class Clostridia; order Lachnospirales; family Lachnospiraceae; genus Anaerostipes; species Anaerostipes avistercoris. Next base: position 122,396 of record DWWD01000020.1, on the reverse strand, counting down.
CGGTCCTGCTGTTTTTTCTACAAGTTCAGCTGTTAATTCATCGAATTTTGCTCTTGTAAGGTTCATATCAAAATGTTTTGGTCCTTCTGCTGTTGCAGTGATGAACGGAAGGTTGATGTTTGTTGTTGTAGAAGAAGATAATTCTTTCTTCGCTTTTTCTGCAGCTTCTTTTAATCTCTGCATTGCCATCTTATCTGTAGATAAGTCTACGCCTTCCTGTTTCTTGAATTCATCCAGCATATACTGTGTAATGACATTATCGAAGTCATCTCCACCCAGTTTGTTGTCTCCGGCTGTAGATAATACTTCAATGACTCCGTCACCGATTTCGATGATAGATACATCAAATGTACCTCCACCTAAGTCATATACCATGATTCTCTGTTCGTTTTCATTGTCAAGTCCATAAGATAATGCCGCTGCTGTCGGCTCGTTGATGATACGTTTTACATCAAGTCCGGCAATCTTACCGGCATCTTTTGTTGCCTGACGCTGAGCATCGTTAAAGTATGCAGGAACTGTGATAACAGCTTCTGTAACTTTTTCTCCTAAGTAGTTTTCTGCGTCAGATTTCAATTTCTGAAGGATCATTGCGGAAATTTCCTGTGGAGAGTATGCTTTTCCGTCAATATTTACTTTGTAATCTGTTCCCATATGTCTCTTGATGGAAGAGATTGTTTTTTCTGCGTTTGTGACAGCCTGACGTTTTGCAGGTTCACCGATCGCACGTTCTCCTGTTTTTGTAAATGCTACAACAGATGGTGTTGTTCTCATTCCTTCTGCGTTTGTAATAACGGTAGGTTTTCCACCTTCCATAACAGCTACACAGCTGTTTGTTGTTCCTAAGTCAATACCAATGATTTTACCCATGATTTATTCCTCCTAAACTCTATCACTTTTTTCAATAAAAATTACTTGACTGACATCTGAACTTCGTTCGCCAAGTCAGCCAATGCCTCGCTAAGTGCTCTTGTCGCTTTCGCTCCATAAGGCAGTTACATCGTACTAGCATTCGAACTTCGCTTTGTTCGTTCTCATTGAGTACGAGTAACGACTTTCGCACTAACCTCGAACTTCGCTTTCTAAGGTAGTTCCACTCGACTAGCGCTCATCCTTCGCTTCGCTCGAACTCGCTGAGTCTCGGGAACGGCTTGTTGACTAACCTCACTTCGTTCGCCAAGTCAGCCAATGCCTCGCTAAGTGCTCAATGTCAGTTTGCTACTTTTACCATGCTGTGGCGGAGTACGCTTTCTTTGTACATGTAGCCTTTCTGAAGTTCTTCTGCCACAACGTTTTCTCCGAGTTCTTCGTCTTCCACATGCATCACTGCATTGTGAAGATTTGCGTCGAATTCTTTGCCTTCCGCGTCCATCGGAGTTACTCCCAGATCTTCCATTACAGCCATCAGCTGTTTGTAGATCTGCTGGATTCCCTGGACAAATGCGGAATCTTTCTCGTCATCCGTCACACTCTCAAGACCTCTTTCGAAATTGTCGATAACTGGAAGAAGTTTTTCGAGGACGCCCATGGCACCCATATCATAGCGCTGCGTGGATTCTTTGCTCATCCTCTTTCTGGCATTTTCAAATTCTGCCATCAGCCTCTGATATTTATCTTTCCAGTCTGCGATTTCTGCGTCTTTCGCTTCGATCTGATCTTTGAGATCATCCTTTTTTTCTTCTTTCTTATCTTCTGAATCTTTCTTATCAGCCTCTTTTTCTTCTATATTTTCCGCAGAAGTTTCTGCGCTTTTTTCCTCATTTTCCTGGAATTTCTTTTCTTGTTCTTTCATTCCTTCACTTCCTTTCTCAGGTTTTTTCTCTAAAGATATCGTCGAGTTCTTCTGTCAGATTCTTTAAAGTCTTTACTACCTTCCGGTAATTCATGCGCTTAGGACCGATGATTCCGACCGTTCCTGTGCCGCCTTCCGCAAGTTCATACGTTGCTGTCACAATGCTGCAGTCCTTCATGTTCTGTACCGGAGACTCTTCTCCGATATAGACCTGAATTCCATGATGCTCATCATCCTGATCCAGTGTAGAGTCAACCAGTTTGGTCAAAGCCTTCTTCTCTGCCAGGGTGTCCAGCAATTCTGTCGCCGTGTCCGGATTTCCCAGCTCCGGATACTTCAGAATATTGGCTGCGCCACCTGTGTAAATCTCCATCTGATTCGCCTCATGGATGGTTTTCGCAATTTCTTCCAATATCTTTTCTAAAATATCCCGTCGGATGCCGGCCTGTTCTCTCATTGTCTGAATCAGTTCCAGATTGATATCCCTCAGTGACAATCCCTGAAGAAATGTGTTAAGAAGCACATTCAGCTTTAAGATATCTTCATTAGATAAAGGTTCCTCAACAAACATCATCTTATTCTTTACAACATTTCCCTGGGTTACAATGACCGCAAGCAAATGTTCCTGATCCACCTGAGACAACTGCACGAACTTCAATGTGACTTTCTGATAATGTGGGGATGAAACCATCGTTGCATAGTTGGTGTTGCTTGCCAGAACATTGGCTACCTGTTTCAGCAGAACTTCCATCCTGTCAACCTTCTGTATCAACGCCTGTTTTTCTTCATTCTCATTATCCCGCTCCATCATCAGCTGATCTACATAGAAGCGATATCCTGCATCGGAAGGAATTCGTCCAGCTGATGTATGCGGCTGTAAAATAAGCCCCATATCTTCCAGATCAGCCATTTCATTCCGGATCGTTGCAGAACTTAAATTCAGATCCGGATGTTTTGATATGGTCCTTGATCCCACTGGCTCACCAGTTTCAAGATAATTGGCTATAATCGCTTTCAATATTAACTTTTTACGATCATTGAGTTCCATATCTTTCCCTCCCTGTTATTAGCACTCAACATAATCGAGTGCTAACATCTATATTTAAGGTATCACTTTTGTATTTTATTGTCAACTATATTTCAAAAAAAATTTATTTATTTGCTGTTTCTTTAAAGGAAATATTTCTAAAACGCCTTCATAGAATAAAATAAGGAGTGTGATGACTATGAATCCAACGACTGATTTCGAACTGGAACGCCGGCGTCTGAACCAGACATATGAAAAATTAAATATGGGAAACCAGCCTCCGGATGAAGAAAATCATCCCGCTACTTACTGGACCTTTCTGAAACTCCGGATTGGTTTTTCCATTCTCCTTCTGTTTTTTCTGGCAGCTTCTGTCAAAGCATTTGACTCACCGGAAACAAAAAATGTCCAGAAAGTCCTGCAGCAGATCGATCAAAAAGATCCGTATACACAAAAAATTCTGTCCCAGGTCAAATCCTTCTTACAATAGAAGAAGCACATCCGGCCTGCTCCGGATGTGCTTCTGTTCTGCTGTATCTTATTTTTACCATTAAAATGGCTGCATTTTATACTATTCTACAATTTCCACCTGAATTCCATTATGCTCCAGCGAGTTTTTGGCTTCTTCTGGAATCTGAGGGTCGGTAAATATCATATCAATATCCTTCAGCCGGGACTGGAGGACCACACCGTGTTCCTGAAATTTGCTGGAATCAGTCAGGATAACTGCTTTTCTGGCGGATCCCATCATACTTTTCATGGCTTCCGCCCGCATCATGTCGCCGCAGGTAAATCCGATGCCCGGAATATATCCGTCAGTTCCCATAAACAGTTTGTCAACATAAAAAGCCTCCGCGCATGTCTTTACAAGAGGGCCAACCATGACTTCTGCGTCTTTTTGATATTCGCCGCCAAGCAGTATGACTTTCACATCACCACTGCCGGATTCCCGGATAAACCGTGCGATAAATGCAGAATTTGTGATAATTGTGACTTCTTTCTTTGTCTCAGAAAGGCATGCTGCCAGCAGAGCGCAGCTGGACCCTGATTCTATCATGATCGTTTCACCATCTGATACCAGATCTGCCGCTGCCTGAGCCAGCTTCTGCTTCACATCATATCTTACCGCCAGACGATTCCCGATATCTGACATATTCCCCACTGTGGCGTAGCCGTGTTCTCTCACAAGCAGATCCATGCTTTCCAGAGCATCCAGATCCTTTCGAATTGTTACCTGGGACACCCCCAGCATTTCAGACAAAGCTGCCACTTCAACTTTCTTCTGCTGTGTTACAATCTCGAGAACTTTTGTCTGCCGGTCTGTCATATCTTCCACCCTTTCCTTTATCCGATTCTATCATCCTGGTTTACTACAGATCACAGATTCCTTTTCCTTCTCCGTACACACTGTACCAGTCCTGATTAAAATCTGTGACTGCCTTGTCAATATTTGGATTTGCAAATACCTGTTTCAGAACTGCATATGGCGCTGTAACTGCTTCTGCTCCATAATTGAACGCATTCTTGATCTGTTCCACACCTTTGAAGGATGCTGCGACAATTTTGCAGTCGTATCCGTCATTTTCAATCCGGTCCTGAAGACTGCCGATCAGTTCCATCGGATCACTTCCCAGATTTCCGATCCGGTTCACATACGGAGCAATATAATCCGCTCCCGCTGCCAGAGCAAAATACGCCTGCATCAGATCATATACTGCGGTTGCCGTGACGTTGACGCCTTCTTCTTTCAGCATTTTGATCGCTTTCAATCCTTCATAGGAAACCGGAACCTTAATATAAACCTGGTCATCGATTTCCTTTAAAATTCTGTGAGCCTCCTTAACGATTGTATCCGCATCCAGTGAAATAACCTGGATATGGAGACTGCGGTCTTTCCCAATGATTTCCCGTATGTTTCTCATATGCCCGAAAAAGTCTTCCGGACTGGTTTTCTTTACGATAGACGGATTGCTTGTCACTCCTGAAATCGGCATATGATCAATGCCGTCTTTGATTTCCTCCAAATCAACTGTATCTAAAATAAATTCCATTGTTCTTCTCCTATTTTATACTAAAAATCTTCATTTCTCCATATTATAGAATCATTTTCTATATAAATAATACTATAATGTCTGTTCGGTTCTTCCAATGATATCATCCTGTGTTGCCTTTGACAATACATTGAAAAACGCGGAGTAACCGGCAACACGGACGATCAAATCCTTATGTTTTTCCGGATGTTTCTGGGCATCGATCAGGGTATCTCTGGATACTACATTATACTGTACATGATATCCGTCCAGCCGGTTAAAGAATGTCCGGATGATCATTTCCAGTTTCTGCTTATTTTCCTCCGTGGAAAGCATCTGCGGCGTTACTTTCTGGTTCAGCAGGACGCCTCCTGTGATCTCGTGGGTCGGAAGCTTGGATACAGATTTAAATACTGCCGTCGGACCGCTCTTATCCATGGAATGAGCCGGTGAGCAGCCTTCCGCAAGCGGCTCATGAGCTTTGCGTCCGTCCGGAGTCGCCATGGTATTCATTCCCTGTCCTACATTTGCTGAGATACTGGAAGTTCCGGCATAACGAATTCCTCCGATCGGACCTCTTCCATATCTGGTGTTCGGATATTTTTTCATTTCGTCAATATACTGATCGTACACTTCAACAACCAGATTGTCTACATAATCGATATCATTTCCATATTTCGGCGCGTCATTAATGAGCATCTTCTGGATTTTCTGATTTTTCGGACTGGTAAAGTCATCTTCCAAAGCGCCGCATAACTCTGCCGGTGTGATTTTTCCTTCTTCAAATACAAGTTTTTTGATGGCAGCCAGGCTGTCTGCCATATTGGCGATTCCCACCTGAAGTCCGGAAATGAAATCATATACAGCTCCGCCTTCTTTGATGGTTTTTCCTCTTCCAATGCAATCCTGAGTCAGTGCGGAACATAAAACATCCGGGCATTCTCTTTCGATAGCCAGATCAATGGCATTTTCCACGATAACACTCATTCTTGTCAGCTCTCTTGTTACATATTCAACAGCATCCTGAAGTTCTTTGTAAGACTTCATATCTCTGAAATGTCCGCATCCTTTTACAAAGCGTTTTCCGGATGTCGGATCGATTCCATCGTTCATGGCAATCAGAAGGACTCTCGGGAAATTCAGATAACTCATTCCCGTACAGCGGTATCCCCATTTTCCAGGCACCGCAGTCTCCACACATCCGATGGCAGAATAATTATAAGCATCCTCTTCCGCCACGCCTTTTTCAATAAAGGATGGGATGATCACTTCATCCGAGTTAAACGCCGGCATTCCGGTTCCCAGCTTCATAACTTCGATCGCCTCATCCATAAATTCTTTTGACATATTTCTGTGGTATCTGACCGTCAGATTCGGCTGCGGAAGTCTTGTCTGGGCAACAGACTTTAATACGAGGAAAGACAACTCATTCACTGCGTCTTTCTTATCCGGCGTCTGTCCTCCGATGGTAACATTCTGATACATCGGGCTTCCGGCGCTGCTTAAGGTGTGGGCCTGGCTTCTTACTTTATTGATTGTCAGTGTCTTGATCCAGAGATTATCAAGAATCTCTACCGCCTGGTCATCTGTCAGTGTTCCATTCTCAATATCATGTTTATAATAAGGATAAATATACTGGTCAAACCTTCCATAAGAAAGAGAATGTCCGTTGGACTCAATCTGCAGGATCAGCTGAATAAACCATGTAGACTGCACGGCCTCACGGAATGTTTCCGCCGGCTCATATGGCACTTTGTCGCAGATTCTCGCGATTTCCAGCAGCTCGGCCTTTCTCGGTTCTTCTGCTTCCTGTGCCATTTTCTTTGCCAGATCCGCATAGCGGTGCGCGAAATTCTTTACCGCGTCAATTACGATCAGCACCGCTTTATAAAAGCAGTTTTTGTCAATGCTGTCTGCCTGGCACAGATCCAGTTCACTTTTTAATTTCCTAGTTCTTTCTTCATATCCCTTTAAACCGGTTTTTAACATGGTCGGATAATCCACTGCAAGGTGGGCATCTCCGGAATTCAGTTTTCCTTCCATTCCAAAGAACCCTGTCTCCATAAAGACGTCAACCTCTTCCGGGAGAAGAGCTCCGCCTTTGGCTCTCAGGTTATTATTCTCCCAGAATGGAGCAATGGAACGCAGAGCTTCTTTGGTTTCTTCCGTAATATAGAAAACATCTCCGTCACGTTTTTCGAATAAATCAAGTTCATTTATCACAAATTCCAGTGTATATTCAGGGAAGATCGGCGCGTCCTTATTAGATGAAGCCTGATTTCCGACGATCAGTGTTTCATCTTCAATATAAATCGACATTTTTTCCAAAATATTTTTCAGCATCAGCGCCCTTTTCATCACCGGCGGCTGATTCTGATTCTCTTTATACGCCTCTGTGGCAAGCAGCGCGCGCTCCGCACAGATATACGGTTTCTTATCCAGAACTTCTTCTCTGAACCGTTCCATCCTTGGCGTTAAATCTCCAAAATGCTCCACATTCTTCATATTCATATACCTCCATGGGAATTAAAAGTTTCATTCAAAACATTTTCTTCGGCTTCTATAGTTCTATCATATCACTTTTCTTTCATTTGTCAATCATTATCTTTCATTTAAAACTATTTTATTTACTTTTCGTAACTTCTGTGTTATGATAATTTCAGTACATGAAAGGAGAAAATACCATGTCAGCCAAAGGAATTGTCTTTAATATACAAAAATTCAGCATTCATGACGGCCCGGGCGTCCGGACCACCGTTTTCCTGAAAGGATGTCCACTGCGGTGCAAATGGTGCGCAAACCCGGAATCTCAGCTGAGTGAAGTGCAGATTCTTTACGACCGAAAAAAATGCCTGCACTGTCAAACCTGTGTTCACTCATGTCCCGGTCAGGCATTTTCTCTGGGAACGGATTGTATTCAGATTGACCGCGGCCGCTGCAGCGGATGTCTGACCTGCGTCCGGAACTGTCCCGGAGAGGCTCTCAGTTATGAGGGAGAAGAAAAAACAGCCGATGAAGTCGTTGAAATCTGTCTTCAGGATATTGATTTTTATGAAGAATCCGGCGGAGGCGTCACGATTTCCGGCGGAGAAGGAATGGTACAGCCTGATTTCGTAAAAGCCCTGCTGTCACGTTTAAAAGAACATCATATCCACACTGCCATTGAAACAACCGGTTACATCGCCGATGATATTTTCCGGGACCTGGCTCCCAGATTTGATCTGCTGCTGTTTGATGTAAAACACTATGATTCCCGGAAGCACCATGAAGGAACCGGCGTTTCCAATGAGCAGATCATCCGAAACCTCCAATGGGCCTTTCAAAATGGTCTGGATGTTCTCCCAAGGATCCCTGTGATCCCTGATTTCAACGCCTCCCTGGAAGACGCCCGGGGAATCGCAGAACTCCTTAAGGATACGGGAGCAGATAAGGTTCAGCTTCTGCCGTTCCATCAGTTTGGAGAAAATAAATATCATCTTCTTGGAAGAGCCTATGAATATGAACATGTGGAAGCCCTGCATCCGGAGGACCTTTCCGATTATCAGAAAATTTTCCTGAACGCCGGACTTGACTGCTATTTCTGAAAGAAGATTCCTGTGAATGAAAAAACCCTGCCGGGAATGACCCCGGCAGGGTTTTTGCTGTATTTCCCATATTTTATTATATTTTCTGTCCGCCCTTAAGCGGTTTCTCCCTGCGGCAGCAGTCCCGCCGCTGTCTGCATCTTGTCTTTCAGAAGAGAATTATAGACCGCGATCACTCTTCCCGTGAAAATCACCACAAAGAGAGTCCCGATGCCGATTCCGATGATATGTCCGGTAAATACCAGTCCGATCACTGCTGAAGTACAGAAGCAGGTAAGATCAAAAATATTCTTTCCAAGTCCCATATCTCTGTGAATCTTCTCTCCGATTGCCGCCGCAAGCGCATCTGCAGGATTTGGAATCAGCTTCATATTGACCATGGTTGCCGCTCCGATTCCCGTCACCAGCACCGCAGCAACCAGCACCAGGAATTTCCCGGTCAGCGTAGCAGGATGTAAATTAAGATACTGGTCAAACAAATTGATAAACATACTTGTTACCAGACTCATGGGAATCTGCAGCAAATCATACGTTCTGAATTCCTTTCCCTTTAAAACGGCTTCCACAAGGACACAGAGGCAGTAGAAAATGAAAACTGTGATTCCCAGATTAAAATGTCCGATCTGACAGACATTATACGGTATGGAGATAATCGGTGAAACCCCCAGCAGGGTTTTTGTATTTAACACGATCCCAAGCGCTAAAACAATCAATCCAAGGAAGTAGATAACCGCACGGCTTAATTGTTCCTTCAAAATACATCATCCCTTTACTATTTTTCTTTGATCTGACAGAATTTTTTCTTTCCTTTTCTCAGGAGAATTCTGTTCTGATCATCAAAATCGTCTTTGCCGAAGACTGCTTTGATATCGCTGACTTTTTCTCCGTTTACGGATACTCCGCCCTGCTGTACCATTCTTCTCGCGTCAGATCTGGTCGTGCAGAGTTTGGAATCTACCAGCATGGTAAGAATATCGATTCCTTCTTCCAGCCGTTCTTTATCATATTCAAATGTCGGTGCATCTTCATTGGCTCCGCCGCTTACAAACATCGCTTTTGCGGCAGTCTGCGCTTTTTTCGCTTCTTCTTCTCCATGAACGATCTTGGTAACTTCATAGGCAAGAACATCTTTGGCCTCGTTGATCTTTGCTCCTTCTAACGCTCCCAGACGGCGCACTTCTTCCATTGGAAGGAAGGTAAGCAGTCCGAGACATTCTTCTACCTTAACATCCTCAATGTTTCTCCAGTACTGGTAAAAATCATACGGAGATGTTTTATCAGGATCCAGCCATACAGCGCCGGCCATAGTTTTGCCCATTTTTACTCCGTCACTTCTTGTAAGGAGTGTCAGTGTCAATCCAAACGCTTCCTTCTGCTCTTTTCTGCGGATCAGGTCAGCTCCTGCCAGAATATTGGACCACTGGTCATTTCCACCCATTTCCAGTTTACATCCGTATCTGCGGTTTAACTCCAGGAAGTCATAGGCCTGCATCAGCATATAGTTAAACTCGAAGAATGTGAGCCCTCGCTTCATTCTCTGTTTGTAACATTCTGCTGTCAGCATCTTATTAACAGAAAAATGCACGCCTATTTCTCTTAAAAACTCTACATAATTTAAGTCCAGAAGCCAGTCCGCATTATTGGCAAGGATGGCTTTGTCATCGTCAAATGTGATAAAACGGGATAACTGCTCTTTGAACCTCTGCGCATTATGCTCGATTGTCTCCCTGGTCATCATATTTCTCATATCAGATTTTCCGGACGGATCTCCAATCATTGTAGTTCCTCCTCCCAGCAGAGCGATCGGACGGTGACCGGCTTTCTGCATATGCATCATTGCCATGACCGTCAGAAAATGACCGGCCGTCAGGCTGTCTGCAGTCGCATCAAATCCAATATAGAAAGTTACCTTCTCTTTTCCTAACAAATCCCGTAATTCTTCATGAGTCGTCTGGGCGATAAACCCTCTTTCCTCTAAAATATCATATACATTTCTACTCATCGTTCTTATTTTAACTCCTTCTATAGTTTTATCCGTTGTCTGACAGAAATTTGCTTTATGGAAATTCTTCGATTACCTTCAACAGCAGTTCCCATGTCCTCTTAGCAGTTGAAACGGACATTTCCAAATGGTTTAGTACCCCAAAAAATCACCTCTTTAGTTCTTGAAGCTGTGGATCGGCGCCGGGATTCTTCCACCCCTGTTGATGAAATCGTCACAGGAGAATTCATTGACCGGCATGATCGGCGCATATCCAAGGAGTCCGCCGAATTCCACCTGGTCTCCCACATCTTTTCCGACAGCCGGGATCACACGGACTGCCGTTGTTTTCTGGTTGATCATACCCAGTGCCATCTCATCGGCAATCAGACCCGCAATGGTTGTCGCTTTTGTCTTTCCAGGAATTGCGATCATATCCAGTCCCACAGAACATACACATGTCATTGCTTCCAGTTTTTCCAGTGTCAGCGCACCTGCATTGACAGCGTCGATCATTCTCTGGTCTTCACTGACCGGAATAAAGGCTCCGCTCAATCCTCCTACGTAAGAAGACGCCATAACGCCGCCTTTCTTTACCTGATCGTTGAGCATTGCCAGGGCTGCTGTCGTTCCCGGAGCTCCGGCGTATTCCAGACCGATTTCCTCCAGGATTTCTCCTACGCTGTCACCTGCTGCCGGTGTCGGCGCAAGGGAAAGGTCGATGATTCCAAATGGAATTCCCAGTCTTCTGGAGGCTTCCTTCGCAACCAGCTGTCCCACACGAGTTACTTTAAACGCTGTTTTCTTAATGGTCTCACAGAGAACCTCAAAGTTCTCACCGCGCACTTTCTCAATGGCACGCTTTACAACACCAGGGCCGCTGACACCCACATTAATGACTGCATCTGCTTCCGTCACACCATGGAAGGCTCCTGCCATAAACGGATTGTCGTCCGGAGCGTTGCAGAACACAACAAACTTGGCGCATCCCAGGCACTGGTTATCTTTCGTAAGTTCCGCGGTTTCTTTGATCATCTCTCCGATCAGTTTGACCGCATCCATATTGATTCCTGTCTTTGTGGATCCCACATTCACAGAAGAACAGACAAAGTCTGTCTGTGCCAGAGCTTCCGGAATGGAACGGATCAGAAGTTCATCTGCTTTTGTCATTCCTTTGCTTACCAGGGCGGAATATCCTCCAAGGAAATTGACTCCTACTTCTTTTGCCGCCTTATCAAGGGTTTTTGCGATTTCCACAAAATCTTCGGATGTTTTGCAGACATTTCCCCCTACCAGAGAGATCGGCGTAACAGAAATTCTCTTGTTTACGATCGGAATCCCAAATTCCTTCTCGATATCTTTTCCTGTTTTGACCAGATCTCTGGCAACCGTCGTAATCTTGCGGTATATATTATCTTTTACTTCATCTAATGTTGATCCCACACAATCCAGCAGGCTGATGCCGATGGTGATCGTGCGCACATCAAGATTCATCTCGTGAATCATTTTATTGGTTTCAAATACTTCATTCAGATTAATCATTTTGCCACCCCGTTAAATTCTATGCATAATATCAAAAATTTTCTCGTTCTGTGCCTGGATGACAACGCCGATTTCTTCACCGATCTGCTGCAGCTCAGAAGACAGAGTCTGCATATCTTTGGATGAATCTTTCGGGTCCACTACCATCATCATATTAAAGAAACCTCCAGTGATCGTCTGGGAAATGTCCAGAATATTCACATTATTACTTGCGAGATAATCGCAGACTTTCGCGATGATCCCAACTCCATCTTTTCCTACAACTGTAATGACTGTTCTATCCATGATCCTAAATCCTCCTAAATTTCTCATTCAATACTTGTCAGCGATGACACTGCATCTCTTTTTGCCACTTCCAGCGGCAGTCCTGCCATATCCGGCAGGGAAACTTTCACCGTCTCGTAAGCAAGTTTCTCGTAATTATTCTCCTTGCTCAAATGTCCCAGATACACTTTCCGGGTTCCTTCTGTCGCCGTATCCTGAATCAGCTGGGCGCAGCGTTCATTGGAAAGATGTCCTTTCCGTCCCAAAATCCTGCGCTTCAGATAATAAGGATACCTGCCCACCTGCAGCATATTGACATCATGGTTTGCTTCCACAAACAGAATATCCGATCCATGGATTTTTTCCACCAGATATTCGTCATAATCGCCCAGGTCAGTGGCTATGCTTGCCTTATTTCCATTTGACCAAAAAGAATAACATACCGGGTCTGCGGCATCATGCCATACTCTGGAAGCCTCGACTTTGATATCGCCGATCCAGAATGGATGATCCGCCTCGATCGGCTGGAACAGATTCCGGTCAACTTTGCCCAGATTCTTATATTCAAAAATCGCGTCAATCGTCTTTCCCGTGGCGAACACCGGCAGGCCGTATCTTCTGGAAAGGACGCCCAGTCCTCTGATATGGTCCGTGTGCTCATGGGTGATCAGGATCCCGGAAAACTCCGGCACCGTCAGATCCAGTTCTTTCAGTCCCGCCTCGATCCTCTTTGCGCTGATTCCACAGTCTACCAGTAACTTTGTATCACGGGTACCGACAAAAATCGCATTTCCTTCACTGCTGCTTGCAATGCTTGTTAATTCCATGTACTTTACCTCTTCTCTCGCCAAACCGTTCTCTTTAGTATAGCATATGGATATGGCAGAATCTACTTTTTCTTTTTTAAAATCCGCTGGCAGCCGGAGACTCACTCATATCTCCGAGTATTTTCCGGATCTGGCGCTTCGTATCTTCAAGTTTTCCTGAATTATCGATCACATGAGTCGCCGCCGCTTTAAACTCTTCTTCTGTCTTCTGATTCTCCATCATCTGCCGGATCTTGCGGTCAGAATATCCTCTGGATTCCTTAAGACGCTGGAAGCGGATTTCTTCCTTCGTATAAATATACCAGAGCTGATCGAACATGGACTCATATTCGGCTCCTACCAGCAGAGCCGCCTCGCATACAACCAGCGCGTGAGGATCTTCTTTTCTGATTTCCTCTATCTGACGTATGATTTCTCTGTCTACATTTTTATGAGTAATTTCATTTAATATCTTAAGTTTCTTTTCACTGCAAAATACGATAGATCCGAGAACTTCCCGATCAATAAATCCATCCGCCTTCACAATGCCTTTTCCAAAAGCTTTTACAATTCCCTCGTAACTTGCGCCGTCCGGCTCCATCAATTTGTGAGCCACCAGGTCCGCAATGATAATGTTTGCATGATATTCTTCTTCCAATATATTTAAAATTTCACTTTTCCCGGAGCCGACTCCTCCGGTAATACCTATTATCTTCATTTTCCACTCCTTATTTTGCTTCATACCAGCTGCTGCCTGTATTGATATCAATTTCCAACGGAATTTCCAGTTCAGCGGCGTTCATCATCTCTGTTTTCAGGATTTTTTTCACTTCTTCCAGTTCATCCAGCCAGGTTTCGATCAGCAGTTCATCGTGAATCTGCAGAATCAGCCGGGATTTCATATTCTTCTCTTTCAGCTTCATATTCACCCGTACCATGGCAATCTTGATAATATCCGCTGCGGTTCCCTGAATCGGGGAATTCATGGCAACTCTCTCTCCAAAATTCCTCTGTGCAAAATTCTTTGATTTCATCTCCGGAATCGGCCGTCTCCGGTGGAACATGGTTTCCACAAATCCCTCTGTTCTGCCTTTTTCCACTTCCTGATCCAGGTACTCTTTTACCTTCGGATACGTAGCAAAATATTTATCAATATAATCCTGTGCCTGTTTCCTCGTAATCTTCAGATCCTGACTCAGGCCAAAAGCGCTTAATCCGTAAATAATTCCGAAATTTACGGCTTTGGCGTCTCTTCTCTGGCCGCTGGTCACCTGATCCATCGGCACGCCGAACACCTCGGATGCGGTCCTTGCGTGGATATCCTGATTCTCCTGATAAGCATGGATCAGTTTCTCATCTTTTGACAAATGTGCCAGCACCCTTAACTCAATCTGGGAATAATCCGCATCCAGGAAGATATATCCTTCTTCCGGCAGAAATACTTTCCGGATCTGACGGCCCAGGTCCATGCGGACCGGAATATTCTGAAGATTCGGTTCTGTACTGCTGATCCTTCCCGTGGCGGTAATAGTCTGATTAAATCTGCCGTGGATTCTCTCATCCTCTCCGATAAAATTGGAAAGTCCATCCGCATAGGTTGACTTTAATTTCGTCAGCTGACGGTATTCCAGAATCATCGGAATGATCGGATACAGATGCTCTATTTTCTCCAGGACATCCACACTGGTGGAATATCCGGTCTTTGTCTTCTTGCCGCCTTCTAATTTCATATGCTCAAACAGCACGACTCCCAGCTGTTTTGGTGAATTGATATTGAATTCTTCTCCTGCTTCCTTATAAATAGAAGTCTGCAGCTCTTCAATTCTTCCCACCAGCTGATCCCCGTAGTCTTTCAGCGCCTGGCGGTCTACATGAATTCCTCTTTCTTCCATATCATAGAGGGCAAACATAGTTGGAATCTCGATTTTCCGATAAAGATCCATCATTCCCAGTTCCGTTAACTGTTCCGACAACGGCCGGATTGCTTCTCTCGAAATGTAAGCTTCCATACCGAGAATCTTTTTTCCTTCTTCTGTCAGCCCATGCTCATCTGACACGGGTTTCTTCTTATCTAACAATTCTTTCCTGGACGGAATCATAAGACTGAGATAGTCTCTGGCGATATCATCGTACTCATAGGTACTCTTTAACGGATTCACCAGATACGCTGCCAGAGAAATATCAAAAATGGAGTCCGTTGTCTCATTGACATCCAGTTCTCCAAGATATTCTTTCACTTCCATCATTCCCACATGTTCTGCAGAATGATACAGGCGGCTGATCTGATCCAGAAGAAATTCTTTCGTTATAAATCCTTCTGCAGCCATCAGATACACCTGCTGTCCGTCCAGAGACATCCCTGCCCAGAAGCGATTTCCTTCTTCGTAAATGGAATATCCTATCTCTGTTTTCTCGGCTGCCTCCGCAAAAACTTCCTCTGCCCTCACAAGATCAGAGATGCATTCTGTCTCTAATTTAAATTCATCCGGATCATCGCCGTCAAACCGCTTCAAAACAGATTTAAATTCCAGTTTTTTCAGCAGCTGATAGGCTTCCCTGGTATAGATATTACGAATTTTTGCGTCATCCAGTTTAATATCCACCGGGCAGTCCAGTTTGATCGCTGCAAGTTCTTTGCTCATAATTCCCTGCTCATAATATTCCTGCAGATTATTCTTTGCCCGGTTCGGCTTTACTTCATCAATATGTTCATAGGCATTTTCGATGCTGTGAAATTCTTTAATCAGTTTCGTAGCTGTTTTCTCTCCGATTCCCGGAATCCCCGGAATATTATCGGAAGCATCGCCCATAAGAGCTTTCACATCAATAAATTCTTTCGGCGTCACCTGATATCTCTCCATCACATCCGATGCGTAATAATCTTCCACAACGGTTCCTGACATCTTAGTCTTTGGAATCCGGATCTGTACTTTATCAGTGGCCAGCTGCAGAAGATCGCGGTCTCCGGATATGATCTTCACTTCATATCCCTGGGATTCCCCGATGACAGACATGGTTCCGAGAAGGTCATCTGCCTCATACCCTTCCTGCATCATCATCGGGACGTCCATTGCTTTCAGAACCTCCCGTATCACCGGAACCTGCTCTGCAAGTTCATCCGGCATTCCTTTTCTTGTCCCTTTATAGTCTTTAAACATCTTATGGCGGAAGGTAGGCGCTTTCAAATCAAACGCTACTGCCAGGTGGGACGGCTGTTCCTCTTCCAGGAATTTAAACATAATATTTAAAAAACCAAGTACTGCATTCGTATGGAGCCCCTGGCTGTTGGTCATCTCTGGTAGTCCGTAAAACGCACGGTTCAAAATGCTGTTTCCGTCAATCAATAACAATTTTTTATCCATCGGAATAATCTCCTTCTATTTGTTATGTTTTCCATTGTAACAGAACCGGACAGACAAGTCTACCATGCAAAAATCCCATATCACGGATTTTTTTCCGTACATATGGGATTTTTTCGCTTATTTTATTGAAACATTGGGGTTGACAAGTATCTGTCTCCATTGTCCGGAAGGAAAGCGACAATATTTTTTCCCTGATTCTCCGGGCGTTTTGCCACCTGAACGGCTGCCCACAGGGCGGCTCCTGAAGAAATTCCGACCAGGATACCTTCTTCCACCGCCATGGATTTGCCAAGATCAAAGGCGTCTTCATCTGATACTGGGATAATTTCATCATAAATTTCTGTGTTAAGGACATCCGGTACAAATCCGGCTCCGATTCCCTGAATCTTATGCGGTCCGGCTTCTCCTTTTGAGAGAACCGGAGATGTGGCCGGCTCTACAGCAACAATTTTTATATCTTCTTTCTTAGATTTTAAATACTCTCCGACACCTGTTATGGTTCCGCCGGTTCCGACGCCGGCTACGAAAATGTCAATATCTCCTTCCATATCTTCCCAGATTTCCGGACCTGTCGTCAGCCGGTGCACCTTAGGATTGGACGGATTTACAAACTGTCCCGCTAGAAATGCATGATCCAGTTCTTCTGCCAGTTCTTCCGCTTTCTCGATGGCGCCGTTCATTCCTTTCGCGCCGTCTGTCAGAACGATTTCCGCTCCATATGCTTTTAAAAGATTGCGTCTTTCCACACTCATGGTCTCAGGCATCGTAAGGATTACTCGATATCCTCTGGAAGCCGCAATGGATGCCAGCCCGATTCCCGTATTTCCGGAAGTCGGTTCAATGATCACAGATCCTTCTCCCAGTCTGCCGGCAGCTTCTGCGTCTTCAATCATCTGCAGAGCAATCCGGTCCTTTGCGCTGCCTGCCGGATTCAAGCCTTCCAGCTTGGCAAAAATCTTTGCTCCTGTCTTATATTTTTTCTCTATCTTTCCAACTTCCATCAAAGGAGTCTTTCCAATCAATTCTCCTACATTCTTATAAATTCCAGCCATTGTTGTCTCCTTTCATTTCCTATAATTCCTAGCAAATTAATATGTTATTAATATATCACATATTCTGCATTTGTCAATAGCGATTCTGCATCCGGCGTATTATGCGAAAGCGGAAATAACTCCGCAATTAGATTACGAAATCATTTCCACCTTTCTTTTTCGCCTGTTCTACAATCTGCTCCAGTGTAATCTGACTCAAATACTCCCGGATCACCTCTCCCAGGCCTTCCCAGATTCCAATGGTCGGACACTCATAATAGCGATCGCACTGATTGACCTCGTCGTCCAGACATGCAACCGGCTGAAGACTTCCTTCTGTAATCTGAAGAATCTCATACACCGTATAGTCCTTCGGATCCCTGGCCAGCTGATATCCTCCGTGAGGCCCCCTTAAACTCTTTAAATAACCGCAGATGCTTAATTGGCGCACAATCTGCTCCAGATATTTCACAGAAATTCCCTGACGCCTGGACACATCTTTCAGCGCGACCCAGTCTCCCGTATGGTGCACCGCCAGATCATACATGAGACGGACCGCATATCTCCCTTTTGTTGATATTTTCATTCCATCACTCCATGCTTTCTTTTTACTACATAATTACTATGATTTATTCTACTTGCTTTCGATTCTATTGTCAATTTTCTTCTCATGATTTACAATAGAGCAAAAGGAGGAACACTGTTATGAGCAAAATCAATAAAATCACGCCCCTCACCCATGTGAAATATCTGAATCTGTATGAGCTGGAAGCAGAGAATAAATTTGGCGATACTCACCCGTATTACGTAGCAAGCCGAAAAAATGAACATACCATGATGGCTGCCACAAAGAAACCGATTCCTGACGGCGTTATCATTTACAGCCTTTTCGGTGAGAACAATGATAAAGTCATTATGATCCGCCAGTTCCGCTATCCGCTCAACGATTACATATACGAATTTCCGGCAGGACTCATCGATCCGGGAGAATCCGTAAAAGAAACTGCTGTCCGGGAAATGATGGAAGAAACCGGTCTTGACTTTACGCCGACCGACTGCGAAGAATATCTGCACCGTCCTCATTTCTCTTCCGCCGGAATGACCGATGAAACCAACTGCACGGTATATGGATATGCTTCCGGAAAGCCGAATCTTGACCATCTGGAACCAAACGAAGACCTATCTGTCCAGCTGGTGGGCCGTGAAGAGGCAAAACGAATCCTGAAAGAAGAAAATCTGTCAGTAAAAGCTTACTATCTCCTGCTTCATTTTCTTCAGAGTGATCCAAAAGATCCTTTTGCATTTCTTCATATTTAAAAATTCTGTATACTATAAAAGAAGGAAGTACATGACATTCTACATGCGCTTCCTTCTTTACAGCTATGATTCAATAATTACATGCTTTACTCCGCCCTGCTCTGCCCAGGAACGGAATTCTGCCATTTGTTCCTTTGTATACAGTTTCGGGTTATCCTCAAAACAGTACTCCTGATCGATCAGGTGATATTTGGATTCTGCCAGGGGATTATAGTTTAAGATTTCATAGGAAACTTCCGGATAAATCCCGCTGATCCATCTTCCCACTGCTTCTATATTTTCTTTTGTCGCTGTCATTCCCGGAATCATCGGCGTCCGGATAATGACCGCGTCTTTTTTCTCTGATTTCAGCAGGAATTTCAAATTTCTCCGGATTCTTTCATTGGAAACTCCTGTATATTTCTTATGAAGCCCGTCATTTTCCAGCTTGAAATCCGCGAAAATGCGGTCCAGATACGGCAGGACTGCTTCCAGGATTTCCTGTCTGACATACAAAGAAGTCTCGATTGCCGTATGGATTCCTTCTTCCCTGCACTGTTTCAGCAATTCCAGTGCAAATTCCCACTGGAACAACGGCTCTCCGCCGGAAAGGGTGACCCCGCCGCCGTGGCGGTAAAATACTTCATCTTTCCGGATTTCTTCCATGACTTCCCCAACCGTCATTTCTCTGGAATCCATTTCAATAGCTCCGGCCGGACACCAGTCTATAATTTCTGCCCAGTCTTCTGCCGCTTTGGGATTCAGATGGATTTTCCCATTTTCGATTTTTACGCCCTCTGCTCTGCTTTTCTTCACGCAGGTTCCACAGTGGATGCACCGGTTTTCAAAATACAGCGGTCTCTTTTTCGCAGAGATTCCTTCTGGATTCTGACACCAGACACAGGAGAGAGGGCATCCTTTTAAAAATACGGTCGTGCGGATGCCGTCTCCATCATGAGTGGAAAATCTGCGGATATCAAATACCTGTCCTTTCATTTAAATATCTCCATAACTGGTGCGGGCAATGATTTCATTCTGCAGCTCGTCTGCCAGCTCCGTAAAATACGCTGTATATCCTGCCACACGGACCGTAAGGCCGCGGTACTGTTCCGGATTCTTTTTCGCTGCGATCAAATCTTCCTTGCGCACTACATTAAACTGAATGTGCGGTATCTCAAGATCTACAAAACTGCGGAGGAATTTGGCAAATTTATCGATTCCCGCTTCGTTTTTGAAGAATTCCGGCAGGAATTTCATATTTAACAGGCCGCCGTTGGTCGTTAAATTCTTATCCAGCTTGGATACGGATTTCAATACCGCGGTCGGACCTTTTACATCTCTGCCGTAAACCGGTGACATTCCGCCGTCTGCCAGCGGTTCTTTCGCATGACGTCCGTCCGGTGTGGCGCCGACATTTTCGCCCATCGGAACATGGGCGGATACCGTGTACATGCCGGTGTGATACGGGCCTCCCCGGTAATTGGTGAAGGTACGGAGACGATTTTTAAAATACTCTGCCCATTTGGTTCCCATGGCATCCACCCAGTCCACATCATTTCCATACTTCGGAACTTTGTTCAGACACATGGTGCGCAGGAACTCATACCCTTCAAAATCATGTTTCAGGGCGTCCAGCATCTCACCTTTTTCCACTTTGCCCTCATCGAAAATCAGCTGCTTGATGGCCGCCAGGCTGTCTGCCAGGTTCGCTACCTGAATCATCTGAATACCAGACAGATTGTATTTTGCTCCGCCTGCCGTTACATCGATGCCGTCTTCCATACAGTTATCGACCACAGAAGATAAGAACGGTGACGGCAGCAGATCAATATGTACTTTTTCTACTTCTTCACATGCCAGGATCATCTTATCCATAAAATAATCAATCTGACGGCGGAACGCTTCTTCCAGATCCTCAAAGGTCTCATAGTCCTCCAGATTGCCGTAATCCGGCGCAAAGCGCTCTCCGGTCAGAAGACAGATGCCTCCGGTCAGCGCCGCTTCCAGCGCTTTATTAAGATTAAACATGGCGGAATCACTCCATCCCAGATTGTTTCCCTGGGTTGTCAGTTCCACGCAGCCTACGATCGCATAATTTAAGGCATCCTTTTCCTCGATTCCCAGCTCTTCCATGGACGGAATCACTGCCTTGTCATTAAAAAACTGCGGCATTCCGCTTCCTTTCGCAACGGTTCTTACAGCTTCCTTCAGCAGAGCATCTCCGGTTCTTTCATGAAGTCTGACGGACAGATTGGGCTGCGGAAGTCCCAGATGTTTCTGCGCCTGCAAAAACAGGAAAGACAGATCATTCACATAATCATTTCCGTTTTCATCCTGTCCTCCTGCCGCAATATTAAAACCAATCGGGAATCCTGCGAAATATTTTGCACCGTGGGAATTCCTCATATATACGATCTCATTAAATTTCAACCAGAGACATTCGATAATTTCCAAAGCATCCTGTCTGGTCAGTTTCCCTTCTTCTATGTCTTTTGTGTAGAAAGAAATCAGATGCTGGTCCAGTCTTCCAGGAGAAAAAGAAGATGCGTTGGATTCCATCTGAAGGATCACAAATAAAAACCAGACGGACTGCACCGCTTCATGAAAGGTTTTCGGCGGACGTTCGCTTAAGTTCCTGCAGTTCTCCGCAACGGTGAGAATGTCCTTTTTCTTATCCTCATCCATTTCTTTTTCTGCCAGATTCATCATGAAATCATGATAACGCATCATAAAATCCTCTGCTCCTTCCATGACGATCCGGACACTTTTATAAAAGTCTTTATGTTCTTCACTGCATGTTTTCAGTTTTGCTTCTGCTTCTTCCTGAAGTCCTTTCGGTCCCGTTTCCAGCCATTTTTCACAATTCGGACAGATATGTCCCTGTGCGTGGTCTTTCTGATTGATTTTTACGACTTTAGCAATTTCATCAATTTTTTTTCCGTATCTCTGCACCAGAATATCCTCCAGTGACTTTCCTTTCCAGTATGGTTTGATCACCTGACGAAATGTGTCGATATCTTCCTGGTGAACGTTGAATCTGTCCTGAGGTCTTGTCGGCAGGGTTTCAAATTCTTTGTCCACCCAGGTGCTTCCGCTTTCTGGAAAGACAACGCCATAGCGGACGCCTGCGGTACGATTTCCTACGATTAATTCCTCCGGTTCCGCGCTGATGGCAATCTGCTCCAATGCAGCTTTCAGGGATTTTGCCCTCTGTATGATTTTTGGCTGTCCTTCATTTTTCTTATATGTATCTGTAATAATCAGAGCCTGCTCAATTGAGGCATATCTTGGCTCTGACAGCATTTTATCTTTTAAGTAAGTCACCCGTTCTGTCTGATAAAGTTCTTCCATCCTTCATTCTCCTTTCCGCTGTCCCCTGTTTTCTTGTTTTTTATTATTATAGATTATTTTTTATTATTTTTCAAGTGTTTTCTATTATTTCTTTTCAGTTTTTTCGTATTGTTTCTGATTTTAGACCCGGTATTATTTTGCGCAACGAAAAAAAGCACCCGCGAGTGCTTTTCTTCTATTATATATGTAATTCCCCTGCCGTCCTATTCTTTTTCGAATACCAGAGCGCTTGCCCCATCAGTGCCTGCCAGTGTTAATTCTCCGCCGTCCAGGTTCCTTCAATGGATCCCATCTGACAGCCGGTCAGCATCGCTGCCATCATTCCCAACGCCATGAAAACCATTCCCAATCTTTTTTTCATCTTCATTTCCTCCTTTGTGTTTCGCCTGTGCCGTTGTTGTTTTCTTTCTATTCTCAGTATAAATTCTGTTTTGGAAAATTTGTTTTTCCTGCTTATTTTTCTTTTCGTATTTCGGAAAATCTGTTTCCTGCCAGTTCGTATCCTGTCCGGATCCCCTCAAAGTCTTTCGAATAATACATGGTATGTTCTTTTTTAATTCCTGTCTCTTCTGCCAGATCCAAAATCCGCATTTCCGTTCCAAAAAACAGAATTTCCCATCCTTTTCTTTGTTTTTCCTGTATTAGATGCCGGACCTTTTTCTGGTCATATTGTATACTGGCATTCTCCATACCGTCTGTCATAATGAAAACAAGGACCTTCTCATCTTTTTCCGGTTCCACTTCTTCAAACACCGTTCCTATGGCGTCAAATAATGCTGTATTGCCATAAGCATGGTACTCCATCTGCGTCAAAGCCTCTGCCTGCCGGATCGGCATATGCCGGTAAAGAATATGGCATTGGTCGCTGAATAAGGCCGTTGTAATATAAGCCTCGCCCTCCTGCTGCTTTTGTTCTTTCAGCATATCATTGTAACTTCTGATCGTATCCTCTTCCCTTCCATACATGGAGCCGCTTTGATCAAGAATGCATATCATTTCTTTGATGCTGTTATTCTTCACCTTCCTCACTCTCCTTTCCTTTTCTGAAGATGATTCTAACGATCATACCGAGCCAATTTGTTTTTCTCTCATCAAAAAACAAATTTTCCAAAACAGGATTTATACTGAAATCATCAAATGAAACAAAGCAAATTCAATCATTCATACCAGGAGAAAATAAAGAAGAAAACGAAGAATTTGACTGGAAATCCGGGTATGCGGATGTTCTCCATCATATAGAAGATTATATGTCCATTGAAGATGGTACAGAATGTACATTAAAAGATCTTGATTTTGACGGCATTCCTGAATTACATATTGTAACCCAGATCGGTGCAAACGGATTACTCGGAAACGCTGTGATTTTTTACTATGATGACAGTCAGAATTTACAATACACAAAATTTTCTTACGATGGCCAAAGTGCAGATTTTCCCGGACTTTATGTTAATTCCAATGGCGAATACGCGTGGCTGGTTGAAAATCTGTGCTATGACTACAAAACTGAACAAAATACTTTTTACACAGATTCTTCCAGAAAATCATCAATCGAATATAGCGGAGTCGATGCCAGCAAAATGACATTTTCCAACGGACAAATGAAATCAACTGTTCTTATTAAGGTTAAAGGCGAAAAATGGACCGGCAAAAAACCATCCCAGTTTTATGCATTAGGAGAAACTTATGATAATATCGATGACTTTTTTAAACAGATTGGTTCTAACTGGACATGGAGCCCAGTTGCAGAAACTTACGAATATGTCCATGTTTCTCCAACCTATAAAAATCCTTCCCAGGAACAAATTGATCAATTACTGGATTCTTACCGCCCGCTGATTTAAAACATCATATTAAAAGATAGGAGGAACCGACATGTTAAAGAAAATCACCGCTTTGATGCTGGCTGTTTTTGTTATGATCATTTCCGCTGCTGCCGTCCGGTCATTTTCATCTAATTGGACGAAACGTTTTCCGCCCAAGAAGGCCGAAGCAAAGCAGACAGAAGCTCCAGCTCCTGTCGAAAAAAAGAACATAGAGCTTCTTCCATACAGCGACACCCGGCTGATCACCAGTGAAGAAGCGACTGCATTATCGGATCAGGAATTAAGAATTGCACGATGTGAAATCACTGCAAGACACGGCAAGCGGGTCTGCTCAGAAAAAACAAAAAAGTATTTTGAAACCATCAGCTGGTATCATCCTTCCAACGACTACGACAGCGCTTCTCTGTCAGACATTGAAAAGGAGAACCTGGAAACTCTGTATAAAGAGGAACTGGAACGTAAGCAGGCTGCCAAAGAAAGTTCTTTTTCTTACGATGATCTTGCAGGAAAATGGATCAGTGTCGATGAGAATCCGGAAAGCAATTATGCTCCCAAAAACACCACACTCATAGAAACCTGATTTTTGTTACTGAGGCCAGTAGTAAGGTGAATCCCCAGCAAACTCCAGCGGAACAATGAAAAACGCATTTCCAGTATTTTCATATTCCTGTATGATGATCTCGAGATTCTCATTAAACAAGAAATTTGCTGTCTTTTCTGATTTTACTCTTCTCCACATACTACTAACAAATTCTTTAAGATCTTCCCTATCTTTTTTCTGAAAGTCAGCCGCTGACACTCCAGCATCCACAGCAGCATCATCCAAATCTGCGGCACTTTCATTGCTTCGATACACCACTAATTGTATAACATCGTCATTAATGCTATCTTTGACCAAACCTAAATTAATATTTTCTGTCATCTGATAATGCTCAACTGTCTTAAAAGTAGTTAAAATACTCCCATATTTTTGTATCTCCACCGTATTCCTTTTCTTTTCGGAGATTTTTTTCATTTGGTATCCTTTTTTCTTCAAATCACGAATCACATCTTCTGCCTGAACCAAAAAACGATAATTATTGCACGGCTCACCCCATTGTATGACATCTTTTTCGTCCAATGTATAAAGAACAGCCTCCTTCTCGTCTTGATAATCTTTATCCTCTTTCACCTTCTCTTTGGAAACCGCATGTTCTTTCACATAAGAAATAAATTCTTTATACCTCTCACTTCCTCGTTTATAATTTCCCGCATAAACTGTATCATCTTTTTTATTTTCCTGAAAAAGAGAATAATATTGATCTTCACCAGAAGACATTGGCTGTATCTTTATGGAATAAATCGAATCTTCATTCTTTGCAATATTATCCTGGTAAGAAATATCAATAAGATATCTTGCATTGAGTCTTAATCGAACAGATTCTCCTCTCGGGATCGAAAGATTTCCTAATTCCACACACTCTTCTTTTGTCAAATATGTTTCTGTGAATAACAGCGAGGACAGCTTCTCCAGAAAACGAATGCACCTTTCTCTCGAACCCTGATACTCTATTCCCATAAGTCGTTCATTCAAGGGATCATAAGTAAAAATGGCCGTCTCTGTTTTACCCCGAACCTTATAGGTTTCATCTTTACCCGAAGACAATCGAATTCTCCCTTTCTCATCATCTTCTACATATCCCAGCATGCTTCCTGCCTCATCTGCCAAATCCAGTTTTTGATCTATCCCCATATAATATTCTACCGCATTTTTCGCAGTTTCAAAATCAATACAGAAAGTATTTTCACCTCCCTGATCAATCGGACATTTATCCCAGTCTTTCTCCTTTACTTCATATTCAGAATAGCCGTCGTATTTCTTTTCTTCTCCGTATTGCAAAAGATACTCTCTTATTTCTGCATATTCCAAATCTTTTTTATCAAAAACCTTTTCGTTTTGTTCATTTTTTATTTTTTTCTGTTCACGCTCTACTTTCCAGGCAAAATAATCCGGCTGATGCGTCTGAATATATACATAAATACCAACTGACGACATTCCCGCCAAAGCGGCCAGACAAATCATACCGATTGCTATTCTCTTCAAAAGATACCCTTTTACTCGTTTTTTCCTTTTCCTTTTCTTCTCCTGCTGCGAAGTATTCAGCCAGGCATCTCCCCAGATATGGCGGATTACTCCCATTTCCCGCTCCTCCTCTTCTCTCGGAAGATCTATACTTTCCAGCAAATTTCCAATAGAAAAGAACCTCATCTGAGATTCCAGAGATATTCCCTGCATTAATGCCCGTTCTGTTTTATCTCGGATTTTTGTATACCAATGCGGACTTCTTACACTGTCATTTTTCATTCGGTCAGATGCTGCTTGAATTTTGTGTCCTGTAACCATTTCATACCATACTGCACAAAGCGCATACACATCAGTCCATGGTCCCAGAATTCCTTCACTATCCTGCTGCTCCGGCGCTTTATACTCATCCGTATTTCCTTCAGACACTCTGCCTTTACAGTCTGCCAATAACCGAAGCGTCCCATCTTTCATTACCATCAAATGATCTGGCGTAATATTCCCATGAATCTGTCCGGCAGCGTGAAGTCCGCTTACCGCCCGCAGAACCGGGCGAAGTAAACGTATTACTTCCTCTTCCTCTATTTTGTGTCTTTTCTTTATATAGTTTTCAAGGCCCTCTCCTTCCGGGAATGTTGTAATCATATATCCCTTTCCATTTTCCAAAAAGTAATCCTTGATTACCGCCATACCGGAAGACAAAATTTTCCCGAACACACCCTTTACTTTCTGCTCTTTTTCTGCCCTCCAAAACTCTTCCGGATATTCATATACCAGTACTTTTTGTTCCAGCACAAGATCATATCCTGCATACCGCACAGTATGTCCATCCTGTTCCAAAGCCGCTCCTATCATATATTTACTGCGAAGCACAACATATGGCTCCAGAAAGCCTTCCCGCCATTCATATTCCCACAATCCCTTTTTGCAAACCGGACAAATTTGCTCTGATTCCTCTTTTTCATTCATGCAAAAAATACATTTACTCTTTTTCATCTCTTTATCCTCATTCACTTACTCCCATAAATAGGTTTTGAGGCCATAGTTCCAATGATCAACCGTAAAATCCCAGGTTGAAGATTCCTCTTTTTCTGTCTGTTTTAACAAAAAATTAAATCCGGGATCAATTTGGCTGTTTCTCGGCATCTCCTCATATAAGTTCTCTAAAACTTCTCTCCCTTTTTCATTTGACGGGAAATCCTGTATCAGGAATTCTGCTGTTTCCTGAATCACATTTTTCCCTTCTTCTTCCGTTCCTTCTGGCGTCACAAAATAAATTCCAAATAAATCATCATTTACTGTATCGCTTACCACGCTGACATGTACGTTATTTTTTGTCACATATTCTTTTTCTTTTCTGAAATACGTTCTTATGGCTCCATATTTCTCAATTTCTACTGTATTCTTCTCATTTTGTCCCTTTTTCTCCAACAAATAACCTTTTTTCTTCATCCATTTTATATAATCATCGCCCTTCATGTCGAAGCGAAAACGATTGCAGGGTTCTCCCCACTCTTTTACATCTTCTGACTTCAAAGTATAGATTGTACTTAGTCCTCGATAAGGATAGGATTCATACAGTTCATCTTTTTCACTTTTTTCTCTGGACACTGCATGATGTTTTACAAATTCTATATATTCCTCATAGCGGTCGCTTTGTCGTCCATAATTTCCGGCATAAGTCTGCTTTTGCGGCTCTTCTGTATCTGAAAAGAAAAAGCCTGCTCCTGCTGCGCATACTGCCATAGCAATACCAACAAGTGTCAACGGAAGAATCCATTGTGGTTTTTTTATTTCTTTAACTTCTGCCTCTATAGGCTGACCGGCATTTTTCAAACAATCACATAAATCTGACATCTTTCGAAAACGGTGCTTATAGTTTAATTCCAATCCTCTGCATAGTATTTTCTCTTCCTCTGGCAGAATTTCTGCACCATAGGCTGAAGGAGGATACAACTCATCTTTTTCGATCCTCTGAATGGAAGGTTCCGGGCGCACACCAGTTATCATTTCATAAATCGTAGCGCAAAAGGCATAAATGTCTGTCCATGGGCCCTGTTTCCCTTTTTTTACATATTGTTCCGGTGGTGCATATCCTTTCTTGATCAAAATCGTCATGGTTTTTTCTGTCTCCAGATACGGTCTTGCTGAACCAAAATCTATGATTTTAATCGTTCCGTTCTCTTCTATCATCAGATTCCCGGGATTTAAATCACGATGGATAATTCCCATTTTATGAATTTTTTCGAGAGCCTCTGCCACAGGTTTCAGCATTTCCCATGCCTGCTGAAAAGAAAATGGCACATCCTGATTTTGCAGATAATCATCCAGACTAATTCCCCGAATATACTCCATTGCCAGATATGCTGTTCCATTTTCTTCGAACCAATCTAAAATTTTGACAATTTCCAGAATATCAAACAATTTTGACATTCGTCTGGCTTCCTCCAGAAAATCTTTTTTCCCTTTCAGAAAACGCCTGGAATCATTCTTCTCCCTGGGAACAACTTTCATTTCTCCATTTTTCTCAATCATTCTTCCCGCAATCTCTTGAGGAAAATATTCCTTTATGACAACCTTCTGTTCTAAAATTCTATCTTCCACGAGGTATGTAACTCCAAACCCTCCAATTCCCAAAACCTTTTTTATATTGTATCTGCCCCTTAAAACCGTTCCATTTTTTAAACAATTATCTTTCATCATTGTTTTACCTCTGCCATCGCCCTAAAAGTACTGTTATAGGAATTATAAAAAAAACTCACCTGACACTTTGCATTAAGATCGATTATAACAAGATCATCCTGCTCTTTTAAATAATCAAATAACTCTTCAATTTCTTCTTCCGTCAGATAAGATTCCGGTGAAAGAATTGGCAGCATTTTATATACAAATGCCTTTACTTCTTCCTGGTCTGATGAATTAAAGCTTAGTTTTGTTACAAAATTCGTTACATAATCCGAAGAAATCTCTACTTTATTTTCATCATAACTCCATTGCTCCTGCTGCTCTAATGTAATTATGAAAGGATCCCACTGATCATTTTTCTTTACCGTAACAAAACCATTAAAATCATTTTGTTCTTTCTCTGAATCTTCATCTATATACAAATCTATCACTCTCTTCATTGTAGACACTCTGACTGGAAATACTCCCGCTGATTCACTTGGATATTTCCATCCTTTTAATGCTCCCTTCAGAATACGATAAGTCGTAGAAGTTTCACTATCATCCACCTCATAAGCATTTTCCTCCAGGAATTCTACTGCTTCTTTGAATTCTTTTGAGTCCTGTCCCCGGATTTCCGTTTTCTCCATTTCTTCCGCCGCTTCCCGGTCGTTTTTCAGGTCTTCCTCGACTACTTTTTCCGGGTGAGTCGTACGATACCATTGAACTCCTGCCCTCGCCAGAAGAACCACAAGAATCAGGGCCGCACATGCGCAGAGAATCTTCTTCAGACGGCTGCGAAATCTTCCTCGTTTTCGGTTCTTTGCAGAAACCCTCTCCACCTCAGTCGTGATCTGAATCCATGAATCTCCCCAGATCTTTCGGATAGCCTCGCTCTCTTTTCCATCGTCTTTTTCCTCCTGCAGATCCAGCTGATGCAGCAGATTTACAATACTGAAATACCGGCTCTGAATGTCCACCGACAGACCTCTCATAAATGCCTGCTCCATCTGATCCGGCACTTTTACAAAATCACTGGGAATTCTTATGTGATCCCTTCTCACTCTCTGGGGAGCCGTCGGCACTTTATGCCCTGTCACCGCCTCATACCATACGGCACAGACCGCATATAAATCACTCCATGGACCGATTTTATCCTTTTCCTGATAGGACTCCATCGGCGCATATCCTTCTTTCAGTTTCTTTTCCCTTGCCGGAAAGCCTTTCACCAGCGCCGCTCCAAAATCAATGATTTTCAATGTTCCTTCATCATCAAACAACAGATTGTCCGGGCTGATGTCCCCATGTATGATCCCTCTGCTGTGAAGCCGGATCAGTGTCCGCATCACCGGCTGCAGAAGCTTTACTGCCTCTTCTGCCGGAACGCGATGACGCTTTTTCAGATAATCTCTGAAACTGCCGCCTTTTAAGTATTCCATCACAAGATAATGAGTTCCATCTTCCTGAAAATATCCCGTCTTATTTACAACTCCCGGAATATCTTTTATTTCATCCAGAAGATCCGCTTCTTTTTTCTCTTGAGATGACTTATTTTCTTTCCGGAAATACGCTTTTATGGCAACAGACTTTTTCTCTTTATCATCATATGCAAGATATGTCACTCCAAAGGCGCCTTCCCCCAGTGCCTGCCCGATCATATACCTTTCCTGCAGCACAGTATACGGTCTGATCCAGCCGGGTTTCCAGCCATATTCCCACACTGCTTTTTTACAATGGGGACATCTTTCTTCCGTAGAATCAATTTCCTGCATACAAAAAATACATCGTTTTGTCTCCATCTAACTTTTCTTCCTTCTGCTTCAGTCTTCCTCTTCCAGATTCTCTTTTTTTCTGATTCTCAGATATTTTGCCAGTTCATCCTGATGACAGTACGCACCCTTGTACACCTTATAAAGATAGAAATTCTCACCCTCTCCTACCCTTTTGTCCACATGAGACTCCAGCACAGAAAACGGCTCCTGACTTCTTAAAAACTCAATGACAAAACGGTCAAATCCGGCTCCAGGTGATAACTGGGAAAATCCGCAGTTGGAAAGAATACGGTTCATCCGCATCATCGTAATCTTATTGTCATCTTCCATAGTAATCTTTGTTTTTACAAACAGAAGGAAACTGATCAGTGTTTCGCGGTTGATATCCCTCTTTCCGGTCATGAAATCACGGAAGAAGTCCTCGCCGGATCTTCCTCTCTGATAGAGTTTCGCTGCCTTTTTCTCATCTCTTTCGTATTCACGGTCTTTTTCTTCTTCTTTTTCCAGCTCTTCCCGTTCCCATTGTTTCAGCCGTTTCAGCGCCCTTTGTTCTTCTCCGGCTTCCGGATGGGCAGAGCAGTATCCCAGAGCATGGGCAATCCTCAGCTTCAGATTATCCGGCCAGTCCTCAACGGAACCATACAATTCAAAAATCAGCTCCATCCAGTCCACAGAGACATATCCGAAATAGAAATAATTGAATTCATCAAAAACGCCGCCGGGCGTAATCGCTGTATTTTCCACAAGCTCTTTTTTCTCTTCCAGCAACATGCGGTTCCGGCTCTTAGCCGCATCCTTTTTCAAGGCTGTCAGCGGCTTCAGGAAGTTCAATTCCTCCAGGGCATGCAGCTCCAGATATCCTCTTTCTTCTTTTTCCAGGGCGCTGCCGTACTGCCGGAGCAGCGCTTCTGATTTCTCACAGCTTTCGTAATAGTTTTCTATTTTCTGCCGAATATACAGGTACAGATATTTGCAGAAATAATATCTCGCCTTTTCCCGGACAGCCGAGAAATTTTCCACATTTTGATCCATAAAATGGAAAAAATCTTCTTCTGACTGACTTTCGATAATTTCCTGTTCCATAAAGCTGGTCAGCATCTCCGTTTCCAGCTGCTCAGAAGAGTTTTCTTTCACATATTTTTCCAGATTTTTAAGCGTGATCTTCCCCTTCGGAAAACTCTGTTTTTTGCTTTTTGCCTGTTCCATATATTTTTCCATGTATTTCTGGTACAATTCCATCCATCTGTTATAATCCAGCTGATGACTGAAAGCATAAATCAGCCCCGCCTCATAAAAACTGCGGGCATATAAGGTCTCATACCCTTCATCTTCCAGGCGTTCATTTACTTCTTCCAATGTCAGATTCCTTGCAAAGCCCTCTGCCAGCACCGCAAGCCTCCCCGGCAGCGGAATGTCTTCATTTTCAATATCAAAATCCTCATCCATAAAGTTTAACGTAAGGTTCGTTACCATTTCTTCAAACAGATCATCTTTTTTCTTCATACTCTGATTTCCTCCCCGGTTTTCATTATATCTTAATCATTATAGCACATACACCCATAGAAATTATAATAACAGGCTGAATTATGGCGTAAAAGGCCTCTATTTAAGGCTTTCCCCCTGCAAAAAGGCCTCCTGAAAAGTTTCCAACTTTTTATTGACATACATAGGATTTAATGATATTATAGTCGAGGTCAAGAAAATTGAATATGCCGATGTGTCGGAACTGGCAGACGAGACAGACTCAAAATCTGTTGTTCTTATGGACGTGTGGGTTCGAGTCCCACCATCGGCACTTTTTAAACCTGCGGAACACGCAGGTTTTTTTGATTCACCAATTTTTTTGCATTCTTTCCTATGGTATGATGAAAACAAAGAAATTTACGGAGGATGTTTTCAGATATGGATATTAATAAGCTTCATTACTTTTTTCAGGCGGCAGAGTTAAAGAATTTCACAAAAGCGGCAGAGCGATGTCATATCGCCCAGACGACTATGAGCAAGTACATTGCAGTGCTGGAACAGGAACTGGGCTGTAAATTTTTCATCCGCTCCGGCAAAAGTGTATCTTTAACCCGTCAGGGGCAGCTGTTCTATGAAGAAATGCGCAAGATTGCCGAAAGATATCAGGAACTATGCCAGGAACTCCAGCGCATGGACAATCTGGAACTGAGAATCGGCATGATCACGACTGATTATGAGAACTTTCCTGTTCTGCGGGCATTCGAACAGGCATATCCCGATATTTCTGTATACTTTTCTTTTGCGGAAGAAGAAAAGCTCCTCGCCGATCTTCGCCAGCACCGGCTGGATGCTCTGATCTGCCCAAATATTCTTACATTAGAACAATATGGTCTGGATGAAATGGAACGAGTCGATCTGATTACCTTTGAAGAATCTCTGGTCTACTCCAAAGAATTATTGGAAAACTATAACTCTCTCCAGGGTGTCGTTGCCAGCCAGCCGATCATCACAAAAGCTTCTGAAGAGACCTACCAGGAATTCTGCCGCACACAGTTGAAAGAACTTTACGGCACGACCTTTTCCGATGTTTTGCTCGTAAAAACAATTTCCCAGCAGCTCCTCATGCTGAATTTGTCCAGAGGTTTTGCCTTCCTGCCGTCTCTTTTCATGGCAGACTATGAAAATCTTGAATTCTTTCCAATGCCTCCGGAATTCTCCGAAACCGCACAGCTGCTGTATTCTCCGTCTTTTGTATCCTCCGGGCTGCAGGGTCTTTTGGATTACATCCATGAAAATAAGTAATGGATATACCAAAAAGATTCGTTGGTCATCTGCTTTCTTTTCTGTTACGATAATCCCGCACAACATTGACTGGGAGGTTATTGTAATGGAACAAAATCTGACAAAAGGAAGCATTTTTCACAATTTAATCTTATTTTCTCTGCCGTATCTGCTGTCCTGTTTTCTGCAGTCTTTTTACGGGCTGGCAGACTTATTTATCACCGGACAGTTTAACGGCGCAGACGCAATTTCAGCCGTATCGATTGGAAGCCAGGTCACCCATATGCTGACCCTCGTGATCACCGGTCTGGCTATGGGCACTACCGTTACACTGGCAAGAGCCATCGGTTCCGGCGACAAACGGCTAATGAAACGGACCATCGCCAACACAGTGGTTCTATTCACAATTTTTTCTGTTATTACTACCCTTGTATTGTTATTATCACTGGAAAATATTCTTACTCTTCTGTCAACACCGGCCGAAGCCTTTCGGCAGGCAGAAGATTACCTTAAAATATGCTTTCTGGGAATCCCTTTTATTACCGCTTACAATGTCATCAGCGCTGTTTTCCGGGGAATGGGCGATTCCAGACGGCCTATGTATTTTATCGCGGCAGGCGGCGTCATAAATATTGTCCTGGATGTCATACTGATCGGTCCTCTGAAAATGGGAGCGGCAGGAGCCGCGCTGGCAACGACCATATCACAGGCATGCAGCGTCATATTTGCGGTATCCGCCCTGAGAAATATCAATCTCGGAATTCCTCTTCACAAATATGATTTTATTCCGCGAAAAACCACTTTATGGAAGATTCTTCAGGTAGGTATGCCGATCGCGCTTCAGGAAGGACTGATCCAGATTTCCTTTCTGATCATCACTGCCATCGCAAATCAGAGAGGCGTCACTGTATCCGCCAGCGTGGGAATCGTAGAAAAGATCATCAGCTTTCTGTTTCTGGTTCCGTCTGCCATGATGTCTTCCGTATCTGCCATTGCGGCTCAGAACGCCGGAGCAGGCAGACACGAAAGAGGAAGAAAAACACTGTTTTATACTCTCGGCATCTGTCTGATCTTCGGGCTCTCCGTTTCCCGAATCTGTCAGCTCTGGGCAGAATCGATTCTCCGTTTGTTTTCGAAGGGAGAACCTGCCGTTGTTACAATGGGAGCCCAGTATTTGAGGACTTATGTATTTGACTGCGTTTTTTCCGGCATACAGTTTTGTTTCAGCGGATATTTCTGCGCATACGGAAAATCTTATATTTCATTTTTGCAGAATGTGGTTTCCGTATTTTTCATCCGGATTCCGGGCGCTTATTTTGCAACCGTCCTGTTTCCTGACACTCTGGCGCCAATGGGACTTGCTTCCCCGGCAGGATCTCTTTTCTCCGCAGTTTTAAGCATCCTGATTTTTATAAAACTGCGCCGGTATATGGGAACTCCACTTGAGAGAAAGAATATCTCCAAACATGCATCCGAATTACAGAAACAGGCTGTGTAAATCTGCCGGCACACTCAAAAGACGCAGGAAACTGTTTTCCTGCGTCTTAAATGCTTTAAAGTTCGTTTTTCAATTCACTGATCAAATCTTCAATCTCATCCAGACATGCTCCGCAGACAGAACCTGCCCCGGTCACATCTCTGATCGCGTCAACTGTCACTGCTCCTTCTTCATAAGCATCCATAATCTGTCCTGCCGTCACATCCAGGCAGGGACATATTACCTGATCTCTGTCCATTTCTCTAACCTCCTAAATCTGAACATTCATTCTTATGTTATAGAAGTTATTATGAACAGAAATCTGCTGCTTTATACTTTCCGCACAGTTTCTTCCAGACCTCTTTTTTTGATCTGCCAGTTTACACCTTCGGTCAGAAGCTGATATACAACGGAAAACAGTGGAATACTGAACAGCATTCCGACAACACCTGCCACATTTCCTCCGATTGTAACAGCCACAAGAACCCACATTCCCGGAAGTCCCACAGAATTTCCTACGACATGAGGATAAATTACATTTCCTTCAAACTGCTGCACTACCAGGAACATAATGACAAATATGACTGCCTGTTTCCAGTCCACCGTCAGGATCAGCAGAACTCCGATGCCGCATCCTACAAATGCTCCAACGATCGGGATCAGGGAGGATACGCCGATGAATACCGCGATCAGCACCGCATACGGCATTCCCAGAATCTTCATGCAGGTAAAAATCAGACATCCCAGTATAACAGCCTCAATACATTGACCGGAAAGAAAATTGGAAAACGCCTGATTGGATAATCTTCCAATTCTTACAATGTGTTTCACTACTTTCAGCGGAAGAAATGCCAAAAGGAGTTTCTTGACCTGGACTGC
This sequence comes from Candidatus Anaerostipes avistercoris, assembly GCA_019119895.1. Classification (GTDB taxonomy): domain Bacteria; phylum Bacillota; class Clostridia; order Lachnospirales; family Lachnospiraceae; genus Anaerostipes; species Anaerostipes avistercoris. The sequence goes on along the minus strand of DWWD01000020.1, from coordinate 86,908 downwards.
CAGCGTCTCTTTCTTTAACAGGGCATTCAGGGCAAATACAAATCCCAGGGCAAAACTTACAATCACCTGAACGGCGCTGGAAATAATGCTGACCGTAGAATTCAGGAGATTTGTTGCCCAGGTCTGAAAATACCCCATCAGCTGCCCGCCGATCTGATTCCAGTTCACATCCAGGCTCATTACATAACTGTGTATCCTCGGATTATCCCTTGACATATTTTCGATATAGTCCTGCATAGACTGAATAAAACCCGGAACACTGAGAGACAGCCTGTACATCGTATCCGCCAGTTCCGGTATAATCAGACCGCAGACCAAAAGAATGACTCCGATGATGCATAAAATTGCCGCGATCAGACTCAAAACCCGCCTTCCTTTCTTCATTTTGCACAGAACACGGGTCTCAAAAAACCGCATGGGCACGTTGATGATAAATGCCAGACAGCTCCCCACGATAAACGGAAAAGCCACGGATCCTATATAGGTGATCCCCTGTATCACAAGTGACAAATGGTCCAGTAAAAAAAACAGACATATACCAAAAGCTACCACAACAAAGGGCGTCTTATCGTTTTCTTTAAAATACTTCATACCTCACTCCTTCTTTATATCATAAAACCCATTATACCTTCCTTTTCAGGAAAAATACAGTCATTCCACGGATTTTATGATCGGATAGGGGAAGATTCCCTTCCCTTATCCATCACGATACTACAGACAGCTCACAGCGCTGCTGTTCGCTGTCCGTTGCCCGGCAAATGTCTGCTCGTGCAAGCACGGCAGCCGCTTTCCGGGCGTATCGCGCATATTAAAAGGAGACTGCCAGGAGTCTCCTTCCTTATCTTTTGTAATGCCCGGAATGCCGGTCCCGCAGTTTTGACGCCTAGCGAAGCTAGGTGGGTTCCCTCGACAAACCTTTTGCAGTCCCTTCAGAGAGGGCCGGACATCCAGTTCGTTATATGGGATCCCTTGATAAATAAATGTAGGTTCAAAATAGCAGGTTATCGTACACCCCAGGCCGTCGCATCAATATCTTTAATCTTATTATAGAATAAGTATGTCAATATTTCAAGCCAGTGATACATGAAATTCTATCCAATATGGATACATCCGGTTTCTGTCTTCGGAGATATCTTGTCGTAGCCGCTGATATCCTCTTTCAGATCCCGCTTTAAATAGTCAAACGCGGCATCTTCACCCTCCCGGGCGTACATGGTCAAAAGTTTCGTCAGGTATTCCCTTGAAGCATCATGCATGAGAGTTCCTCCGATTCCATGGTTAAAATACTCCAGCGGACTTTCCTGCGTAAATTTATCGCCGTTATAAATCTTCCCGGCGCTGACCCGGTCCACAAACATTTCCGCCATATATCGTTTCGGAATCTTCATACCCACAAGCCCTTTTTTCCGGGGATCCATGCTGTAATCAATCCAATATTCGAAATGATGCTTGTTTCTTCCCTTATGATGCAGCCAGGCTTTTGAATACCCATTGGCCATACGCTCCGCATTGTTCGGGCTCGCCGTCCCCTGATAATACCGGATTCCCGGAAGAAATTCGGTCGGAGAATATTTCGACATGTCATGCATGATTCCCTGATAATAGAGCCCCAGACGAAAGCATCCCTTCGCGACTAATATTTTATGTTTTGTGATTGTCTTAAAATGTCCAAGAATATTCATCTGCAGCACTCCTAATTTTTCCTTTACTATTTAATATATCAAAAAGTCCTGCCTGTGAAAAGTACATTTTTCCCGGTTTTACAAATTACTGTATCCCATCAGCTGTGTATCCACTTCTCTTGCGGCATCTCTTCCCTCACGGATCGCCCATACGACCAGAGACTGTCCGCGGTGCATGTCACCCGCCGTAAATACATTTTTAACATTTGTCGCAAAACGGTTCGGATCCGTTGCCACATTGGTTCTTTCATTGACTTTAACGCCGAATGCGTCTGTGACATAAGATTCACTTCCAAGGAATCCTGCCGCAATCAGTACAAGATCTGCAGGAACTTCTTTTTCAGATCCCGCAATCGGAACCATAGCCATTCTTCCTGTTTTCTCGTCTTTCTTGCTTTCCAGATTCACAAGGACTGCCTTGCAGACCTCACCCTTTTTATTCTTTTTAAATTCTTTGACTGTTGTCGTATAGAGACGAGGATCATGTCCGAATACGGCAATAGCTTCTTCCTGGCCGTAATCTGTCTTGCAGATTCTCGGCCACTCCGGCCACGGATTGTTTTCCGCACGTTCATCCGGCAGCTTCGGCATCATTTCCAGCTGGATCACACTCTTGCATCCATGACGGATGGATGTGCCGACACAGTCATTTCCTGTATCTCCGCCGCCGATGACAATCACATTTTTTCCTTTTGCTGAAATATATTTTCTGTCTTTAAAGTCTGAATCCAGCAGGCTTTTTGTCGTTGCTTTCAGGAAATCTACTGCAAAGTGGATACCTTTTGCGTCTCTTCCCGGCACATCGATATTACGCGGGTGAGAAGATCCGCACGCCAGAATGACAGCATCATATTCCTTTTTCAGCTGCTCTGCCTTGATGTCCTTTCCTACATCTGCATTGGCGACAAAATGGATGCCTTCTTCTTCCATGATCTTTAATTTCCGCTCGACGATGGTTTTTTCCAGTTTCATATTCGGAATTCCATACATCAGCAGTCCGCCAAAACGGTCAGAGCGCTCATAAACTGTCACTTCATGTCCTCTTTTATTCAGGGAATTAGCCGCTGAAAGGCCGGCAGGGCCGGATCCCACAACTGCGACTTTCTTTCCTGTGCGGGATTTCGGCGGACGCGCCTTGGCAAGACCATTGGCGTATCCGTATTCAATGATGCTTAATTCATTCTGTTTTGAAGATACTGGATTGCCGTCCAGCCCGCAGGTACATGCATTTTCACAGAGGGCCGGGCATACCCGCCCTGTAAACTCTGGGAACGGGTTCGTCTTTTTCAGCCTTAAATACGCCTGTTCCCAGTTTCCTGTATAGATCAGATCATTCCACTCAGGAACCAGGTTATTTAACGGACATCCGGACGCCATTCCGTTTAACACCTGACCGGACTGGCAGAACGGAACTCCGCAGTCCATACATCTGGCGCCCTGTTTCTGCTGTTCTTCTCTGGAAAGAGGAACATGAAACTCATTAAAATGCTTGATTCTTTCTTTTGGAGATTCTGCTTTCGCATTTTCTCTCTGATAATCTAAAAATCCAGTTGGTTTTCCCATAATTTCCTCCTTCTTACTCGCTGGCGTTCATATAAAACGCTTCAATCTGTGCCTGTTCGCTGCTCAATCCCCGTTCTTCCATCTGAACGATCAGATTCTGCATCTTCTTGTAATCGTTCGGCATGATCTTTTTGAATTTCGGCAGATAATCACCGAAATTACGAAGGATTTCTTTTCCTTTTTCGGAATTTGTATATGCTACATGCTCTTTCAGCATATCTTTTACTTCCATAACATCATATTTCGATGTTACAGGCTCGATCGCAACCATTTCTTTGTTCAGGTTCATATACAATTTGCTGTCTTCATCCAGAACATAGGCGATACCGCCGCTCATTCCGGCCGCAAAGTTCTTTCCGGTGGCTCCCAGAACAAGAACACGTCCGCCTGTCATATATTCGCATCCATGGTCTCCCACACCTTCTACAACTGCTGTGGCACCTGAGTTTCTGACACAGAATCTCTCTCCTGCCACACCACTGATAAAGGCTTTTCCACTGGTTGCTCCGTATAACGCAACGTTTCCGATGATGATATTGTCTTCTGCCTTAAATTTCACGCCTTTTGGAGGACAAACTACGAGTTTTCCGCCGGATAATCCTTTTCCGAAGTAGTCGTTGCTGTCTCCCACTAGCTGAAGGGTCAGTCCCTTTGGAATGAAGGCTCCGAAACTCTGCCCTCCGGCACCGTTGCATTTTACGGTAAAGGTATCGTCTTCCAATGTTCTTTCGCCCCAGCGCTTTGTGATCTCCGCTCCGAACATCGTTCCGAATGTACGGTCAATATTCGTCACATCCACTTCGATGACTTTTTTCTGTTTTGTTTCCAGCGCAGGTTTTAATCTCTTGATCAGAACTTTGGAATCTACGGTCTGGTCTAACTTGAAATCAAATACATTTTTATGGTTATATTCGATCTTGGATGCTTTTACATAGTCTGTGCAGAGGATTCTGGAAAGATCCACATGCTTTTCTTCTGCCACATGGTTCGGTTTCAGAAAATCTGTACGTCCTACCAGTTCATCCACAGTGGCAACTCCGAGTTTTGCCATATATTCTCTTAATTCTTCTGCGATAAAGCGCATGAAATTAACGACATATTCCGGTTTTCCGCGGAATCTCCTGCGCAGTTCCGGATTCTGTGTCGCAACACCGACCGGACAGGTATCCAGGTTGCAGACACGCATCATAACACATCCAAGCGTTACAAGCGGCGCTGTCGCGAAACCGAATTCTTCCGCCCCGAGCATTGCGGCAATGGCAACGTCACGGCCGCTCATGAGTTTTCCGTCTGTTTCCAGAATGACTTTGTTTCTCAAATCGTTCATGATCAGGTTCTGGTGTGTCTCTGCAAGACCAAGCTCCCACGGAAGTCCCGCATTGTAAATGGAGTTTCTAGGAGCTGCTCCTGTTCCTCCGTCATATCCGGAAATCAGGATAACCTGAGCGCCGGCTTTGGCAACACCGCAGGCAACCGTTCCCACGCCTGCTTCAGATACCAGTTTTACGGAAATCCGGGCGTCTGTGTTTGCGTTCTTACAGTCATAAATCAGCTGCGCAAGGTCCTCAATCGAATAAATATCATGATGAGGCGGCGGCGAAATCAATCCTACACCTGCTGTTGAGTGACGGGTCTTCGCAATCCATGGATATACTTTCTTTCCAGGCAGATGTCCTCCCTCTCCAGGTTTTGCTCCCTGCGCCATCTTGATCTGGATTTCTTTAGCGCTTACAAGATATTCGCTGGTAACACCGAATCTTCCGGATGCCACCTGTTTAATCGCTGAGCATCGATTTAATCCGTCTCTTCCTATTACAAGACGCTCAGGACGTTCTCCGCCCTCTCCGCTGTTAGATTTTCCTCCAAGCATGTTCATGGCAATGGCCAATGTCTCGTGAGCCTCTCCGGAAATGGAACCATAGGACATGGCTCCTGTCTTGAAACGTTTTACGATAGAGTCAACACTTTCGACCTTGTCCAGCGGAATTCCCTTCTTCGGATAGTTGAATTCCATGAGACCTCTTAAGTTTCCAGGCTCTAATTCCTTATCAATCATCTTTGTATATTCTTTGAACATCTTGTAATCTCCGGTCCTTGCTGCTGTCTGCAGGGTATGGATCGTTCTCGGATTATAAAGATGCTGTTCTTTTCCACTTCTGTACTTATGACTTCCATCACTTTCCAGCGTCAGATCATTTTCCAGTCCCAGTGGATCGAAGGCTGCCGCATGTCTTGCGTCTACATCTGCTTCCAGGTCTTTCAGTGAAATACCTTCGACTCTGCTGACGGTGTTTGTAAAATATTTATTGACCACATCAGAGTTGATACCGATTGCCTCGAAAATCTGTGATCCCTGATAAGACTGCAGGGTTGAAATACCCATCTTGGATGCGATCTTAACGATTCCATGAAGGATTGCGTCGGTATAATCATCAACTGCCGCATAGTAATCCTTGTGGAGCATTCCTTCGTCAATCAGCTTCTGGATTCCCTGAAGGGCAAGGTAAGGGTTCACCGCACAGGCTCCATATCCGAGAAGTGTAGCAAAGTGATGCACTTCTCTCGGCTCACCGCTTTCCAGGATCAGGGCAACAGAAGTACGTTTCTTTGTCTTGATCAAATGCTGATGCATTGCGGATACTGCCAGCAGAGAAGGAATCGCCACATGGTTTTCATCCACACCGCGGTCAGACAGAATGATGATATTCGCTCCGTCACGGTAAGCACGGTCTGCTTCAACAAATAAACGGTCCAGCGCTTTTTCCATTGATGTATTCTTATAATATATGATCGGAAGTTCTACAACTTTGAATCCTTCCTTCTTCATACTCTTGATCTTCATCAGATCTGTGTCTGTCAGGATCGGATTTTTCACTTTCAGGACACGGCAGTTCTCCGGTTTTTCATCCAGGATATTTCCTTCTTTTCCAACGTAAATCGTTGTAGATGTGATCAGTTCTTCCCTGATCGCATCGATTGGCGGGTTTGTTACCTGAGCAAACAGCTGCTTGAAGTAATTAAACAGCGGCTGATGCTGATTGGACAATACTGCCAGCGGAGTATCTGCTCCCATAGCAGCGATTGCTTCGGATCCATTTAACGCCATCGGCTGGATGGTTGTTTTCAGTGCCTCGTAGCTGTATCCGAACGCTTTCAGAAGCTTTTCTCTTTCTTCTTTACCATAAGAAGGAACCGGCTGATTCGGAATCTTTAAGTCTTTCAGTTCCAGAAGATTGCTGTCCAGCCATTCTCCATAAGGTTCTTTCTTTGCATATTTTTCTTTCACCACATCATCTGCAATCACTTTGCCCTGTACTGTATCTACCAGAAGCATCTTTCCAGGACGAAGTCTTTCTTTCACTACGATCTTTGTCGGATCAATGTCCAGCACTCCGACCTCAGATGAAAGAATCAGCTGATCGTCATCTGTAATATAATATCTGGAAGGACGAAGACCGTTACGGTCAAGAACGGCACCCACCTGATCTCCATCTGTAAACAGAATAGAAGCCGGTCCGTCCCACGGTTCCATCATCGTTGCATAATACTGATAAAAATCTCTCTTTTCCTGTGAGATCACTTTATTGTTTTCCCATGGCTCCGGAATCGTGATCATGACTGCATGAGGAAGATCCATTCCGCTCATGACCAGGAATTCCAGGGTATTGTCAAGCCTTGCGGAGTCAGAACCGTTTGGATTGACCACAGGAATCAGCTTGCTCATTTCGTTTTTCAAATACTCAGATTCCATATTTTCTTCTCTTGCAAGCATCTTATCGGCATTTCCACGAATGGTATTGATTTCGCCGTTATGGACAATAAAACGATATGGATGCGCTTTTTCCCAGCTAGGAGTTGTATTTGTACTGAATCTCGAATGAACCAGAGCAATGGCTGACTCATAAGACGGATTCTGAAGATCTTTAAAGAACGTACGAAGCTGTCCTACCAGGAACATACCTTTATATACAATGGTACGGCTGGACAAGGAAACTACATAAGAAGAATCTTCATTACTCTGTTCAAATACTTTTCTCGCGATGTATAACTTACGGTCGAAATCCAGTCCTTTTTTCACATCATCCGGTTTCCGTACAAATCCCTGCAGGATGCGCGGCATACATTCCAGCGCTTTCTTTCCAAGAACTCCCGGATCTGTCGGAACCTCTCTCCAGCCAAGGAATGTCATTCCCTCTTTCTCCACAATGATCTCGAACATCTTCTTTGCCTGCTGGAGTCTCAGTTCATCATTCGGAAAGAAGAACATTCCAATTCCATATTCTCTCTCGTCTCCGATTTTGATTCCGGCTTCTTTACAGGCAGCAGAGAAAAATTTATGTGAAATCTGGAGCATGATTCCCACACCGTCTCCAGTCTCTCCCGCAGCGTCTTTTCCTGCTCTGTGTTCCAGTGTTTCTACAATCTTTAATGCATTATCTACCGTCTGATGAGTTTTGGTTCCTTTGATGTTGACACAGGCACCAATTCCGCAGTTATCATGTTCAAAACCAGGATCATATAATCCCGGCGTCTGATTCATCTGATTCGTCATCTTATTTCTCCCTTCGTCATTTTTTATTTGTCATTTATCATACACAACTTTCTTCGGCTTGTAAAGAAAAAAATTCTTAAATTATCAGATTATTAGATATCTTAAGGATTTATAGATATATTATCAGATTTTTTATTGAGTTTTTCCTTATTTTCTTCATTTTCGCAATTTGGACTGAAAAAGCGCTCCGCTATTATTGTACTGTTTTTCTTTTTATATTATACTGGAATTGGAAATATTTTCGAAAGATGAGGAATGAATTATGAATGAGTTAAAAAAAGAAAATCCTCTGGGCTCCGAAAACATCGGCACTCTGCTGGTGCGCTTTGCGGTCCCGAGTATTGTAGCTATGCTGGTCAGTGCCCTCTATAATATGGTAGACCAGTTTTTTATCGGAAGAAGCATCGGCATGCTGGGAAATGCCGCCACCAATGTAGCTTTTCCCCTTGTCATGATCTGCACTGCGATTGCCCTGATGTGCGGCGTTGGCGGCGCGGCTAATTTTAATCTTTCCATGGGGCGCGGTCAGAAGAAACGGGCTGCTTCCTTCGCCGGCAACACTATCGTACTGCTCCTCTCCCTTGGCATCCTTCTCTGTGTCGTAACCAGGATCTTTTTAGAGCCTTTGATGCTCCTGTTTGGCGCAACTCCAAAAGTACTGGATTATTCCATTGTTTATACCGGCATTACTTCTTTGGGATTCCCGTTCCTGATTCTCACAACAGGCGGAACCAATCTTGTCCGTGCAGATGGAAGCCCTAAGTTTTCCATGGTCTGCACCCTGACCGGAGCCATCATAAACACAATTTTGGATCCATTGTTTATTTTTGTTTTCGATATGGGAATTGCAGGAGCCGCATGGGCCACTGTAATCGGTCAGGTTGTATCCGGCATTATGGTCATCGGATATCTGACCCGTTATAAAACAGTAAAAATAGGAAAGAAAGAATTAAAACCGAATTTTGGCTATTTCAGAAAAATCGCCTCCCTGGGCATGGCTCCATGCTTCAATCAGCTTGCCATGATGACCGTTCAGATTGTGATGAATAATGTATTGACACGATATGGTGCCGCTTCTTCCTATGGAAGTGATATCCCTCTGGCATGCGCCGGTATCATCACAAAAGTCAATATGATTTTCTTTTCAGTCAATATCGGTATTTCCCAGGGGCTGCAGCCGATCATCAGCTTTAATTACGGCGCCGACAAACTTCGACGTGTAAAAGAAGCATACCTGAAAGCCATTGCTTCCGCTACACTGATCAGCACCGCTGCCTTTTTATGCTTTCAGTTTTTCCCACGGCAGATTATCGGGATTTTCGGTTCTGAAAGTGAAGCATACTACCAATTTGCCGAGAGATTTTTCAGGATTTTCCTGTTCTGCACTTTTATAAATGGTATTCAGCCGATTACATCGAATTTCTTCACGGCCATCGGAAAAGCCAGCCGGGGTATCTTCATCTCTCTGACCCGCCAGATTATTTTCCTTCTGCCGCTGATGGTCATTCTTCCGATGTTTTTCGGAATTGACGGCGTTATGTATTCTGCACCGATCGCCGATTCTGTTGCGGCAGCATTTGCCATAGGATTTGCAGTATGGGAACTTAGAAAATATCCGTCTCTGAAAGAATAAATGCAGAGAAGATACACCTTTTGAAATTCTTCTTTTTTCTGCATTTTTCACTTCCTTTTATCCGCGCATAATGTTATAATTTTCTTTGTGCGTTAAGAAAACGTTAAAATATCTTTAAGAAAGGAATGAATTTCAATGGACAACAAGTCAGAATTCAAACCGTACATTCCGGCGGATAAAATCGTACCGGAATTTACTGTCACTTCTCTCTTGATTGGTATCCTTCTTGCTATTGTATTTGGCGCTGCCAATGCGTATCTTGGACTTCTCGTTGGAATGACGATTTCCGCTTCTATCCCTGCGGCCGTTATTTCTATGGGAATCATTCGTGTCATCCTGCGGAGAGATTCCATTCTTGAGAACAACCTGGTACAGACCATCGGTTCTGCCGGTGAATCTGTTGCCGCAGGAGCAATTTTTACTCTTCCGGCTCTGTTTTTATGGGCAGAAGAAGGAAAAATTGCATTCCCAAGCATTATGACCATCTTCCTGATTGCCCTGTTCGGCGGTATCCTCGGTGTATGCTTCATGGTTCCGCTCCGTCAGGCACTGATTGTGGAAGAACACGGAACCCTGCCGTTCCCGGAGGGAACAGCCTATGCCGAAGTGCTTCTTGCCGGAGAAGAAGGAGGTTCCAAAGCCGGAACCGTATTTGCAGGACTCGGTATTGCCGCTGTTTATAAATTTGTGGCAGACGGACTGCATTTATTCCCAAGCGAAATAGGATATGCCTTCAAGAGTTACGCCGGTTCCCAGATCGGAATCCAGGTACTTCCGTCTCTTGCAGGTGTCGGTTATATCTGCGGGCCAAAAATTTCCAGTTATATGCTGGCGGGAGGTACATTAAGCTGGTTCGTGCTGATGCCTCTGATCGCACTGTTTGGTGGAGACGCTGTCGTCTTCCCTGGAACTGATCCTATTTCTTCCATGGCTCCAAGCGATATCTGGAATAACTATATTAAATATATCGGCGCCGGCGCCGTAGCCGCAGGTGGTATGATCAGTCTGATCAAAACATTTCCTCTGATCATCCGGACCTTTAAGCAGGCTATGTCCAGTATGTCTAAAAAGCATACTGACAAAAACGCGCCTCGTACCCAGCAGGATCTCCCGATGCCGCTTCTGATCGGTATTATTGTTGTGATCGCAGTGGCAATCTGGCTGATCCCTACCTTCCCGGTTAATCCGATCGGCGCACTGATCGTCGTTATTTTCGGCTTTTTCTTTGCGTCTGTTTCTTCCCGTATGGTTGGTCTTATCGGATCTTCCAATAACCCGGTATCCGGTATGGCGATCGCAACACTGATCATTGCCACACTGGTACTGAAAGCTACAGGAACTACAGGAACAACCGGTATGGTAGGAGCTATTGCCATCGGCGGTATCATCTGTATCGTTGCGGCAATTGCCGGTGATACTTCCCAGGACCTGAAAACAGGATTTATTGTAGGTGCTACACCTAAAAAGCAGCAGATCGGTGAAATGATCGGTGTCCTTGTCTCTGCAGCAGCCATCGGCTTCGTTCTTTATCTGCTGAATGAAGCATGGGGATACGGAACAGAACAGATTCCTGCCGCTCAGGCAACTATGATGAAAATGCTGGTAGAAGGTATCATGAATGCTCAGCTTCCATGGGCTCTGATTTTTACCGGTGTCTTTATTGCAATCGTTATTGAAATTCTGAAAGTACCGGTTATGCCGTTTGCTGTCGGAATGTATCTGCCGTTCAGCTTAAGTGCTGGAATCATGGCCGGCGGAATCGTACGTTTTATCGTAGAACATGTCAAAGGTACAGAGAAAGAAAAGAAAGAACGTACCGACCGCGGCGTTCTCTTTACATCCGGACTGATCGCCGGAGAAGGTATTATGGGTATCGTGCTGGCTGTCATTGCCGTGGCTAAATTAGATACTGTAATCACCCTTCCGTTCTCACTGCCTCAGATTGGCAGTCTGATCATCTTTATCGTACTGCTGGCAGGATTATATGCCCTGTGCATGAAGAAGGAAAAATAAGAAATGAAAGCAAAAAACCAACGGAATTATCTGGATTTTGTACCGGTTAGGAACCCGGATATTGAATATCAGACCGATGAAAATGGGATCGTCACACTCTTTGTGGAGTGGACAGGGTTTTACCATCGGATCGCCCAGAAATTTTTCCACCGCCCTCGAGTCAGCGACATCAAACTGGACGGTTACGGAAGTTTTGTCTGGCTTTCTATTGACGATTCCAGCGATGTGCATCAATTATCAAAAAAACTGGAAGCCGAATACCCGGATATGGAGAAATCCCTTTCCCGGCTGATCAAATTTCTGGAAATCCTTCATGATAATCATATGATTCACTGGAAAGGAGAAACATGCAGCTGATACTTCATTATATTCCATATGTACTCCTGTTTGCAGCCGCTACTGCCCTGATCTACGGATGGGGACTGTGGCGGACCATGCGCCAGAAACAGGATTTATCCAATATGCTCAGCTCGAAAGGAATTGCAAAAATCCGAAAGACTCTGCGAAAAAACGGTCCTATGACCCGCAGAGAACTGGAACCCGTGGTAAAAGATCTAACCGCGAAACAGCCGTTTCAAAGCAAACAGCTGGCGGTTACAAATCCCAGAGAATTTCTGAATTCTATTCTTCCGTATATGCTGAAACAGAAGATGATTACGGAAGAAAGAAAAAATGGAAAGATTCTCTACCGATATAGAAAATAATAGAAAACCGGATGAACCCGCAGCATCAGCTGCGAATCCATCCGGTTTTTTCTGTTGACACTTTATTCTGGATCAGACCCGTCCGGTCTTATTTTTCTGCCAGTCTTCTTAATACATCTTTTAATAATTTATAAAATCTTTCAAAAGAATCCAACGGAAGATTCTCTTCCGGCGTATGGACATGATACAGCTGCGGACCGACAGCAATAGCGTCCAGTCCAGGAATCGCGTCGCAGAACAAACCGCACTCCAGTCCTGCATGAAGAGCTTCTGTCTGCAGTTCTTCGCCGAACAATTCTCTGTAGCTTTCTTTAAATACTTCACGGATGCGGGATTCTTCCCGGAAATTCCATCCCGGATATTCTCCGCTGTATTCTGTGGTAAATCCGAAGGTATCTGCCAGAAGCCCGATCCTTGCCTTCAGTTCGTCCTGAAGGGACGCTACAGAAGATCGCGGTGAAAATACAAGAATCAGCTGACCTTCATCCGCACGTACTACGCCAAGATTCGCAGAATTCACCACAAACCGGTCCATTTTGATATTGCGGCTCTGAACGCCGTTTGGCGCAAGATAAATTGCTGTTACATACGCTTTGGCGTCTTCTGCAGACACAGCCTTTACTTTCTGTTCTTCTTCTGTTGTTACCTCGCATATAAATCCTTCTTCATGCGGGGTAATCTCATCTGCCAGGATTCCCGCAAGATTTTCAGCCATTTCTTCTGCTTTCCTCGCTTCTTCCGGATCAGCATAAACCAGAGACGCCTCGCATTCTCTTGGAATAGCGTTATCCTTGGTTCCTCCGGCAAAAGTTACCAGTTTTCCGTCTGTATGTTTCATCAGCTGATATACCACTCTTGCCATTACGAGATTGGCATTTTTCCGCTCCAGATCAATATCTGTGCCGGAATGACCGCCCTTGAGACCGGATATGGCAATTTTAACCAGTGTTCCTTCCGCCGCTTCCCGGATAATTTTTCTGCTGCATTCAATGCGGAGTCCCCCCGCACAGCTTACCGTTGCAATTCCCTCTTCCTCAGAATCCATATTGATCATGAGACGGGCTGAGATCAGAGATTTGTCAAGAGCTTTCGCCCCGTTTAGTCCCACTTCTTCTTCTGTTGTAAATACACATTCCACCGGAGGATGTTTGATATCTTCATCATCCAGTACCATGAGCATCAGGGCAGCCGCCACTCCGTTGTCTGCGCCCAGCGTCGTTCCATTAGCTGTCAGAACGCCATCTTTAACAACCAGTTCCAGGCCGTCCTTTGTAAAATCATGGTCGACTCCCGCAATTTTCTCACATACCATATCGATATGTCCCTGAAGCATCACAGCAGGAAGATCTTTTGCTCCCTCGCTGCCTTCCTTTTTGATGATTACATTGAATGCTTCATCCTGATGTACCCACAGGCCTCTTTCTCTGGCAAAGGATACGAGGTAATCACTAATTCCTTTTTCATTTCCTGATCCCCTCGGAATTGCGCTGATTTCCTCAAAGAAATGGAACAATTTTTCCGGCTGATATCCTGTAATCTTGTATTCCATTGTAAACTCTTCCCTTCTACTATTTTTATTTGATATGAAAGTTTCATATCATTTCTACTGCTCTCTATTGTACCAGATTTGCGGAAACAATTCATCCCTTCCGGTCATTTTATTTCCTGCAAATTTTAGATAAAAAGAGAGATGATGGTTAATGCATTGTTAACCATCATCTCCGGATTTTCATTTATATCTGATTTTCTAGAATGTTACATCTTTTCCATAATAGATGCACTCTAATACCTTTTCCATATCTTCCACAGATGTCTCTCTAGGATTAGATCCGGTACATGCATCTCCCACCGCGCGTTCTGCGATCATATGTTTCTTCTCAAGGAATTCATCTTCTTTGACACCAAAGTCTTTCAGATTAGAAACAATGCCAAGACTTGCTCTGAGCTTTCTTACAGCCTCGATCAGTGATAAGGTCAGGGCTTTGTCTGTCACGCCCGGAAGTCCCAGTTTCCTTGCGATCATTGCAAAACGGTCTTCGCAGACTTTCGCATTAAACTGGATAACATACGGCAGGTAAATTGCGTTGGCGCATCCATGTGGAATATGTCCTGTATCAAATACAGCTCCTGTCTTATGTGCCAGAGAGTGTACGATTCCAAGCAGCGCATTGGAGAATGCCATTCCTGCCAGGCACTGCGCAATATGCATATTGCCTCTTGCTTCCATATCTCCTTCATAGGATGCTTTCAGATTGTCAAAAATCATTTCAATAGCCTGCAGCGCAAGCGGATCAGAAAATGGGGAATGCAGTCCTGCCACATACGCCTCAATCGCATGGGTCAGAGCATCCATTCCTGTATGTGCTGTCAGTGTCGGCGGCATAGTCTCTGCCAGTTTCGGATCAACAATGGCGATATCCGGCGTAATCTCGTAGTCTGCCAGCGGATATTTGATTCCGGCTGCATAATCTGTAATAACAGAAAATGCCGTTACTTCCGTCGCTGTTCCTGATGTAGACGGAATTGCGATAAACGTTGCCTTATTCCTTAATTCCGGAATTGTGAAAGGATCTTTGATATCATCAAACGTCGTTTCCGGATGCTCATAAAATACCCACATTGCTTTTGCGGCATCAATCGGTGATCCTCCTCCCATGGCAACGATCAGGTCCGGCTCAAATTCTCTCATAATTTCGGCGCCTTTCATAACCGTTTCTACAGAAGGATCCGGCTCGATTCCTTCAATGAGCTTTGTCTCAATGCCTGCTTCTTTCAGATATCCAACGACCTGATCCACAAATCCAAATCGTTTCATGGAACCTCCGCCCAGGCATAAAACAGCTTTCTTTCCCTTCAGTGTCTTTAACGTCTCCAGAGAGCCCTCTCCAAAATACAAGTCTCTAGGTAATGTAAATCTTCCCATAACAACTTCTCCTTTATGTTGTGGAATGAACCGTTCTGTCTAACATCTTTCTCTGGCCATTCCGTTGACGCCTACACTTCTATTATACATTTTAACTAATATTTATCAAGCCATTCTTCTGCATTTTATGAGATTTTAACAAATCTTTACTTTTTTTCCGCAAGATAGGCATCCAGTCCTTTCTTTCGCAGTTTACATGCCGGACATTCCCCGCATCCGTCACCCATCACGCCATTATAACAGGTCAGCGTCTCATTTCTGACAATGTCAAATACGCCCAGCCGGTCTGCCATGGCCCATGTTTCTTTCTTGTCAATCCACATCAGCGGCGTAATCACCTCAAATTCATAATCCATTGCCAGTGTCAGTGTAGTTTCCAGCGAAGAAATAAATACATGACGGCAGTCCGGATATCCGCTGAAGTCACTTTGTGAAACTCCCGTCACAAGCACATGAATATGTCTCTGTTTCGCAAAAACAGCCGCAAACGTGAGAAACAGCATATTTCTTCCATCTACAAAAGAATTCGGCGTTCCTTCTTCCGGAGCCTCGTGATCCACTTCGATATCGGCTCTGGTCAGGGAATTAGGTGCCAGCTGATTTAACAGCGCCATATCCAGGATATGGTGTTCAATTCCGTGCTTCCTGCAAATTTGTTTTGCACATTCCAGTTCCTTTACATGTTTCTGCCCATAATCAAAAGAAAGGGCAATGACCTCTTCATATTTCTGTTTTGCCCAGAAAAGGCATGTCGTGCTGTCCTGTCCGCCGCTGAATACGACAACGGCTTTTGTCGGTTTACTCATCTGTCTCTCCTCCTATTTCCCTGCCTGGGTCATAAAATGCCAGCGCAGCATATCGTCTGTCTCAAATGCTCCTCTTAATGTAGTCGTCACTGTCTTTGCGTTATTTTTCTTAATTCCTCTGGCACTCATGCAGCTATGGCACCCTTCAATATAAACTGCCACATCCTCACACTCCGCCACTTCCATAATGATATCCGCAATATCGCTTCCGATCCTCTCCTGAAGCTGCAGCCGTTTTCCTACCATATCGCAGATTCTGGCAATCTTGCTGAGCCCCAGCACCTTGTTGTTCGGAATATAGGCGACTGCGGCTTTCATGTCGTACATCAGAGCCATATGATGTTCGCAATAGCTGAACATATCGATATCTTTTACGATTACCATATCTTTATGATCTTTTACCGTCAGATCATCCTCAAATGTCTTGGAAAACATCTGCGCGATCTCATGATTGGAATAATTCATTCCCTCAAATACTTCTTCATACATTTTTGCCACCCGGTCCGGGGTTTCCTTCAGTCCTTCTCTCTCCGGGTCATCCCCCAGAGCGACTAAAATTCCTCTGATATGTTCTTTTATTGCTTCTTTATCGATTGCCATAATTTCCTCCTACACTCCGGTTTTATCCGGATCCCAGACCACCTTATGGATCTGGATCTGAAATCTTACTTTATTTAAATGTTCCTCTTTCATATATTCTACGATTCTCGCCGGTTCAATGGTTCCGAATACCGGACTGAAATATACGATTGCTTTCTCACACAGGGAAAACCGGTCGATGATTTCTTTCGCTCTGATCAGATCCTCTTCACTTCCGATCACAAATTTCACCACATCCCACGGTTTCAGTTCTTCCATGTTCTCCAGGTACATAGATTCTTCCATATTACTGGAAGGCAGCTTATAATCCATGGTCATGGTAAGTCTGGCGTCTCTCTCCCGGAACATCCGGATCGGCACACTCCCGTTGGTCTCAATCTCCAGCTCCACCTGCGGCAGCATCAGAATGCTTCCGATCAGCTCACCGATATTCTGATCCAGCAGAGGTTCTCCTCCGGTCAGAGTTACAAGAGAAACTCCGGACTCCCGGATTCTCGCAGTAATCTGATCTGTGGTCATAAGCTCAAAAGCAGCTTTACGCTCATTTGCCCATTTCGTATCACAATAAGAGCAATTGAGATTGCAGCCTTTCAGCCGGATAAACATTGCCAGCCTTCCTGCCTTTTTTCCCTCACCATTGATGCTTACAAATGTTTCCACTACCTGAAATGCTTCCATCTTACTCTCCATATCCCGCCATATTGTTCGGCGTTTCATATACTTTCACCAGGGAAACTTTATAACCTGCTTTCTGCATTCTCTCGTAGAAATACCGTGCAAAATTTTCTGCCGTCGGGCGGAAATCCACCTGAATGATTTTAAATTCTTCTTCCGTCAGCACCTCCATGGTTTTTTCTTTCAGCGTTCCCTTCTCTATGATCAGGCAGTGATCAAATTCATCCGCCAGGTTCTTTACATCTTTCTTTAATTCACCAAAATCCACGATCATTCCGCGGATCTGTCCCTCCCGGACCAGCTCTTCACTGCTTACTGTTACTTCCAGCTTCCAGCGGTGTCCATGAAGATTTCT
Organism: Candidatus Anaerostipes avistercoris; assembly: GCA_019119895.1. Taxonomy (GTDB): domain Bacteria; phylum Bacillota; class Clostridia; order Lachnospirales; family Lachnospiraceae; genus Anaerostipes; species Anaerostipes avistercoris. Next base: position 69,402 of record DWWD01000020.1, on the reverse strand, counting down.
GCATTTTCCTTCATAGCCCGAGAGAAAATGCACTGAATCAAAAGAGGCATGGGTCGTCAATTGATACATTTTCTTTCCTTTCTGCTATATTATTAATCGAACAAGGAGAAGTTCCCTATGAAAAAAAGGGCACAGATTCATGTACCTGTACCCTTAACATTCTCATGCATTCAAACAGAGACTCTCTCTGTTCTCAGGTCCTAGTTTTGTTTATAGACAGGATGGTACGAATGAACTGTCTGATTCAAGGAATCCAGTCAAGTATATCACGATTCTTCCAAAATAGCAAACAGAGATTGCATAAAACGCAATCTCTGTCTCCTGAATTTCTTATTTCTTTAATGGCCGTTTTGTCACTGACATGATCAGCATTCCAATCACTGCTCCTGCCGCAACAGCGACTAGATACATCAATGGATTAGTAATGACTCCGATAACAAAGATTCCGCCGTGAGGCGCCGGAAGTCCGCATCCAAAGGCCATGGAAAGAGCTCCCGCTGCTGCAGATCCGATAATACACGGAGGCAGAATATGCAGCGGATCTCCTGCCGCAAATGGAATGGCTCCTTCTGTGATGAATGATAATCCCATCACATAATTAACAACTCCGGATTTTCTCTCACTCTCTGTGAAGCGATTCTTGAAAAAGGTCGTGCAGAGAGCGATTGCCAGCGGCGGCACCATTCCGCCTGCCATAACTGCTGCCATGATCGCATATTGTTCCGGACCGGCATTGGCTACCGTCAGCTGTGCTGTTCCGAATACATAAGCTGCTTTGTTGAACGGACCGCCCATATCAACAGACATCATTCCGCCGAGAATCGCTCCCAGCAGGATAGAACTGGTTCCGCTCATTGAAGAAAGGAAATGATTCAGCCCTGTATTGATGGCTCCTACGACCGGATTGACCGCAATCATGATCACACCCATCAGAAGGATGCCGCATACCGGATACAGCAAAATTGGTTTTAAACCTTCCAGCGCACCCGGCAGTTTATCAAAGACTTTCCTTAAAATCACAATGATGTAGCCGCCCAGGAAACCTGCCAGCAGCGCACCGATAAATCCGGATGAGATTGCGGTTGAAGAATCATATGTCATTACATTGGAGAATGTATATCCGGCATTCGCAATAGCGCCTCCTACAAAACCGACTGCCAGTCCGGGACGATCCGCAATACTCATGGAAATAAATCCTGCCAGAACCGGCAGCATAAATCCGAAGGCCTGATCTCCGATGGTCTTTAATACCGCTGCCAGCGGCGTATTCTTACCAAAGTTGGCTGGATTGATTGCCTGATCATCAAACAGGAAGGCCAGTGCGATCAGGATTCCGCCGCCGATAACAAATGGAAGCATATGGGAAACACCATTCATCAGGTGTTTGTAAACCTGACGTCCGACGCTTTCGCCTTCCGCACTTTCCTCTTCCTGTGCTCCGCCGGCATGGTGATAGGTCGGCGCTTTGTGATCCAGAATCGTCTGAATCAGTTCTTCCGGCTTATTGATACCATCTGCGACTTTTGTCTGCAGAACTTGTTTTCCGTCAAATCGTGCCATCTCGACATTTTTGTCTGCCGCCACGATAATTCCGTCGCATTTTTCGATTTCTTCCCTGGTCAGGACATTTTTAGCTCCGCCGGATCCGTTGGTCTCCGCCTTCAGAGCATATCCCATTTCTTTTGCTTTATTTTCCAGAGATTCTGCTGCCATAAAGGTATGAGCGATTCCGGTCGGGCAGGCTGTAACTGCCAGAATCTGATATCCGTCTTTGGATGACGGCGTTTTCTGCACCGCTTTTTCTGCTTCCTCCGGAAATTTCTCTGCTTCTTTCTGATCGATCAGATGCAGATACTCCTCTTTTGTTTTCGCATGGAGAAGACTTGCCTTAAACTCAGGATCCATCAGAATAGTAGATAATCTGGCAAGCGCCTCCAGATGAAGATCACTTCCCTCCGCCGGTGCAGCGATCATAAAGAACACATCAGAAGGTTCTCCGTCCATTGCCTCATAATCCACACCTTCCGGAACTGTCATAGAAGCCAGACCCGGTTTTGAAACTGCTTTGTTCTTTGCGTGAGGAATCGCGATTCCTCCTCCGATTCCTGTTGTTCCTGTCGCTTCTCTTGCAAGAATCCCTTTTTTGTATTCTTCCCGGTCCGTAATATTTCCGCCTTTTACCATCAGGTCGATCAAATGGTCAATTGCCTCTTCTTTACTGCCAACCTTCACTCCGAGTTCAATGGTTGCATCCTGCAGTAACTCTGTGATTCGCATAAGCATATCCTCCTTTTCTTTTTTTGGAACAGTCAAAATCCATCAAATCCGATCTTGATTATGGCTGTTTTTGATTTATTTTGATTAAATTATACCACAATTTCAGTCAAAGTCAATCATTTTTAATCATTTTACTTCAATTTGTTATTTCAAAAAGAAATGAAAATAATTCCAAAAACATTTCCGATATTTTAGCTTTTATTTGCTTTCATTTCTCCATAATCCGAAAAATTTTCTTCCATACAATATACCAGAACAGACTCCAGAGGCGGAGAAACCCATTTATCCCGACGGTAAAGCAGCTGTTTCCACAACTTTATTTCAAAATCCTTCACATTCACGCAAAATAATTTCCCTTCATTCCGCTTTGTTTCGGTCACATAATCCGGAAGAAAAGAAATCCCTACATTCTGTTCTACCAGGGAAGAAATCAGCCTCGTGCTTCCCAGTTCCAGAACCGGACGGACTTCCAGAGATTTTTCCGCCAGCTTCTCATCCATCAGCCGCCGGTAACTCATCCCCTTTTCCGTCAGAACTAAAGGATACCGGATAATTTCCTCAATAGATACCATTCTTTCCTTTATCAGCGGGCAGTCTTTTCCCGCCACAAAATGAATCCCGACTTCTTCTTCCCTGGCGATCACATATCTCATATCATAAACATGGCTGTCGAGAGTTAGAATGGCGTCGGCTTCATTCTGATTCATCAGACGGAACATCTCTTCGGTTCCGCCGGTCATGATCTTTAATATGATACCCGGATATCTTCTCCGAAATTCTTTAAAATCTTCATTAAAAAAAGCATCACAGAGGGAATCCGCCATGGCCAGTCTGATATTTCCGGATATCTCATCTTTCCTCTGCATGGATCCCTTTAGTTCTTTTGTCATTTTTTCAATTTTATGGGCATATTCCAGGACTTTTCTTCCCTGATCCGTCAGAACGACCATATGATTGATTCTCTCAAAAAGCGTACAGTCCAGTTCTTCCTCCAGCCGCCTGATCTGAAAGGAAACCGTAGACTGTGAATACCCGAGTTTATCTGCTGCCTGCGTAAAACTATTCAGTTCTGCCACATAAAGAAATGTTTTTAACTGTTTCATGTCCATATGTTTTCTCCATCTATTTTTTCGATCTATATTATCTTAATTATCAATTGTACAAATGTTCATTTCTACTATATACTAGTCTGGTGAGTATCACAAGAGAGAAAGGACGTCAACCATGTTTCAATTTATTTACAACCTGTTATGGGGTGATCTGATTACGATCCCTCTGCCCGGGGGAAGTTCCCTTGGGCTTTCTCTGCTGGTTATCCTTCTGATACCATCAGGGATTTATTTCACCATTCGAACAAAATTTCTTCCATTCCGGCTGTTCTCGGAAATGCTGCACGCAGCTTTGGAAAAGAATGACACGGCGCACAAAGATTCTATCTCCGGCATCCAGGCACTGATCGTGTCCACAGCCTGCCGGGTGGGAATGGGAAATTTGGTCGGTGTTGTGGCCGCCATCTCCGCCGGAGGGGCAGGAGCCGTTTTCTGGATGTGGCTGATTGCCGTTTTTGGCGCCTCCACAGCCTTTATAGAAGCGACACTGGCACAGATTTATAAAGAAAGGGATCCGCTATACGGCGGCTACCGGGGCGGTCCTGCTTATTACATCCACCATTTATTTCGGAAAACTTCCTCTAAAAACAAGCGGTCGGTCCTGGCAGTATTGTTTGCCCTTTCCGGCCTGATCTGCTGGTGCGGGATCAGTCAGGTTATTGGAAATTCTATTTCCTCTGCCGTAGAAAATGCCTTCCATATTCCGCCGCTTTACACAGCGGTTGTTCTGGTCGCAGTCGCGGCCGTCATTGTTTTGAGAAAAAATGCTACAGTCAAAGTTCTGGATATTATGGTTCCCATTATGGCAGGATGTTATTTCCTCCTTACTTTATTTATCATTATCAAAAATATTGATCTTCTGCCGTCTGTTTTCCAGCGAATTTTTGCGGAAGCCCTCGGCTTCCGGCAGGCTGCAGCGGGAGGCATCGGCGCAGTCATTATGAACGGCGCCAAAAGAGGTCTGTTCTCCAATGAAGCCGGATCCGGTTCCGCTCCATGCGCTGCCGCCGCCGCGGATATCAGCCATCCTGCCAAGGAAGGACTGCTTCAGTCTCTGGGCGTCTTTATTGATACGCTTCTGATCTGCAGTTGTTCCGCCATGATCATGCTGATGACGCCTCCCGGATTTATCGACGGGCTTCAGGGAATGGATCTTCTGCAGGCAGCCATGAATTATCATCTGGGAAGTTTTGGACCGATTTTTATTGCGGTCATTTTGTGGCTGTTCAGCTTTTCCACCTTTATCGGCATTTTATTTTACGCGCGGCCAAATGTCGCTTATCTCTTTGGGGACAACTGGCTGTCTCAGACACTTTATAAAATACTGGCTCTGATCATGCTGTTTATCGGATGTCTGGCCGCATATACTTTTGTCTGGGATCTGGGAGATGTGGGCGTCGGTCTTATGACAATATTTAATCTGGCCGCGCTTTTCCCGCTTGCTCCGAAAGCGCTTTCTCAGCTGAAGGAATATGAAGCTTTCAGAAAAAAAGAAAAAGAAGAAGCTGTCTGACGAATGATGGCATAAAACAAGGACGCCGAAGGATTTCTTACATATCCTTCGGCGTCCTTATGTAGAAGTATTGTTATGCTTTTTTCTGCATCATCTCTGCAACCTCGTCAATGATATTCATGGCATTCAAAGAGCGGGGATAGCCGATGTATGGCATGCACTGTTCCTGTCTTGGCAAGTTCATTCTCCAGACGTTCCAGATATCCGTTGGCACGGGTTGATTTCCGTTTGAAATCACCACCAATATCAATCTCCAAACAGCATATAAAGTCCGATGAGAAGCATCAGCGCTCCCAGAACAGCTTTAAATATTCTGGACGTAAAAGTCGCCGCAGTTCCGTCCAGACGATTGGCAAACCCAACAGAAGTTCCCGCTGCCGTAATGATGATCCCGTGTCCCACAGAATAGCAAAGAAGCAAAAGCGCTCCCAGAAGATAATTTCCGCTCTGTGTGGCAATGGCAAGAAGCATAATGATCACCGGAGCCGCACAGTGGGAAGAAAAAATTCCTCCGATCATCCCCACAAAAAAGGCGCCGACAAAGCCCTGCTTTCCATTTCCGCCAAGGCCGTGAACATGAGGAATCAACTGAATCACGCCCCACATCTGAAGCGCCATCAGGATCATCAGAATACCCAGAAGTATATGAACGATCTCGGAATGTCCGATCACATGTCCCAGGGCTGAGGCAATGAATCCAAGACAGATAAAAGTAACCGCAGATCCCGCAGCGAACGTAATGGACAGGAGAAAGGCTCTCCTGTTATCTTTGATCTCATCCCCATCTGCCGTCACATACCCTGTTACCAGCGGAATATTGGACAGCGCGCAGGGAGTCAGCGATGTGAAAATTCCTGCGATCAGCGCAAACAATGGACCAATCCACAGATTTCCATGGATCATCTCAACAATATTTCTTGAAAATGTTTCTAACATAACGAATTCCACCTTTTAACATTTTAGCGTTCTAAGTGACTATTGTACTCATTTTTTTTAAAATATGCAACCTTATCACAGGAAATACTAGCGACTTTCATTCTCACTTATTGATGACAGAAAATAATTTTTTCCATCGGATAGAGAAGATTCCTCCCCCTCCCACACCACAAAAAGATCCCGCCTTACCGACGGGATCTTTCTATAATGAAAAGAGAGGATTAAAAAATATATATGAAAAACTATGTCTTTATTATACCTCAATTCTCTTTTCATTCAATTTTCTCCATATAAAATTTTCTAAAGAAAAAATAAAATAATATGAACAAAATCTGTTCATTCTTAACGGATTCTTTCCGGCGCCTTAATTTCCGGTCTCAATGCTGATCTGGTTGAAACGGTCCAGAAGGTCATCTACATCCAGATTATCTTTATCCGCTCCTGCTTTGTCGATGATTGCTTCTCCCTGGTGCATCATGATCAGGCGGTTTCCATATTCCACCGCATACCGAAGGTTATGGGTTACCATGATCGTTGTCAGTTTTTTCTCCCGGACAACCTTATCCGTCAGCTCCATGATCAGTTCCGCTGTTTTCGGATCCAGCGCCGCTGTATGCTCATCCAGAATCAGAAACTCAATCGGCGTCATTGTGATCATGAGAAGGGCGATCGCCTGTCTCTGACCTCCGGACAGAGAACCTACCTTGCTGCCCATCATGTCTTCCAGTCCAAGCCCCAGCTGACTTAATAATTCTCTGTAGTAGCTGACACGCTTCCGGTTAGTCCCGAAGCTCAGTCCGAACGACTTTCCTTTGTTATCCGCCAGAGACATATTTTCAAGGATGGTCATAGACGGACAGGTTCCCATTGCAGGATCCTGGTAGACTCTTCCGATCTTTCTCTGTCTTACATATTCTTTCTGCTTTGTAATATCTTCCCCATTTAAAATAATTTTCCCTGCTTCCGCTTCCAGACTTCCACAGATCAGATTCAGCAGAGAAGTTTTCCCGGATCCGTTGCTTCCGATCACGGAAATAAAATCTCCGTCGTTAATCGTAAGATTAAAATCTTTGAACAGGCAAACTTCATTCACTGTCCCTATATTATAATATTTATCGATATGCTGTAATTCTATCATGACTTCACCTTCTTCTTGCGGTCCATACTGATCAGTAAAATAATCAGGAACAATACCGCCGTGATCATCTTCAGGTCTGTTGCAGGCAGTCCCAGTTCAATCGCGATGGCAACACACGCCTTGTAGATTACAGAACCAATCACAACTGCCGTTGTTGCCTTGATCAGATTGCCTTTAAATACATTGGTTCCGATAATAACACTTGCCAGGCCGATAACGATTGTTCCTGTTCCCATAGAAATCTCAAAGAATCTCTGCTGCTGGCACATAACACTTCCTGCCAGGGAAACCAGTCCGTTGGAAATGGCAAGACCGACGATTTTCACAAAACCGCTGTCCTTCGCCAGAGATGTTACGATGGTCGGGTTGTCACCAACGGCCCGGAGCAGATATCCGGATTTTGTTTTCAGATACAAGTCCAGAAGAATCTTCGCGATCAGCATGATCACAAAAATAATGATCACTGTTTTATACGGTCTCAGTACTTCCGGGAATATTGCATTTACAAAATCGTTATCGAAAACAGATTTGTAATTAAACAGAGGAACATTGGCGGTTCCCCCTACAATTCTTAAGTTAAGGGTATAAAGTCCTGTCATCACGATGATTCCGGATAACAGATCTCTGACCTTACATTTTACATGAATCAGCCCGGTCACCGTTCCGGCAATCGCACCGGCTGCCACAGAGGCTGCCAGCGCCAGCAGCGGATTCATTCCTTTTGACAGGATGACTGTGGTGATCGCCGCTCCCAGCGGGAACGTACTGTCCACTGACAGATCCGGGAAGTCCAGGATCTTATAAGTAATATATACGCCAAGGGCCATGATCGCATAGATAAACCCCTGCTCAAACGTGCTGATGATTAATTGTTCCATAGTATTTTACATCTCCTGATTATTATTCCGCACTGATCTCGTCAAATGTCTCATCTGCTTCGTCAAGAATATCCTGACTGATCGTCATTCCGATTTTCTTTGCTGCGGCTGTATTTACAATAATATCTCCTTCTTTGAAGGACTCATAATCCATATCTTTTGCTTCTGCCTCGCCTTTTAAGACTTTGGCTGCCATCTCTCCTGTCTGCTCTCCAAGGTCCACAAAATTGATTCCCACACATGCCACACATCCTAATTTTACCTGTTCTACTTCAGAACCAAATACCGGGATATTGGCTTCATTTGCTTTTTCAAGATAAGTCTGCATGTTGCTGACAACCAGATTATCTGTCAGGTTTGTGATGCAGTCCACTTTCTTGATCAGGCTGTCTGCCGCCATCGGCATATCCGCAGAAGATGTGATACCCTGCGTCACAATTTCAAATCCATATTTATCTGCCACTTTTTCATAAGCTGCAATTCCGGCTTTTGAATTCGCCTCATTTGTGCTGTAGAAAATACCGACTTTCTTTGCGTCCGGCATCATCTGACGAATCAGCTCCAGCTGCTGATCGGCCAGCACCATATCGGAAGTTCCGGTAATATTTCCAACGTTATTCCCGTCGTCATCTACAAATCCGGCTTCCTCCGGAGACGTTACGGCTGTATAGATGACTGGCGTATCGCTGTCTTTTACCGCATTGTATGCGCTCTGTGCACTCGGCGTCGCAATTGCGCAGATCAGGTCAAAATCTTTGGAAGCAAAATTGGAAGCAATCTGATTGTCCGTTGCCGTGTCTGCCTGAGAATTCTGATATGTAACTTCCAGATTATCCCCTTCTTTAATCCCTTCATTTTCCAGTCCTTTGAGGAAACCTTCCCGGCAGTTATCCAGGGAGCCATGCTCCGCAAACTGAAGAATTCCGATCTGATACGTTTCATCGGAACTGCTTCCACCGCTGTTTCCGCATCCTGTCGCCATTGCCATTGCCATAACCGCAGCCAGTCCTGCTGCCAGTACTTTTTTCATTGATCTCATAATGTCTCTCCTTTTTATTCCTATTTTTTGTTCCGGCCGGATGTTTCACCGGTCTTTCGCATCTGCAAATAGAAAAAAGAAAAGCCCCAGGCATCTCTGCCTGAGGCGAAATATCCGCGGTACCACTCAAATTGACATAAACATGTCCACTCTCATCATATACTATCATATATGCCCACTGTGATAACGGGTCGGGTGCCCGGCGATTCCTACTGCTATTTCAAAATCACCCTCGAAAGTCCATTCGTCAGGGAACTCATGCTGCAATTCCACCGCCTGCAGCTCTCTGGGAATCATTCTGATCCTGCTTACTACTCTTTCTCAACGGTTTCTTTTCTATTTGTTTAAAATCATAATACTTTTGTCTGTCATTGTCAAGAAAAATTTACTTCTTTATTTGTAAAAAGAATGACCCTCATAGGTAAAGAGTCTGGTCAGAGACTGCTCGAACCAGGACACATTTTTCGGATTTGCTATGGTTTTTTCTACAAAATACAGAGCTCCCTCCGAATAATCTTCACCTTTTAATGCTCTGTCCACACTCTCTTTTGTACTCTCTGTCACGCTGACAGATTCATATCTTCCATCTGCCGTCGGAGAAAACTGTACATTTCCATTTTCCCTCTGAAAGACAACCGCTTCAATGGAATCCGGAAATTCATCCGAACGGACACGGTTGAGAATGACATTTGCCACCAGTATTTTACTTTTCATATCTTTGTCCGTGGCTTCTGCTTCCACGATTCTCTCCAGAATGGACCGTTCTCTCTCTGTCACCTGATGGTCCGTTCCCTGAATATACACTGGTTTTTCCTGAATCTGTTTTTCCAGATTGATTTTTGTCACCAGCTGTGCCTGTAAAAGATATTCTCTTTGTTCTTTTAAAAGTTTCGTCTGAACCAGATGTTCCATCCTGATGCTGCTTTCTTTTGGGAGCTGCATGAACTCGCTGGCGCATACCCTCTGCCCAAAACTGCATAAACCGACGGAACATACGATGGCTGCAATTTTCATTTTTTTCTTCAATGTCACATACGCTCCTTTGGTATAGTGTATGCAGCTTTTCAGAAAATATTCTTACAAATCCATGAATTTTTCTAACGTTTCAAAGACATTTCCGGGTATCAGACAGCGGAGCTTTTTTATTTCATAGGATTAGGGTGTCAAAAGACACGTTAATCCTATGAAATAAAAAACAGAATCCGGACAGGCAGACACCCTCCGGATTCTTCAAAGATACAGGCTATATGATAAAAATTTTATGACGGAAATATTTTCCCGTCCTTGATGACAGTCTTAAGATTCAGATCTTTATCCCATAATACGAGATCTGCTTTTTTTCCTGCTTCAATGGATCCATACATATCATCAATTCCAAGGCTTCTGGCAGGATTGATGGTCGCGCATGCTGCTGCTATCTCCAGAGGAATCCCCATTTCCCTTACTACGGTTCTTACACAGTCCGGCAGCGGCGTTACAGAACCGGCCAGAGCTCCGTCAGATATCAACGTCGCCTGGTTTCCGCGGACTTTCACATCCAGACCGCCCAGTGTATATTCGCCGTCCGGCATACCTGCCGCACGCATACTGTCACTGATCAGAATCATCCGGTCTTCTCCCATCATCCGGAACGTAGCCCGCACAACCGCAGGATGGATGTGAACGCCGTCACAGATGATTTCCGCCATAACATGGCTGCTGTCCGCCACAGCTCCCACAACTCCCGGCTCCCGGTGACTGAAAGCCGGCATGGCATTATAGAGATGCACAGCATGATCTGCTCCGGCGTCAAATGCCTTCTTTGCTGTGTCATAATCCGCATTGGTGTGAGCGAGAGATACCGAAACCTCACTTTTTACATCCCGGATAAAATCTTCTGTCTCAGATTCTTCCGGCGCAATTCCGATGAATTTCACAAGTCCTCCGGCAGCTTTCTGGAATCTCCTATATACTTCCGTACTGCATGGAATAATATTTCTCTCATCCTGGGCACCTTTTTTTACTTTGCTGATAAAAGGACCTTCCATGTTGATTCCCACAAGATCGGCGCCTGCCGGCGCTGTGCCTTCTTCCTGACTCTTTTTATAAGCGGCAGCGTTGGTCAGGACCGCCTCCAGCTCTTCCACAGGAAGCGTCATAGTCGCCGGCGCTATGGCTGTGACTCCGATTGACGCTTCATAAGCGGTAATTTCATCCAGCGCCTCTTTCGTTCCGTCGCAGACATCCATTCCTTTGCATCCGTGAAAATGCAGATCAATCATGCCCGGGAGACAGTAGCAGCCATTTCCGTCCAGAATCTCTTCCCCTGCTGCTTCCTTTGATTCTTCCGGAAGAATTTCAGCGATCCGGTCTCCTTTTATCACAACATTTCCGGATACAAATGTTTTATCCGGTCTGTAGATTTTTACATTTTTTATGATCATATCATAACCTTCTTTTCTGTAAAAGACCCTGTCCCACTGTCCAAAAACAGTGGGACTGAGGCTGATTTATGCTATTTTAAATATTCTTCCGGTACTTTAGATAAAGCAGCTTCGTCTGCTACGATCGTTACATCCGGATGGAACTGCAGGATGGATCCAGGAACCTGCGGCGTTACAGGACCGCAGATAGAATTCTTCAGCGCTTCTGCTTTGCCTTCTCCACTGACAACAACAAGAAGTTTCTTAGATTTCAGAATCGTTCCGATTCCCATGCTGTATGCCTGTCTTGGAACATCATCCGCAGATTCAAAGAATCTCTTGTTTGCTTCAATGGTGCTTTCTTTCAGATCAACACAGTGCGTTGCTTTCGCAAATACATCACCCGGCTCATTGAATCCGATATGTCCGTTATGTCCCATTCCAAGAAGCTGAAGATCAACCTGTCCAACAGATGCCAGCACTTCTTCATAGCGGGCAGCTTCTGCCTCACTGTCCATGTTCATACCGTCCGGAAGGTATGTATTTTCCACATTGATATTTACTTTGTCAAATAAATATTCATGCATAAAGTAGTAATAGCTCTGTTCATTTTCTTTTGGCAGTCCTTTGTATTCATCCAGGTTGACAGTTGTTACCCTGGAGAAGTCCAGATCACCTTTCTTGTACCATTCTACCAGCTGATCATAAACACCGATCGGAGAAGATCCGGTTGCCAGTCCGAGAATAGATTCCGGCTTTAAAATAACCTGTGCGGAAATAATGTTAGCTGCTACTCTGCTCATTTCATCGTAATCTTTTGTTTTATAAATTCTCATTTTTATTCTCCTTTTAATGCTTTGACGGTATTGTCATGCAGTGCTTCCTTCCTGTATGTATCCTTCTTTAAATAGAAGGAATAGATCAGATCCAGCATGACCAGAATCGGGAACTGTGGTGAAATGACGTTTCCATAGTTCAGGTATTTCAATGAAGGGATCAGAACCTGTTCATCGCAGAATTCCCGATGTTCCTCGTGATTGTTTCCTGTTATCAAAATGGTTTTCGCGCCTCTTTTGTGAGATTCCTGAAGCATGTAAAGTACATCTTTTGCTTCTCCGCCGATGCTGATTCCGATCACAAGGCATCCCTCTTTCTGAAAGACTGCCTGAATCCTCATCAGATCTGAATCCTGGATCGCATCGATATCAACTCCGATCCTTACGAAACGAAGCATCATCTCTCTGGCCGCGAGACCGGAATTTCCTCTTCCACATACAAAAACTCTCTCTGCCTGCTCCAGCATATCGCAGATCCTTATGACCTGATCTTCATCCAGCAGACTGTACGTTTTATTGAGAAGCTCCTGATAGGCATTGAGCACCATTCTTGTATGGCTGGCCACAGCCGCCTGCTTCTCCATAAATGTTTCCTCATACTGATAGATGAATTCCCTGTATCCCCGATATCCGCATTTTTTCGCAAATCTCGACAGCGACGCTTCCGACACAAACAAACGCTTTGCGATTGCTTTGGCCGAGAAATCAGCCTTTTCCCTGTTATGAATAAAAAAATCCGCAATGGTCTTCTCCAGAGGCGTAAAATTTTCATAATTAGATTCAATAATGGGAAGAACTGATTTTACATAGTATTCCATACTGCATTCTCCAGTATTCTATTTTAAAGCTTCTGTAAATGATTTCGTGATCAGCTGCGGTCTCGTAATCGCAGAACCTACTACAACACTGTAAGCTCCCAGTTCCAGCACTCTTCTGGCTTTCTCCGGAGTATTTACATTTCCTTCCGCGATCACCGGATGTTTCACCTGATCCAGAATCGTCCTTAGAACTTCGAAATCATTGGCTTCAATCTTTAAGTCTCTGCTCTGTTTTGTGTATCCTACTAAAGTCGTTCCAATAAAGTCAAATCCCAGTTCATCTGCGTGAAGCGCTTCTTCCACCGTAGAACAGTCTGCCATCCACAGCTGCTCCGGATATTTCTCTTTGATCTGATGGAAAAATTCATCCAGCGGCAATCCTCCCGGCCGTTCAGCCTCTGTGGCATCCAGCGCGATAATCTCCGGTTTCACTTCCATCAGCTGGTCAACTTCTTTCATCGTAGGCGTGATATACACATCACATCCTTCATAATTCTGCTTCACGATTCCGATAACCGGCAGGTCAACCTGTGATTGTATCTCTCGAATGTCCTCTCTGGTGTTCGCACGAATCCCGGCTGCTCCGCCTTCTTTGGCCGCCAGTGCCATCCTTCCCATAATAAAAGAAGAATGAAGCGGTTCCTCCGGCAGTGCCTGACAGGATACGATCAGCTTTCCTTTCAGCTGCTTGATCTTCTGATTCATGATCTCCCTCCTTTATGAATTCATCATAACTTCTTTTTAAATTAATTTCAATATCACAAACGATTTTTGAAAGTTCTTTCAATACATTTTTTTCCGGCTACGAAAATCCGCCATTTTCCGACAACGGAAAATGAGACTTCTGGATGTTCTTTCAGCTGCCCGCTCGTGCAGGCACGGCGGCCGTCCTCCGGGCGTATCGCACAAAAAAAGTAAGATACGGATGAAGTGTTTTTCATCAATATCTTACTCTTTTTTTCACATTTCTTATATGCTCAGACAGCCGATAAGCCGGGTTCTGTCGTTGAATGGCCATCTATCTCGACCTGCTGTTGCCAGCAGGCTCCAGCGACCCACCTGAAAACAAATCGGGCCAATTTATCGTTTTCTATTCGGTCTTGCTTCGGATGAGGTTTACATGTGCCCTGTCTGTTACCAGACAGGCGGTAAGCTCTTACCTTGCCTTTCCACCCTTACCGGTCAGAGACCGGCGGTTTATTTCTGTTGCACTAGCTTGAGGGTCACCCCTACCAGACGTTATCTGGCATCCTGCCCTGTGAAGCCCGGACTTTCCTCACCATTTCCCTTTCGTCTGAAATGGCGCGGCCATTTGTCTGTCTGAGCACAGGTGATATCATATCACAAAATATTTTCCGAAACAATAATATTTCTCTGATTTTACGAATTAATTCTCAGAGAGGCTCTTTTATGTCTCAAAACAGCTTCCTCCAATGAATTCTCTCAAAAGAGAAGTCTGTGGTATGTCTTCACTTTTGATATTAAGGAAATAATCCAGGAATTTCAGCAGTCTCTTAGCTTCCTGATACTCCGGACAGTCTTCCGGCACCGCAAACAGCAGCGGTTCCGCATACTGTTTTAAAACAGCCAGTTCATAAATCTGCGCCGAATTAAACATGATATCTGCTTCTTCCTGATAAGGGAAAATATTCTCTTCCTCACCTCTTCTTACGGAATCCCATCGGCCGATGGTCGCCCTTGCGTCATTCCCTCTTGTCATAGAATCCCGCACGATCCTTCTCAACAGACGGCCGTCAGAACTTGGAATCCGGTTGTGCTCATCCAGATTAATCTGGCTCAGGGCACTGACATATATCTTATACTTGCTTTCTTTCGGCAGATTTTCTGACAGTTGATTATTCAGGCCGTGAATTCCTTCAATTACAAGAACATCATGATGCTCCAGCTGAAGTTCATGTCCCCGGTATTCTCTCTTTCCCGTCAGGAAGTTATAACTGGGCATGGAAATCTTCTCTCCCTGAAGCAGCTGATTCATATGCTTTGTAAATAATTCCGTATCCAGCGAAGCTATGGTCTCAAAATTATAGTTCCCGGTTTCATCTTTCGGTGACATTTCCCGGTCAAAGAAATAATCATCCAGAGAAATCGGGTGCGGCCGCTTTCCTGCAATTTCCAGCTGTATGGAAAGTCTGTGGGAAAATGTCGTCTTTCCGGAAGAAGATGGTCCGGCGATCAGCACGATTTTTTTATTTTCCTGCACGATCTTATCCGCAATATCTGACAGCAGCTTCTCCTGAAGACCTTCCTGCAGAAGGATCAGATGACGGATACCTCCTGCTGTAATTACCTCATTTAAAGCACCCACCGTATCAACCCCCAGGGTCCTGCTCCATTCTCTGGAACGCTGCATCACACGGAATAATTTCGGCTGAGGATAAAATTTTGCGATTTTTTCCGTCTGATGTCTCTTTGGCGTCTGCAGGACCAGGCCGTCCTGATAGGGAGATACAAGGAAATTCCTGATATATCCGGTAGAAGGCGCCATATAGCCGTAAAAATAATCTTCATATCCGTCCAGACAGTAAAGATTTGTTTTGGAGCCCCTCCGGAAACGGAACAGTCTCTCTTTTTCCTTCAGTCCGATGCTCTCAAAATATTTCCTTACCTTTGACGTATCCACAGCATGTTTTGTAATAGGAAGATCCTGGTCTCTCAGCCATTCCATCCGTTCCTGTATTTTCAGAGCCAGCTGCGTGGTCACCTGAATATCTTTCACCAGGAACTCGCAAAAGCTGCTGTTTCCGATGGAATACTTGATCGCAATATCGTCTACAGCGCCTGTTCCAATCACATCTTCACATGCTTTCAGGAACATGAACATCGCGGTTCTCTTATACGTCATATATCCGGCCTGTTCTTTTAAAGTTACGAATCTTATGTAACAATCCTCTTCGATGGTTTTAAAAAGTTCCTTTAACTTGCCGTCTGTATAAGCCAGCAGAATCTCCGGTTCCCCCGGCTTCTGAATCTTCTCTGCCAGTTCTCCCAGCGTTGTTCCTTTTTCCACCATATACGTTTTCTGATGAACGACTGCTTTTACCATAGGCTTCCCTCCTTTTGGCTATATTACCTGAAACGGACTTCCCGTTTTGCAGGAAATAATATCACAATCCGGAAGTTTCTGCTCCAGAAGTTCCTTCATATCGTCTATAAATACCTGTTCCAGTCCATAATGGCCTGCATCGATCACACAAAGTCCCATATCCACGGCATCCAGGCCTTCATGATGCCCGATGTCACCTGTCACCAGCACATCGGCTCCTTTTGCCGCCGCAAGCCGTGCCATGCTTCTTCCGGATCCAGGGACAATGGCCGCTTTGTGAACCTTTTCTTCCAGATTTCCAAAAACGGAAACGGCAGGTATTCCGAAGGCTCTCTTGATTTCCCCGGCAAAATCTTTCAGTTCTTTCTCTCCCGCGAAGGCTCCGATCATTCCGATTCCTTTTCCTTCTGCCCGGAACCTCGGATCTTCCGCCTCCTCCAGTACCTGATCCGGATAAAAGCCCAGTTTCTCCGCCACTGCATCACACATTCTGCAGGCGTCATAATTGGTATGCATGCCATAACAGCAGATTTTATTCTCGATCAGTTTCAGAAGCTTTCTCTGGAGAAAATCATCGCTGGTGCATTTCTTTATCTTTGAAAAAATCACCGGATGGTGCGCCAGAATAAAATCAGTTCCGGTTCTTGCCGCTTCCTCCACAACCGCGTTGGTGATATCCAGCACGACCATGATCTTCTTTACTTCTCTTTCACGGTCTCCCACCAGAAATCCGGGATTATCCCAGGATTCGGCGGCCTCCAGCGGTACCTCTTCCTCTAAAAGACGGATTACATCATTACATTTCATAGTATCCCATCGCCTCCTTTATATTTTCCAGTCTCTTCCGGACTTCCTGTTTTCTCTTCCGGATATGCTCTTTCGAGGTATCCGCAAGAGTTTTATAAATTTTTGCGTATTTCTGATATTCTTTGTCCAGATACTCCAGGAGAACCGGATGCCGGTTCATGACCAGACGTTCTCCGAAGCAGTAGAAACATTCTTTATCATAGGATTCTCTTCCATGTACAGCTCTTATGACGATATAATATTTGCCGTCCTCTGTCAGCATATCTTCTTCCAGAATCCGAAACTCATGGTCATGGAGCCAGTGCCGCACTTTTTCCGGGTGGGACTGTGGAGACAGAATCAATTCGCTGATTCCTGCGAGTTTTTCTTCTCCCCGCTCCAGAATCCTGACAACAAGGTCTCCTCCCATCCCCGCAATAATAACTGAATCAACATCCTTTTCAGGAAGTTGATCCAGACCGTCAGAGAGGAGGCAGCTTATCCTGTCCGCCGCACCCATCTCTGCTATATGCTGTTTTGCGCGTTCCAATGGCCCTGCATTGATATCCATGGCAAATGCCCGGGGACATATCCCCTGACGGACTAAATAGATTGGTATGTACCCATGGTCGGTTCCGATATCGGCTGCACAGCAGCCTTCTGTCACAAAAGACGCGATCGTATTCAAACGCTTTGATAATTCCATTGTCCGCACCTTAATCTAAATAATCCTTCAGCTTTCTGCTGCGGCTCGGATGTCTTAATTTGCGCAGTGCCTTTGCCTCAATCTGACGGATACGTTCTCTTGTAACGTTAAATTCCTTTCCGACCTCTTCCAAAGTTCTTGCGCGGCTGTCATCCAGTCCGAAACGAAGCCTTAATACTTTCTGTTCTCTTTCTGTCAGAGTTCCCAGTACTTCATCCAGCTGCTCTTTCAAAAGCGTAAACGCTGCCGCGTCTGCCGGCACCGGTACATTTTCATCCTGAATAAAATCGCCCAGATGGCTGTCTTCTTCCTCACCGATCGGTGTTTCCAAAGATACCGGTTCCTGAGAGATTTTGAGAATCTCACGGACTCTCTCAACCGGAATATCCATTTCCTCTGCAATTTCCTCCGGAGACGGCTCTCTGCCCAGTTCCTGGAGCAGCTGTCTGGAAACCCGGATCAGCTTATTGATCGTCTCTACCATATGCACCGGAATGCGGATGGTTCTGGCCTGATCGGCAATGGCTCTCGTGATCGCCTGACGGATCCACCATGTAGCGTAAGTACTGAATTTATATCCCTTGCGGTAATCAAATTTCTCCACCGCTTTGATCAGTCCCAGGTTTCCTTCCTGGATCAGATCAAGGAACAGCATGCCTCGTCCCACATAGCGCTTGGCAATGCTGACAACCAGTCGAAGGTTTGCTTCCGCCAGTTTCTTCTTGGCGCTCTCATCTCCTTCTTCCATTTTTTGGGCCAGTTCAATTTCTTCCTCAGCGCTCAGAAGCGGAACTTTACCGATTTCCTTCAGGTACATGCGCACCGGATCTTCGATGCTGACTCCGTCAGGAACTGAAATATCTGTATCATCCTCCAGCGGCTCATCCACATCGTCATCGTTGTCTTCCACGGCTGCCAGAGTCAGCACATCAATCCCGTTCTGCTCCAGATAATCATAGATGGCTTCCATCATATCCGATGTCAGCTTCATATCTTTGAAGTAAGACTCGATCTGCGCATACTCCAGAAAATTCTTATTCTTTTTTCCCAGTTCTACTAATCCAGCCAGTTTCTCGCTGAATTGTTCCATTGTACCTTCCATAATTCGTCCTTTCTTCTCTCTCCTATTGTAACCAACCTATATTGAAATATGCAGTTTCGAAAGTCTTCCTTTCTCCTTGATCAGCTCCTGCCATTTCAGAATATCATTGGTCCCATTCATCTGTTGTTCAATGCTGTCTTCTTTGACACGGCGGACAATGTCCGTCAGTGCTTTATCGTTATCTTCCGGTGAAGGCGCCATTTTAAGCGTCGTATTAAATAATTCCGCAATCTTCTGCTGATCACCGGAATCTGTATACTGATTCAGTATTTTCGCCGGAATGACTTTTTTCTCTTTTTCGTACTGTTCAAACAGCATAAGCGCCGCCCCGTGGTAAATAGGCTCATAAAAATCATCCGGTCCGATGATTCCCTTCAGCCGTTCAAACAATACCGGCTCATTTACCAGCCATGTGAGCAGAAGTTTCTGCGGCTGCTTCTTCTTTTCGGCTTTCTCCTGTGCCAGGGAATTCTTCCTCTCTTCCCTCGGCGCGGAATTTCCCGCATTTTCCCTGGAAGAAACATATCCTCTGGTGCCGTAATATTCCACCAGATCCGTAAGATCTTTCTGCCCAATGTAATATTCTCTGGAAACAGCTTCGATATAATTCTTTCTTTCCAGCGGTTCTTCAATCTTCGCCAGCAGTTTCGCCGCCTCATGCTGAAACTTCGTCTTCGATTCCGGATCTTCCTGGTCGTAATCCCCGGCCAGTACTTTGACCTGGAACATAAAACTGCTGCTTGCTTTCCGGATCCTTTCTTCCAGAGCCTCTTTCCCGGATCCTTTGATAAATTCATCCGGATCCTTGTATGGCTTCAAATCAAGAACCCGCACATTCAGTCCCGCATCCTTCAAAATCGGAATGGCGCGCAGAACCGCTCTCTGCCCGGCTTCATCGCTGTCAAATGACAAAATCACATTTTCCGTGTAGCGTCTCAGCAGCGTTCCATGCCCGCTGGTAAAAGCGGTTCCCAGAGCCGCCACCGCATTGGTGAATCCTGCCTGGTGCATGGAAATTACATCCATATAGCCCTCACATAATATGATTTCATTTTTTCTCGACTTTCTGGCGAAATTAAGCCCGTACAGATTCCGGCTTTTGTCGAATAATTTCGTTTCCCTGGAATTTAAATATTTGGGATTGCCGTCTCCCATGACTCGTCCGCCGAATCCGATGACCCGGTTATTGACGTCCATGATGGGAAACATGACTCTGTTCCAGAATTTATCGCTTCCACCTCTCTTTTCATCAATGGTGACCAGCGCGGAATCTTTCAGTTCCTCATCTTTGTATCCTTTGCTCTTTAAAAAACGGTACAGATCGTCACTGTAAATGTCCGCGAATCCCAGCCCGAAATGGCGGATGGTTTCCTCTGTTATTCCACGTTTTCTGAAATATTCAAGCCCCCTTTTCCCCCGTTTGCTGTGAAGCAGATAATAGAAATAATTGGCCGCCAGCTTATTCATATCCCTCAGTCTGGCTTTCTCGTCCATCTGCCTCCTGGCTTCTTCATTCATTTCCTCCTGCGGAAGCTCCATGCCCGCTCTCTCCGCGAGAAATCTCACAGCCTCAGGAAATGAGAAGTTCTCATATTCCATCAGAAAGGTATACACATTGCCTCCGGCTCCGCAGCCAAAACAATAGTACATCTGCTTGTCCCTGCTGACGGAAAAAGAAGGGGATTTTTCATTGTGAAAAGGGCAGAGCCCGAAATAGGAACTTCCCTTTTTCTTCAATGGCACATATGCGGAAATCACATCTACGATATCATTGCGGCTCCGCACCTCTTCTATAATGTCTTCTCCGTAGATCACACATCATTCCCTCCTTCATTTTGCTCTCTATATATATTATTCTACATTTTCTGCTGTATTCCTTTTTTTATTTTTGAAAAAAATTTGTTTTTTTACAGGAAAATTTACCGTATGAACCAGAATTTCGGAATAAATATTTCCTTATATGTTTCAATGGCGTAATGATCGGTCATACCGGCAATATAGTCACACACTGCCTGTTCTTTTTCTTCTTTTCCCTCACGGATCCGTTCCTGACTGTACTGAGGCAGCAGGTCGATATGCTTCAGATAATAATCGTATAATGGTTCTATGATATGCTCTACTTTGCCTTCTTCTTTCTTTGTCTCCGGATCCGTATAAACATGCCGGAACATAAAAGCTCTCAGCCCGAACATGGCCTGATAGACCTCCTCTGACATACAGATATCGTTTTTTCCCTCACTGTGGTTTACAATGTCCAGAATCATTGTATTGATCCGTTCCCGGAATGTGTGTCCCAGAATATCGGTGCATTCCTGCGGAAGATCTTCCTCTGTTATGACATTTCCCCGGATGGAATCGTCGATGTCGTGATTGATATAAGCAATCTTATCTGCCAGACGGACAATCTTCCCTTCCAGAGTTGCCGGATTGCTCTTGATCGAATGATTCCTCATTCCATCCCGCACTTCCCAGGTAAGATTCAGACCCCGCCCGTCTTTTTCCAAATACTGAACCACCCTGACGCTCTGTTCGCTGTGGCGGAATCCCTGCGGATTCATCTCATTCAGCACCTTTTCTCCCGCATGGCCGAACGGCGTATGTCCAAGATCATGTCCGAGTGCAATCGCTTCCGTCAAAACTTCATTTAAATTCAGGGCCCGCGCTATGGTCCGGGCATTTTGCGAAACTTCCAGCGTATGTACCAGCCGCGTGCGGTAATGATCTCCTCTGGGGGATAAGAAAACCTGTGTCTTGTCCTTTAGGCGGCGAAAAGCCTTAGAATGGAGAATACGATCCCGGTCCCGCTGAAAGCAGGTCCGGATCTCACACTCCACCTCAGGCCTTTCTCTTCCTTTTGTGTTGATACTCAATGCCGCATACGGACTTAATAATTCTCTTTCAGATTGTTCTTGTTTCTCTCTGATATTCATAGGCAACCCTCCTGCCATCCAATGCGTCTGTATATCTTTATTTTTTCATTGTAATATCTGTCTCCATAACAGAAATGGCGTCCAGGGATATTTTCATTATATCCTTCACCTCTTCCACTGTCATATGCAGATACTCTGCCAATTCTTCTGCTTTTGGCTCCCGTCCCAATTCTTTGGTAAGGTGCAGAGAAGCTTCGTCCAGACGGTTGGCTTTGACCGCCATCTGCTCACCGACACTGTCTGCGCCTCTCTGTTCCGCAATGGAATCCAGCATGGCGTCTTCGATTTTTCCGGCTGTATAGCGCAGGAATTCCTCCGCATCACTGCCATCAAAAGAATACATTGCTTCCAGAAGGCCGATGTTGCCCTCCTGGATCAGATCTGCATACAAAACACCTTTTTCCTTATGTTTTTCTGCGATTTCCATCACGGCAGGAAGAAGGCTCTCGATGATCTGTTCCTGATCTCCCTCTCCTTCCAGCCACTCTCTGAGCAGCTGTTTCTGTGTCTCCTCATCAGGGAGATCCAGTCTGGCAACCTCTTCCTGATAAAAAGACACAACCTCTGATTCTTTCTTTTCTTTTGGAGTATTCTCCTCCTTTGTCTCATTCTTCTTTTCCGCTTCGTATCCGATGACGCGGACGCCTGCTTCCTCGAATGTATCAAACAGCAGTTTCCTGGTTTCTTCATTCATCGGAACATCACTGAAATAATCCAGAAGTTCTTCCATGGAAATCTGATTTCCGTTGGTCTTTGCCACCGCCAGCATCTCTTCCATGGCTTTTATAAAATCATTTTTATCCATATCCCGCTCCTTTGCTTATTTGAACAATGCGAAATAAGCGATCACTAAAATACCTAACACAATACGATAGACACCAAATGCCTTGAAGTCATTTTTCTTAATATAACCAAGCAGGAATTTAATTGCCACAACGGATACCAGGAAAGAAACGACCATTCCTGTCAGCAGCACAATGACTTCCATACTGGTGAAATGAAATCCGAATTTAACGATTTTTAATAAGCTGGCGCCAAACATAACCGGAATTCCCAGGAAAAATGAAAATTCCGCTGCGACAGTTCTGGAACATCCGATGAGGATTCCTCCCAGGATTGTCGCTCCGGAACGTGACGTTCCCGGAATCAGAGAAAGCACCTGGAACCCTCCGATAGCCAGCGCCATGGGATAACTCAGCCGGTCCAGATCATCCATAGGACGTCTCCTGTTCCTTCTGTTTCTGTTTTCTACCACGATAAATAAAATACCGTAAATGATCAGCATTGCCGCAACCACCGGCGGATTATAAAAATTCGCGTCCAGCCAGTCATCCAGCGGAATTCCGATCAGAGCCGCCGGCAGGACCGCTAAAATAACTTTCGTCCACAAAACAATGGTATCGCCTTTTTCTTTCCGGTTTTTCTTCGGCGAAAAAGGATTCAGCTTATGAAAATACAGCACAACAACCGCCATGATAGCACCAAGCTGTATCACTACGTTAAACATTTCCATAAAAGAATCTGACATATTAAGTTTTATAAATTCATCTGCCAGAATCAAATGGCCGGTACTGCTGATCGGCAGCCATTCTGTGATTCCTTCTACGATTCCGAGAAGGATCGTTTTAAGCAACAAAATAATATCCATACTACTCTCCTATCCTTAATCATCTGATATTTCGCTTATCGCGCATCTCGCGGCATTGCCGCTCGATGACCGCGTTGCCCGTCAAATGTCTGCCTGTGCAGGCACGGCAGCCGCTTTCCGGGCTCATCGCGCAAAGAAGGGCGCTTAGGAATTCCTAACCACCCTTACTGTGCTTCCTATTCTTCTGTTTCGTCATCTCCCAGGATTTTCACTTTTTCCTGCCATAACTCTTCTACCGCCGTAGACAGCGGTTTTCCGGAATCTGCTTCCGCCACAAGAGGAATATCTCCCGCTATGATCTGCCTTGCTCTCTTGGCACTGGCAAGAACCACAGAATAGCGGCTGGAAATTACCTTCTCGTCTTCACTGTCTCCGTTGATTACTTTCATTAATTCTGTATATGATGGATGTATCATCTTTATTCCTCCTATAACTCATCTAAGCCTTTTTTTGTTTCTTCAATAAAATCCATATTATTGGCAAGAAGACATTCTTTTGCCTGGACGATCGCATGGATCCGGTCGACACATTCCTCCAGTTCGTCATTGATTACGATATAATCATACTTCGTCATATCAAGCGACTCTTCCTTCGCCCGTTCCAGACGCTTATGTATCACTTCCTCAGATTCTGTTCCCCGCCCGATCAGGCGTTCTTTGATCGCCTGGGCGCTTGGCGCGGTGATAAAGATCAGGAGCGCATCTTCATACTGTTTCTTAATATTAAAAGCACCCTGCACCTCAATCTCAAGAATTACATTATGTCCCGCCGCCAGTTCTTCTTCTACGAATTTGCGCGGCGTTCCATAGTAATTGTCCACATATCTAGCATACTCTATAAATCCGTTATAATCAATAAGATTCTTGAATTCATCCTCTGATTTAAAAAAATATTCTCTTCCATTTACCTCTCCGGGCCGCGGTTTCCTGGTCGTCGCTGATACAGACAGGCTGTATCCGTATTTTTCTACCAGCCTTTTGGCCGCTGTACCTTTCCCCACGCCTGAAAATCCGGAGATTACCAGCAGTGAACCTCTCTTATTCATGTTCCTTCCCTTCTATTCTATGTTCTGGATCTGTTCTCTAACCTTCTCAACATTTGTCTTCAATTCGATTGCGTGTTCCGCCAGAGCGGCATCGCTGGATTTCGAAAGAATCGTATTGGCTTCACGGTTCATCTCCTGAGCCATAAAGTCAAGTTTGCGTCCAATGGCTCCCTCTTCTTCCAGCACATCTTTCATGGAATGGATATGACTCTTAAGCCTTACAATTTCCTCATCCACCGCCATTTTATCAGCATAGATCGCAACTTCCGCTGCGATTCTGTTTTCTTCAATAGAAGAATCCTCCAGGAATTCCTTCACTCGTTCTTC
This sequence comes from Candidatus Anaerostipes avistercoris, assembly GCA_019119895.1. Taxonomy (GTDB): domain Bacteria; phylum Bacillota; class Clostridia; order Lachnospirales; family Lachnospiraceae; genus Anaerostipes; species Anaerostipes avistercoris. The sequence goes on along the minus strand of DWWD01000020.1, from coordinate 44,848 downwards.
CAGCTTCTCTCTGTATTCTTTTATAATCTCAGGGGAGCGCTCTTCAACAAAATCTACGTCCGCCTCCATCTGTTTCAGTTTCTGAAGAAGATCTGTTTTCAGATGCTCTCCTTCCACAGCTCTTGCTTCCACAAATTTTTCTGCCGCTTCACGCAGTGCTTTTTCAATCAGATCCCACCATACTTCTTCATCCTGCGGTTTTTCTTCCACCGCGATCACTTCCGGGAATTTTGCCATCATAGATGCCGTGACATCCATCTCGATATGGAATTCCTCCTTCATTTTTTGGAAAATATCCATATATTCTCTGGCAATTTCCTGATTATACCGGAGACCGATTCCCGTCTGAGACAGATCCTCAAAAGAAATATAAACATCAATCTTTCCCCGTTTTGCATATTCTTTGATAATCTTGCGGATCTCCGCCTCAAACATTGTAAATTTTTTTGGAAGTTTCAGCGAGACATCACAATATCTGTGATTTACCGCCTTCATCTCCACCGTCACTTTCTGGTTCGCGGCATTGGACTCTTCGCCGTGTCCAAAGCCAGTCATACTTTTTATCATGAAAATCATCCTTTTTCTGTTTGTCAATGTTTTTTATTATAAGCAAATTAAACCGGTTCGTCAATGTCCTTTCTGTTTTTGCATCAGATACTTCTGAAGGCATTCCAGATAATGAAGAATTCCTCCTTTTTTCATGGAAACAAAATATCCGATATCAAGTTCTTCATATTTAAAATGCTTTGGTCCGCTTTCCTTTCCTCTCTGCCAGAATTCCATCGTCTCCTCAAACGTCATAAAATAGCAGGCATGCCGGTTCGTAAAATAAAGAAGCAGGAAACTGATACCTCCCTGTTCTTCAAACTGCTTCATGAATTCAATCTGATGCTCATGAATGTTCTGAAGCGGGAACACATCGGACGCACACTCTTTTGCGTCAAAGCAGATTGGGATTCCCTGCACCACCCCGATATAATCCACCGTACTCTTCTGGTCAAAATAGGCAAGGGTAATATGCCGTTTTTCTTTGTCAAACCGTACCGGCTTGATGGAGGTCGGAATTTTCTGCACCAGAGCAAGGTTCTGCCGGCGGTATTTTTCATTGGTGTAATTGACCAGTTCCTCCAGAACAGATCCTCTCAGTCCTTTTACATTCCAGCTTCCCATGTTCCATCTCCCATCAGTCCTGATTTCACTTTCTTAAAATCTGAAGGCAGTTCTGCCTGAAACACCCTTCCCTGAAGATTTCTGCAGCCGGTCATTGTCTTCGGAAACTGGATTTCTCCACAGTGCAGCAGCTGCCCTTTCAGGCCGAATCTGCTTCTGAGCTTCCGGTTCAGTTCCTGACTGCCGTATTTGAAATCTCCTGCCAGAGGATGCCCCTGACTTGCCAGATGCGCCCGGATCTGGTGGGTCTTTCCCGTCACCAGCTTTACTTTCAGAAAAGTGAAGCCGTTTCGGGATTCCACCGGCTCGTACCAGGTTTCAATATAAGCCCCCTGTCCTTTCCTTTCCCGGGTGACCGTTACTGTATTTTTTCGCTCATCTTTCAGCAGATAACCGGATATCCTCTCTTTTTTCTTAATTTCACCTTTTACGATACAATAATAATATTTATCAATCTCTCGTTTCCTTAAAAGTTCCGCCATGGTCTGAAGACCTTCCAGGGAAATTCCCGCGATCAAAATCCCTGTTGTATTGCGGTCCAGCCGGTTGCACACGGATGGTTTCACACGATTCAGATCTTCCTCTGACATCCATCCTCTGCGAACTGCATACGGAGCGATCTGCTCGTTAACCGACAGATCATCCGGTCCTGCTTTCTGAGACAAAATACCGTAAGGCTTGTTGATCAGCAGAATATTTTCATCTTCATACAAAACATCCAGCGGAATCTTCTGCTCCTCTACCCTGATTTCTTCCCGAAATTTTTCTATTGTTTCTTCCGCCAGATACACGGCAACACGATCTCCCGCCTTCAGCTTTTCATTTCCGGCAGCTTTTCTGCCGTTCAATTTGATATTTTTCTTCCGCAGCATCTTATAGATAAAACTCTTTCCCGCTCTATTCAGATATTTCTGCAGCATCTTGTCCAGACGCTGTCCTTCATCTTTTCGTGTAATTTCTATCTCTCTCATAACCGTCTCTTTCTATCCTCTGAAGAATCCTGCAAGCACTTCTTCCGGAAGCAGCCGGCTGATGATCCGCAGAAATTTCATCGTTCCTCCGTACACTGACACCGCCCGGCCTTTTTTCCCGTCTTCTATGGCGCGGGAAACAACCTTTTTACAGTCTGCTATCACAAGTTTTTTATAAAATGACATTTCCTGTTTTCCATAGGCTTTCTCAAGGAATTCTGTCTTTACCGGTCCCGGGCAGACTGCAGTCACCCGGATTCCCTTTTTCTTCAGTTCCTGCCGGAGTGCAGTCGAAAATCTCAGAACGTACGCCTTCGCTGCCGCATAAACCGCAAATCCCGGCTGAGGTGAAAATGCCGCCGCCGAGGCAAATTGATAGATCATGGCGCCTTTTTTCATATACGGGAGAACCAGATATGTCATTTTTGTCAGCGCCCCGCAGTTCACGGCGACCATGTCACTGATTTCTTGCTCCGACAGATCCATAAAATCCCCGGAAATCCCTATACCGGACCCGTTGACCAGAATGCGGACTCCGGGGCTCTCTCTTCGAAGGCACTCTGCAATATTCCGGAAGCTCTCTTCTTCCTTCAAATCCAGAGAAAATGCACGGATCCTGACATTTCCCGTTTCTTTCTGCAGTTCCAGCAGCCGCTCTTCTCTCCTGGCAACGGCCCAGATTTCATCCAGTACAGGATATCGTTCTGCCAGCTGGCGGACAAATTCTCTTCCCATGCCGGAAGACGCTCCTGTCACGATCGCTATTTTTTTCATCCGATATTTCCCCTGTTTTTATGATAATTTCTGATAAGTTCCGTTTAAAACATCATAATAAGAATCGATAAAATAATCTGCCAGTTTCAGCTTCTCTTCCATTGCCCGTTCCGAATATGGGTCCCGAACCGCGCATGTCTCCATATTGGCGCGCTTTCCTGCCATCAGACCGTACGGAATATCCTCAAATACCAGAACCTCCTTCGGATCCACAGAGAGCATCTCTGCCGTGTGAAGATATACATCCGGTTCCGGTTTTCCTCTCGGAACTTCATTGGAAGTACAGATATAATCAAAAGCATCGAGAATTCCGTTGGATTTCAGGCAGACCTTCGCAAGCTCCCTGGAATTGCTGGTGGCGATTCCAAGCGGCATATTTTCTTCCTTCAGCATCCTGATAAATTCTCCGGCTCCTTCTTTCAGAGAAATCTCATTCTCATACATCTCCGCCGCCATGCGGTTCCATGTTTCCATAATCTCTTCAATGGACAGCGGAAGCGGAAAATGTTCCTTGAAATACCGGGCAGTTTCGTGAAAGCTGCAGCCTTCCAGGGCATCATTAAGACCTTCCGGCACCGTCATTCCGTATTTCCCCAGAAAGCGGATATCTATTTCTTTCCAGATCCACATGGAATCCACTAAAGTTCCATCCAGATCAAATATAACGGCTTTTTTATTCTTTAACATTTCTTCTCCTTTAATCGGCGAATTTCTTCTTCTGTCAATTTTCGGTAACTTCCGGACGGCAGCGTATCATCCAGCCTGAGCGGTCCGATCGTCAGGCGCTTTAAATACAGCACCTCGCTTCCCACCGCTTTCACCATCCTCTTAATCTGATGGAATTTTCCTTCTGTAATGGTGATCTGCACCCTGGAACCTTCTTCAGAAGCATCCAGCACCTCCAGAATCCCGGGCTTCGCGGTTTCTCCGCCGCCAATCTCCAGTCCGTCCGCAAATGCCCTGATCTCCCGTTCGCCCATTTTCCCGGCGACTTCCGCATAATAGGTCTTCTCCACATGTTTCTTCGGCGACATCAGTTCATGAGCCAGTTTTCCATCATCTGTCAGAAGCATCAGTCCTTCTGTATCTTTATCAAGTCTTCCCACCGGAAATAATTTCTTTCCATATGGCTCACGGATCAGATCCAGGACAGTTTTTTCCACCGGATCTTTAGTCGCTGACACAACGCCCTGTGGTTTATGAAGCATCAGATAATGAAGTTCTTCGTATGTAAGCATTTCTTCCTGACACTGTATTTCATTCTGCTCCGGATCCACCTTATATTCCGGTTTCCGGACCTTAGTTCCATTTATTACAGCCTGTCCGTTTTTTATCTTTTCCTTTGCCTCTTTCCTGGAAATTCCCAGGCACTGGCACAAGTATTTGTCTAATCTTATCTTTGCCATTACATCCATCTCCAGCTGGACGCGTATTTATTCTTCATCCTACCCTTTTTAATCTTTCCCCATCCCATCGGAAACCGTCCGGTTCCGATCAGATGGATTCCTTCTGTATCCGTATCCACATTCAGCGTCTCACATTTCAGATAACGAATGGTTCTTTCATCTTCCAGATCAAAAGAAATATATTTATCATATTCCTCCGGATACAGAGCCGCCGCCAGCGGCTGACTGGGCTCGAAACGTCCCTTTTTCATTTCTCCCAGAAACAGACCTTTTCTCAGGATCCGGACTCCGGTCAGCTTCGGAAAATCCTCTTTCAGATAAAAAAGTTTGCCCTGATGTTCCTGAATCCGGTTCCAGTCAACCTTCATATGACAATCTCTGAAAAATTCTTCCGTCTCTTTCGTCGGCTTCACCCGGGAATATTTTTCTCCCGCAGGCACGGGCGCCTCTCCCGGCGCTTTTTGAAGCAGTGCCAGGAAATGTCCCTCTCCTTTGATCCGATGAGGCCACAGCCGGATACATTTTTTTATATCCTCTCTGCCGGTCAGTGTCCACTCCGGATGTCCGCAGTCAAAGCCTTCACACATTTTCATCGGAACCAGCGACAGATCATCGTTTTCCGTCAGGAGGTGTTCTATGACCTGCTCGTTCTCTTCCGGCGAAAAAGTGCAGGTGGAATAAAGCATCATTCCTCCCGGTTTCAGCAGTTTCACCGCGTCGTCTGCAATCTCTCTCTGGAGTTTCGCGTAAGGCTCGCTTCCTTTCTGTTCCCAGTTCTTTATCTCATTATTTCCTTTTCGGAACATCCCCTCACCTGAGCAGGGGGCATCTACCAGAATCTTATCAAAATATCCGGTCAGGGAAGATACCATATGCTTCGCTTCCGTACACAATATTACGCTGTTTCGGATTCCGAACATTTCAATATTCCGGATCAGCGCTTTTGTTCTGGAAATGCTCACATCATTGGATACCAGAATACCTTCTCCTCTGAGTTTTGCTCCCAGTTCTGTTGACTTGCCTCCCGGGGCAGCACACAAATCCAGGACCCTGTCTCCTGGCAGAACCGGCAGATAAGACGCCGGAGCCATGGCGCTGGGCTCCTGGATATAATAAAGTCCCGCATGATAATACGGATGTTTTGATGGTTTTTCCTCTCTCCGGACATAAAATCCATTCTCCGTCCATGGAACCGGCGTTACGGAAAACGGACAAATATCCAGGAATTCCTCCACAGATATTTTTAAGGTATTCACTCGAATTCCGTAATACGCCGGATCATCCAAATGCTGCTCATAGGCAGCGAAATCTCCCCCCAGGAGATTTCTCATCTTTTTCTCAAATTCAACTGGTAATTTCATCCATTTTTCTATGAAATGCTCTGTGCACGATAACCTTCCGCTATAATATCCAGCTGCTTGTTAAAGTGCTCCAGACGTTCCATATCTCCTGTCTCATAAATTTTGTAGAATTCATCCTGAATCTTGATGACTTCATGCTTATTTGCTACTTTATAGAGATTCTGCATCGTATGAAGGATATCAGACACCATATTCGCCTTCTTCCGAAATGAATTCTGCGCATCCATAATCTCGTCCCGGACAGATGACATCTCACGATCCAGCACCACAATGGCATCAGAAGCCTGCAGCAGTTTATCTGTCACATGTTCCGGAATATTACCTTTATACTTATACTGCAGTGAGTGCTCCACCGTAGCCCAGAAATTCATAGCAAGTGTCCTGATCTGAATCTCTGCCTGCAGCTTCTTTCTTCCGTAAATCGTATTGACTTCGTAATAAATAATCAGATGATAGCTGCGGTAGCCGCTGTCCTTGGACTGGGAGATATAATCTTTTCTGCTCTTGATCTCCATATCAGAGCGCTTCTCAATAATCTCAACTACCTTTTCAATATCTTCTACAAACTGACAGATCAGCCGGATACCGGCAATATCTTCCAGTTTGTCTTCGATATTGTTGGCGTTGATATGCTTTCTCTGCATTTTGTCAAGAATGCTGGATATACTTTTTACCCGTCCGTCCACCTGCTCGATCGGAGAATATAGTCCCGCTTTCCGGTATTCACGGATGATATGATGAAATTTTAATGTCAATTCATCCACTGCCAGTTCATAGGGGCTGAGAATTTCCCTCCACAATTGTATTTCCATGTACTCCCTCCTGTAATCATCTTATTATTATAGCATATTTTTACATAGAAAAATAGCCAACTTTTGCTGAACTTCCGAAAGCTGACTATCTTTTTTCCCTGCGGCAGCCTGTACGCTTCGTACCGCTGTCCGCCTTATGGTTTTTTCTTTTGTAACAATAAGGTATTACCATTCCAGATAAACAGAGCCCCATGTCAATCCGCCGCCAAAACCGCTCATTACAATCTTATCTCCGCGCTGCAGTTTACCTGCTCTGTGGATTTCGTCCAGCAGAATCGGAATCGTAGCGGAAGATGTATTCGCACAGTGATCGATGTTCATTGGGAATTTCTCCAGCGGTTCTTTTAGCCGTTTCGCTGCTGCCTCGATGATCCTGTAATTTGCCTGATGGAGAATATAATATTTTATCTCGCTCTTATCAGCTCCTGCCGCGTCAAGCACTTTGCCTACACTCTTCGGGATGATTCTCACCGCAAATTTAAATACTTCCTGTCCGTTCATTTCTACCTGCTTCATCGGTGTTTCATCTTTCACCAGAAGGTTGTTCAGATGGCGCTCCTCGCAGGTAAGCACATGACCCTTCGCTCCGTCAGAGCCAGCATCAATAAAAATTTTACTGGACGGGTCTGCTTCTACTACGGCTGCTCCTGCTCCGTCTCCAAACAGAACACAGGTACTCCTGTCCGTCCAGTCAAGAATCTTGGACAGCGTTTCCACCCCGATCAGCAGCATCTTATTTCCCATACCTGCCTTTGCGTATGCCATTGCCGTATTCAGCGCATAAATAAAGCCGGAACATGCCGCATTCACATCCATGCATACAGCATTCTTGGCTCCCAGCGCACTCTGTACTTCACAGGATGTACTCGGAGTCGCATGGTCTCCTGACACCGTAGCTACGAAAATGTGATCTAACTCTTCCGGCTTCACACCTCCGTCTTCCAACGCTTTCTTTGCTGCTTTTACAGCCATTGACGCAGTGGTATCCCCCACTGAAATATGTCTGCTTCTGATTCCTGTCCTTGATGAAATCCATTCGTCGCTGGTATCCATCACCTGTGCAAGCTCATCATTAGTCACTGATTTTTCCGGAAGAAAACTTCCTGTTCCTAATATCCTAATAGCCATAATTACTCCATTTATCCTACATGTTTTTATACCTAGTCATCGGTATATTATTTACTTTGCCTATCAAAGTATATTATTTTTTCGGCGATTTGTCAATGTATCTCAGATGATGATACAGACTAAACCTCCATTACTTTCATTTATGATCTTTTCCATCGTATTCTGAAGTTTCTGCTGGCTTTCTTCCGTCATTTTAAGAGCCTTTGCCTGCATCCCGTCTCCCACCAGCTGTTCCAGGGTTTTCCCGAAAATATTGACATCCCACATGCTTTCTCCGGGTTCGCCGGATCCTTTTTCAATATATTCCATCAGATCCTTTGCCTGATATTCCTCTCCTACAATCGGTGCGATTTCCGTGGAAATATTTGCCCGGATCATATGAATGGACGGTGCGCTTGCTTTTATTTTTACTCCATATTTACTGCCATGCTTTACGATTCTCGGCTCCTCCAGGATAATGTCCTCCTTTGTCGGTGTTACAACGCCGTATCCTCTCTGCTTCACAGCAGCCACCGCATCTCCCACTTCCTCATATTCTCTCTTTTTCTGTGCCAGATCCCTCATCACCTGAATAAACTCATATTCATTCCGGACCGGCATTCCAATGGTGTCTCCGAGGAATTCATAATAATATTGGTCTCCCACGGCTACCTGCACGGTCACTTCACCTGTATCCATGGAAACCCGGTCCAGTTTCCAGGAACTTATGTATTTGTGTTCCATCGGTACTTCTTCATATACATCCTTCATCGTTGACTTATCCTGAATTATTTTTTCGGCAGTCTCCAGCAATTCTTTTTTCACAGGATGTTCTTTCGACAAAGTTTCTGTCCATTTCGGCACATAAAACCCAATGGAAGAAATCGGAAATTCCAGAAGGACACTCTTTAGAATCTGATAAATATCATCCTTCTTCAGCTGTTCCAGGTTCATCGGCATGACTTTAGCCTGATATTTCTTTTCCTTTTCCCTGGCAAGAGCTTTGGTCTCTTCGGAATATGGATGCACTGTATTTAACAGTACAACAAAAGGCTTCCTCAGATTTTTCAGCTGTTTGATCGTCTCCGCTTCCGGTGCCTCATAATGCTGAGCCTCGATTTCGCCGAAGGATCCGTCACATGTCACCACGATTCCAATGGTGGAATGCTCCGTAATCACTTTTTTTGTCCCGATCGCGGCTGCTTTCGTAAATGGAATTTCATATTCAAACCAGGGCGTCTTTACAAGCCTCTCTTCATTTTCTTCCATGTGCCCCGCCGCTCCGTCTACCATATATCCCACACAGTCAATCAGCCTGACATTCAGATCAATCTCATCATCCACCCGGATGGAGACCGCTTCGTTCGGAACAAACTTCGGCTCCGTCGTCATAATGGTCCTGCCGCTGGAAGACTGTGGGAGTTCATCATTTGCACGGCTTCTTTCATTTTCATCCTCTATGTTGGGAAGTACCATAAGATTCATAAATCTTTTGATAAATGTACTTTTCCCGGTTCTCACCGGTCCAACCACACCAATGTAAATTTCGCCGTTGGTTCTAGCTTTGATATCCTTATATACATTAAATTGATCCATAATATCCTCCTTGGATAGACTGTTAAAGTATATGCGGGACATGCAGAAATATTCCTGAAAAATGAAAAAGATATTCTGACACACTCTCCTCCTGCGGTCAGAATACCTCTCTTATTCTCTTTGTATCATCCTATTCTGTCGGCCGCGGTATAGGAAGTGTCGTTAATGTCTTTTATCAGGCCGGCCGTGATACTCTGGATGTTGTACTGAAAAACATTCTGCCTTTTATGATTTTCGTAAGTATCATCGTTGGAATCATCAATTATACCGGCATTGGCAGCATTTTGGCAAATGCCATCAAACCACTGGCCGGCAGTCTGCCTGGTCTGCTTGTTATTTCCATTTTCTGCGCAATCCCATTCCTGTCACCTGTACTCGGTCCGGGAGCTGTTATTGCTCAGGTTATCGGAGTCCTGCTGGGCGTTGAAATTGGAAGCGGAAGATGACACAGTAAACTACGGTGTACCGGCCATGCTGTTTTCCCGTTTGATCACAGGCCCGGCTGCTGTTCTCATCGCCTTTATCTTCAGTTTTGGATTATATTAATTTGTATCATAAGCTATTTCGTTCTAAAAAGTTCAAAAAAGCTGCGCACAAACTTTCTCTGTGCACAGCTTTTTTCATTTCCGTATTTATAAAAGTTACGCTTCACGGAAGAATTTTTCTTTTACTTCTTCTACCGGCATGTCTTTTCCTGTAAACAATTTAAATGCCGCTACTCCCTGCCACAAAAGCATACCGCTTCCAGGCACAGTAACACATCCATGTTCCTTTGCTTCTCTTAACAGCCTTGTTTCTTTTGGATTATACACGACATCCGCAACCACAAGTCCTTCATGGAACAGATCCGGATCATTAATGATGGAAGTATCCTCTTTCGGTTTCATTCCAAGAAGGGTTCCATTGACCAGAATATCCGCCGCGTCAATCTTTTCTTTCATGGCGTCTTTGGCATCCAGATCATACAGTTCTACATGACATCCCGGCACTTTATCCTGGATTTTTCCAACCATTTTTTCTGCTTTTGCAAAAAATCCATCTCTTGGATTGAAAATTGTGATAGATTTCGCTCCATCCAGAGCACACTGCACCTGAATCGCTGTGGCAGCCCCGCCTGCCCCGAAAATCACAATATTTTTATCTTTGACTTCCACGCCGTGGTCTTTCAGATTTGCAACAAATCCTTCTCCGTCTGTGATATGTCCGTATAATTTTCCGTCGCGGTTTACAATCGTGTTGACCGCTCCGATCAGCTGAGAAGCCGGTGACAGTTCATCCATGTTCCGGGCTGCCGCCGTCTTACACGGCATTGTTACATTGCATCCCTGCATATCCAGTAAACGCATGGCTTTGATAAATTCCGGCACCTGATCTTCTTTGATATCAAATGCCAGATATGCTCCGTCCACCCCGCATGCCTGAAATCCATAATTCTGCATGGCCGGTGAATCAGAATGTCCCACCGGTGATCCGATGAGTCCATATAGTTTCGTTGTTCCTGTAATTCTTTTTTCCACTTCTGCATCTCCTATTCTTTGTCGTCCCATGATAAGCTTCTATTGACAGCCTTCTTCCAGCCGGAAATCTTCTTTTTCCGTATCTCCTCATCCATATCCGGTACGAATACACAGTCCAATTCCCAGTTGTCCTTTATATCCTCTTTATCCTTCCAGTATCCTACGGCAAGCCCTGCCAGGTATGCCGCTCCTGCTGCGGTCGTTTCCACACATTTTGGCCGGTGGACTTCCTCTCCGATCATATCCGCCTGAAACTGCATCAGGAAATTATTGGCGCAGGCACCGCCGTCCACTTTCAGTGAATCCAGATGGATTCCGCTGTCCTCTTCCATTGCCTTCAGAACATCCAGTGTCTGATAGGCAAGGGATTCCAGTGTAGCCCTCACAATATGGTTTTTATTGACTCCGCGGGTCAATCCCAGAATACTGCCTCTCGCGTAGGAATCCCAGTACGGCGCCCCCAGTCCCGTAAACGCCGGCACCACATAACATCCGCTGGTATCCGGCACAGATACCGCCATTGCCTCACTTTCTGAGGCTTTTTTGAAAAATCCAAGTTCATCTCTTAACCACTGGATGGCTGCTCCTGCCACAAAAATAGATCCTTCCAGGGCATACTGGATTTTTCCGTTCATTCCGCATGCTATGGTGGTGATCAGGCCGTTTTTTGAATTTACCGGCATCTCTCCGGTATTCATCAGCATAAAACATCCGGTTCCATATGTATTCTTCACATCCCCTGCCTGGAAGCATGTCTGCCCAAATAAAGCCGCCTGCTGGTCCCCGGCCGCTCCGGCGATCGGCACCTTTCCTCCCAGCAGACTTTCTTCTGTATATCCGTAAATCTCACTGCATGACACTGCCTCAGGCAGAATTGCCTCGGGTATTTCCAACAGTTCCAGGATTTCCTGATCCCAGCATAATTCATTGATATTATAGAGCATCGTTCTGGAAGCATTGGTATAATCTGTCACATGAACCTTTCCCCCTGTCAGATTCCAGATCAGCCAGGTTTCTACGGTTCCGAACAGTAATTCACTTTTCTCTGCTTTTTCCCTGGCGCCGTCTATGTGATCCAGCATCCAGCGGATTTTGGTGCCGGAAAAATACGGATCGATCGGAAGACCTGTCTTCCTGCGGATCATCTCTTCGCAGCCTTTTTCTTTCAGCTCGTCACATAGATCCGCCGTCCGCCGGCACTGCCACACAATGGCGTTGCAGACCGGTTTTCCCGTTTCTTTTTCCCACAGCACCGCAGTTTCTCTCTGATTTGTGATGCCGATTCCGGCAATCTGCGCAGCTTTGGCATTCACCTGCTCCATAGCCTCGATCATCACCTTTTTCTGGGTTTCCCAGATTTCCTCCGGATCATGTTCCACCCATCCCGGTTTCGGAAAATACTGGGTAAACTCCTGCTGCGCCATGCTGCAGATTTCTCCCTTATGATCAAATAAAATGCACCTGGAACTGGTCGTCCCCGCATCCAGAGCCATCATATACTTCTCTTCCATCACGATCACCACTCCTTTGTATCACAAACAAATCTTATCTTCCTTCCAGGATTTCCTGAATCAGATCTCTTTCATCCATATGATGTTTTACACCCTTGATTTCCTGATAATCTTCATGTCCCTTTCCTGCAAGTATTACGATGTCTCCTTTGCCGGCATGTTCCATACAATATTTGATTGCTTCTTTTCTGTCCGGAATTGTTACATATTCTCCCGGCCCTTTGTGTACGCCTACCAGAATGTCATTGATAATGTCCATAGGTTCCTCATATCTTGGGTTATCTGATGTGACAACCGTCAGATCTGCCAGATTGGAAGAAACTTCTCCCATCTCATAGCGTCTGGATTTCGCGCGGTTTCCACCGCATCCGAACAGACAATATATTTTATTTGGATTATACTTACGGATGGTGGTCAGCAGACTGGATAAACTCATAGCATTATGCGCATAATCAATCATCAGTGTATACTCTCCAGGTGTCCTGACAATTTCCAGACGTCCTTTCACCTGAATGGAATTAAGAGCCTCTAAAACATCTTCCTTTACGATTCCCATATGACGGCACAGAGAAATAGCCGCCAGAGAATTATAAACGGTGAAATCTCCCGGTATATCCACGGCAACCCGGTATTCCTGTCTGCCCTTCAGATCATAGGCAACGCCCAGATATCCCGGTTCCTGGATCAATTCCACATTTTCTGCATAAACATCATTGGTATCCTTCATTCCATATGTCTCGATGTCGCAGGTATGGTCTTTGATGATTCTTTCCACATAATCGTCGTCCCCATTGACAATACCCTGACGGCACTGCTGGAATAAAAGGCTCTTGCAGTGAATATAATCATCCATATCCTTGTGTTCATTTTCCCCGATATGATCTTCTGCCAGATTCGTAAAGATTCCGTAATCAAAGGTAAATCCGCTGACCCGGTGGAGCATCAGACCCTGGGAAGACACCTCCATGACTACATTTTTACATCCGGCATCTGCCATCTTACGGAAAGATTCCTGCACCACATAAGACTCCGGCGTCGTATTGACAGACGGAATTTTCTCGTCTCCGATGATCGTCTCAATGGTTCCGATCAGGCCGGTCTTTTGTCCGGCATGCTCCAGCACCTGACGAATCATATATGTTGTGGTTGTCTTTCCTTTTGTTCCGGTGATTCCAATGGTCGTAAGTTCTTCAGCCGGATAGCCGAAATAAGCCGCTGACATCTCGGCAAGAGCCAGTCTCGTATCTTCCACCCGGATTACCGTAAGACCTTCCGGAATCTCAGTATCTTTTTCTATCACTACGGCGGCGGCGCCTTTTTCAGCCGCCTGACCGATAAATTCATGTCCATCAAAGGCAGCGCCTGAAATGCACACAAATACGCTGTCCTTTTCTATCTTTCTGGAATCATAGACCAGAGAAGAAATTTCCGCATTCTCATCCCCCTGCACACAGCTGTAATCTGATCGTTCCAATAAATCTTTTAAAATCATGTTATCCTCCAAATATTTTTCTCACTGCAATTACGGCAGTTCAATCTCCCCGTCAAACACTTTCACTGCCGGTCCTGTCATATAAATGGTATTCTTCTCTTCGTCATATTCAATCTGAAGATCTCCGCCTGTCAGATGAACCAGCACTTTATTTCCTGTCCTGTGGGTCAGATATGCCGCATAAGCGCTGGCGCAGGCACCAGTACCGCAGGCAAGCGTTTCTCCGGCTCCACGCTCCCATACGCGCATCTTCAATGTGTTTTCATCTATAACTTCTATAAATTCTGTGTTCACTCTGTCCGGGAACATCGGATGATTCTCAAACTTTGGTCCGATTTTCTCAAGATCCAGATTATCCACTGAATCCACGAACACAACTCCATGAGGATTTCCCATGGATACACAGGTAATCTTATATGCTTTTCCATCTACGATCACTGGCTGATCGATGATTTCATCCAGATTGTCATAAATGGCCGGAATTCTGGACGCCTCCATAACCGGCGCTTCCATGTCGACTCTCACCCATGTGACTTTTTCGTCTTCTACTGTGAGCTTCAGTTCTTTGATTCCGCCTTTTGTCTCAATCGTAATCGTCGTCTTATCTGTCAAACCATTATCGTAAACATATTTTGCGATACAGCGGACGCCATTTCCGCACATGGCTCCTTCTGAACCATCAGAGTTATACATGGCCATTCTGAAATCAGCTTTATCTGACGGACAGATACAAATCATTCCATCGGAGCCGATTCCGAAATGCCGGTCACTAACAAATTTGGCAACCTTGCCAGGATCATCTATGGTCTCTTCGAAACAGTTTACATATACGTAGTCATTTCCACAACCGTGCATCTTTGTAAATTTCATGTAATCACTCCTCTTTTACTTTTTTATCATTCTATCACAACAAAAGCAGCAAAGTCTACTGCTCATTTCTAATCTCCCAGTGAATCAGAAATGCCAGCACTGCCCGCAGCAAAATGATCGCTGCCACCATGCCGATTTCAGAAAAATTCCGCACAATGACGGTTCTTAAGATCTCACTTCCCATTTTAAACTCCAGTCCTGCCGCCAGTCCCCGGGCGAGAACCAGCCTGGCATCGTCCTTTCGCCCCATATAGCGGACGATTCCCCGGATTCCGGCGTGAAGTATGACACCGACCCCGATATATTCAAATATGATACATGAAACATTTGCCGCGGACATTAATATATGTTCTGCGATTTCCATCAAACAACCTCCCTGAATGATTTGTGTTTCATGGGAGCGCAGTTCCCTCGAAAAAAAGACGGGGATTTAATGCTGCTTAAATCCCCGCCTTTGCGAATTTTTCTATTTCTGAAGCAGTTTTTCAATTCCCGCTTTTTTCACACAGATACAGAACAGATCCATCGCCTGCTGCAATTCTTCCTCTGTCGGATATGTCGGTGCGATTCTCAGGTTGGAATCTTTCGGATCCTGTTTATATGGATATGTCGCGCCTGCTCCGGTCAGCACAACGCCGGCTTCTTTTGCCAGACGGACTACCTCTTTCGCGCATCCCGGCAGTACATCAACAGAGACAAAATAACCGCCTTTCGGGTTTTCCCATGAAATCAGACCGCTTCCTGCCAGTTCTTTTGCCAGCGTATTCAGGACAATCTCAAACTTCGGTTTCATACAGTCTGCAAGAACCTGCATGTGTTTTCTGAGACCTTCCGCATTTTTAAAAAACTGGACATGACGCAGCTGATTAATCTTATCATACCCAATTGTCTGCGCATTCATTATTTTTTTAATTTCCGCAATATTCTCATCACTTGCCGCAACCAGGGACACTCCCGCGCCCGGGAAAGAAATCTTGGATGTTGAGAAGAAATAGTATGGGCGGTTCTTCGTGCCTGCTTCCTCACATGCGTCAAGAATATTCTTCACTTCCACATCCTCAAAGACCGGATGAACGCCGTAGGCATTGTCCCAGAAAATCCTGAAATCTTTCGCCGCTGTCTTCATGGACGCCAGACGGTCTACCGTCTCATCGCTGTAGCAGATTCCCTGCGGATTGGAAAACTTCGGCACACACCAGATTCCTTTTACTGCTTCATCTTCTGCTGCGAGTTTCTCCACCTGGTCCATATCAGGACCTGTGCTCGTCATCTCAATCGGAATCATTTCAATACCCAGCGTCTCACAGATTGTAAAATGTCTGTCATATCCCGGAGCCGGACACAAAAACTTCACTTTGTCCAGCTGTCCCCACGGTTTCTCTCCCATGGCTCCAAATACATACAGACGCATCAAAGCGTCAAACATCAGATTCAGACTGGCATTTCCGCCGATGATCATACGGTCTGCAGGAATATTCAGAAGATCACTGAAAAGCTCTTTTATCTCCGGAATTCCGTCCAGAATACCATAGTTGCGTACATCCAGCCCGTCTCTTGTATGATATTCTGTCATTTCCTTCAGCATGCCGTTGGAACAGTCTACCTGACTCGGAGCCGGTTTTCCTCTGGACATGTCAAGTGCGAGGTTCTTATCTTTAAATTCCTGATAAGCCCGGTCTGTCTCTTCTTTTAACGCCAGTAATTCTTCTCTAGATTTCTCGGTATATGATCCCATTCTATTTTCTTCCTTCCTTTGTTTTCTATTCTTCCCACTTCAGATTATTATGTTCTTTTCTGCGCTCACGGAGCAGGAGACTGGATACTTCTTCTCTCGGATCCGCGTCCTCAAACAATACCTTGTTAACCGCTTCCACGATCGGAACGGATACATTGTATTTCCTTGCCAGTCCGAGAGCCGCCTTGGCAGAATAAACGCCTTCCACTACCATCTTAACTTCCTTCATGGCTTCATCTGCTGTCATGCCCTTGCCGATCAGATATCCGGCTTTGCGGTTACGGCTGTGGACACTGGTGCAGGTAACGATCAGATCGCCGATACCGGTCAGGCCTGAAAATGTCTCCGGTTTTCCTCCGAGAGCCACTCCAAGACGGGTAAGTTCTGCGATTCCTCTTGTCATCAGAGCCGCCTTTGTATTGTCCCCGTATCCCAGTCCGTCTGTGGTACCTGCGGCAAGCGCGATGACATTTTTCAAAGCGCCGCCTAATTCAATGCCGATAATATCCGGATTAGTGTATACACGAAATACCTGATTCATGAAGACATCCTGCAGCATCTCCGCAATATCCTGTTTTTTAGAACCTACGACAACAGTTGTCGGAATTCCTCTTCCAACTTCCTCCGCATGACTTGGTCCGGAAAGAACGCACACTTCCGCATTGGGAATCTCTTCTTCTATGATCGCTGACAGCGTCATATAAGTGCCATCCTCAATTCCTTTTGCCACATTTACGATCACCTGTCCGTCCGGAATAAACGGCGACATCTGTTTTGCCACAGAACGCACGACCGGTGAAGGCACTGCCATCACAATCACATCTTTTCCTGTCAGACTTTCCTCCAGATCAGATGTCACGTTTACATTGTCCGGAAGTTTTACGTCCGGAAGTTTTTCCTGCTGTTCTCTCTTATCGCGAAGCATTTCCACCTCATGAAGATCATGTGACCAGATCGTCACTTCATGCCCGTTGTTCCCGAGCAGAACAGCCAGAGCTGTTCCCCAGCTTCCTGCGCCTATGATGCTTACTTGTTTCATGATAGAATCCTCCTAACGTTTTACTTTTTCTCCAAGCTTATTCTCAGTCCCGTGGATCAGCCGGTCAATATTCGCTCTGTGGCGCCAGATTGCCATAGCGGTAAAAATCAGGCCGACACCTACCAGAGAATAATTCCCCGGTTCCGTAAAATATAAAATAAACGGAATGATCAAAACCATACAGATAGAACCAAGTGATACATATTTAGTTACCGCTGTCACGATCAGGAATACGACGGCACAAATCAGCCCCAGCTGCCAGTGAAACGCGAAAATGACGCCTCCTGTGGTCGCAATTCCCTTTCCACCTTTAAACCCAAGAAAAAACGGGAAATTATGTCCGAGCACAACGGCAAATCCTGTCAGCAGCCAGAGAGTGGATTCTCCCTGGACGCCAAAATAAGGAATGATGATGTAACGGGCGATATTGACTGCAGCCAGCCCCTTTACGGCGTCCCCGAGGAATGTGATGACTGCAGCTGTCTTTCCAAGCGTCCTCAGTGTATTCGTCGTTCCTGAATTACCACTGCCATAATCACGAATATCGATCTTATTTGCCCGGCCTACAAAGTATCCTGTCTGGATACATCCGAACAAATATCCTACAATAAGACAGACTATAACGCACATTACCATTTATCTTTCCTTCCTTTCCCTTGTATAGATACGAATCGGCGTTCCGCGGAAGCCAAACGTATTACGAATCTGATTCTCCAAATATCTCGTATATGAAAAATGTGTCAGTTTCTTATCATTTACAAAGACGACGAATGTAGGCGGTTTTACAGACACCTGCGTCATATAGTACAGTTTGAGACGTTTTCCTTTGTCTGAAGGCGGCTGCTTCATGGCTACCGCTTCTGCAAGAATCTCATTCAGCACTCCCGTCTGAACTCTCAATGCATGATTTTCAATGACAACATCCAGCAGATCAAAGATTTTCTGAAATCTCTGTCCTGTTTTCGCAGAGACAAAAACCAGCTCCGCATAAGGCATAAAGGCTAAGACTTCTCTTATTTTGTTGGTGTATTTATAAATTGTTTTATCGTTTTTCTCGATCAGATCCCATTTGTTGACGGCAATGATCATGCCCTTTCCTCTCTCATGGGCAATTCCCGCGATTTTGGCATCCTGCTCTGTGACGCCTTCTTCCGCGTCGATCACCAGGATTGCCACATCGCAGCGCTCCACGGCCGCAACCGTACGGATTACGCTGTAACGCTCCAGATCTTCCTTGATCCGGCTCTTTCTTCTCAGTCCTGCCGTATCGATGAAGACATATTCTTTGTCTCCCCGGCGGATCACCGTATCAATGGCATCTCTCGTCGTACCGGCAATATCTGACACGATCAGCCTGTCCTCGCCAAGCATTTTATTGATCATGGACGACTTTCCGGCATTCGGTTTTCCAATGATGGCTACCCTTGGTCTCTCGTCCTCCTCTTCCTTTAATGTTTCCGGATTACAGTTGGCGATCACCTCATCCAGCAGATCTCCAAATCCGATCTTGGAATTGGCGGATATCGGAAACGGCGTTCCCAGTCCGAGATTATAAAACTCATAGGTATCCATGATGAATTTTTCATAGTTATCTACTTTATTGACTGCCAGAACCACCGGTTTCTGAGAACGGCGGAGCATATCCGCCACCTGATAATCCGCATCCACCAGTCCCTGACGGACATCCGTCAGGAAAATAATAACATCGGCAGTCTCAATGGCAATCTCCGCCTGATCCCTCATATGGGACAGCATCTGATCGCCGGTATCCGGCTCAATACCGCCGGTATCGATCATCGTAAACTGATAATCCAGCCACGAGATATCCGCATAAATCCGGTCTCTCGTCACGCCCGGAGTATCCTTTACGATTGATATCTTCTCTCCGGCCAGCGCATTAAATAATGTAGATTTCCCTACATTCGGCCGGCCGACAATCGCTACAATTGGCTTACTCATAATCTATATTCCTCTCTGTACATTTCCTGCAACATTTATCTTAGTATACCTTATCAAACAAAACCCGTCCAGTACCATCTGAACATAAAATGGGAAATCATTCCTTTTACAGGACGATAAATGCCGCCAGATTTCCTCTTTTTCCGTGACTGGCACGATGAGAAAACAGGTACTCGGAATTGCAGCAGGTACAGAGATCCGTAATATCCAGATTTTCTTTCCGGATTCCTGCTTCCAGCAGAATGATCTCATTGGCCTTCCAGAGATCCAGCTGATATTTTCCATTTCCCTTATCATCCATATATTCCACCTCATCATGCTGTTTCAGCGCTTTGCGGAACTCATCCGCCACATCCTGGCTGACTTCATAACAGTCTCTGCAGATAGACGGTCCTATGGCTGCGACAATATTTTCTTTTTCACATCCATATTCTTCTTCCATGACACGGACCATCTTCGCGCCGATTTTCCCTACGGTTCCTCTCCATCCGGAATGAGCCAGCGCTGCTACTTCTTTCTGAGGATCATAAAAAAACAGCGGTACACAATCCGCATAACCGGTATATAAAGGCACTCCCTTTACGCTGGTCACAAGACCGTCCATGTTGGTCATTGTCTTCCCGCAGTCCTCTTCTGTGACTTTCCGGATCCTTGTCTCGTGAATCTGATTGGAAAACACAAGTTTCTTCGGATCAAATCCGATTTCCTCCCCGATTCTGCGGAAATTCTCGTCGACCGCTTCCTTATCATCCCCCCGGTGATAGCTCAGGTTCATAGACGCAAAGATTCCTTTGCTGACGCCGCCCATTCTTGTGGAAAAACCATGTACGACTCCCGCCTGATCCAGTTTCCGGAAGGTAAGATACGGCACTTTTCCTTCATGGAGAACCGTCGAATGGTTCTCATTTGATTTTTTAAAATGCATTTTTTATCACCCGAATTTTCTTTCCCAATATTTCTACTACGTCAAAACGCATCGGCCGGCTGAAAGGAATTCCTTTCTTCTTTAAATATACGGCAGCTGTCCGGCGGAGTTTCATCTGCTTTTTCGCATCGACCGCCTCTGCCGGATATCCGCAGGCTGCATTCCGGCGGTACTTTACCTCCACAAACACAAGGAATCCGCCCTGCCTGGCGATAATGTCAATCTCACCGGTCTTTGCGGCAAAATTTCTTTCCAGGATTTCATAACCCTGAAGTTCTAAAAAACGGCAGGCGGTCTTTTCTGCCGCCATGCCTATTTCTCTTCGATTCATCATATGTATTTCTTTACAAATGTCCTGCGGTGGATATCACAGATTCCCTGAGCTTTGATTGCCTCAATATGTGCTTTCGTTCCATATCCCTTATTTTTCGCAAACTGATATCCGGGATAAATTCCATCATACTCTTTCATCATACGGTCTCTGGTCACCTTGGCAACAATACTGGCCGCGGCAATGGAAGCGCTTTTGGCATCTCCTTTGATAATCGGAACCTGCCGGATTGATACTTCCGGAATCGTGACCGCGTCATTCAGCAGAAGATTCGGTACAATCTCCAGTTTTCCGATGGCTGAACGCATCGCCTGATAGGTGGCCTGAAGAATATTGATCTCATCAATCACTTTTTCTGACGCCATACCGATTCCAATGGCCTCCGCCTTTTCATAAATCTCGTCGTACAGCGTTTCCCTTTTCTTCTCTGACAGTTTCTTGGAGTCATTGAGATATAAAATGTCACAGTCCTTTGGAAGTATGACAGCCGCCGCCACAACCGGACCGGCAAACGGTCCTCTGCCGACTTCGTCTACTCCGCAGATATGGGTATACTCCCCATACTCTCTCTCATAAGCGAACATTTCATACATCCGCTCTTTTTCCAGCCGCAGTTTCTCTAATCTTTTTGCTTCCCGTTCTTCTTTCTTCGTCATGCTTCTTCTCCCGGCGCTTCCAGGGAAATATGACCCAGTTTTCCATTTCTGAACTCTTCTAATAAAATCCTGGCTGCTTTTTCATAATCGAGTTCATTGCCTTTCATTCTGCAGTTCCGGTTTTTTGCGATTTCGTTCAAAATTTCCACCCGGTCTGCCGTTTCGTCCACCTGATAACGTTTTTCCAGAATTCCCGGATAATGTTCTTTCAGATATTCAATCAATTCAATTGCCATTTCATCCTGATTGAGAATTTCATCCCGGATAGAACCAATCAGAGCCAGCTTAAGACCTACAGTCTGATCCTCGAATTTCGGCCACAGGATTCCAGGCGTGTCCAGAAGTTCGATGTTTTTGTTTAATTTAATCCACTGTTTTCCTTTTGTAACACCCGGTTTATTTCCTGTCTTTGTGCAGGATCTACCCACCAGGCTGTTAATAAAGGTAGATTTTCCCACGTTCGGAATCCCTGCGATCATGGCGCGGATCGGACGATTTTTGATTCCCCTCCGGCGGTCTCTTTCCAGTTTTTCTCTGCAGGCTTCCAGAATGATATTCTGTGTCGCTTTCACGCCTTTTCCTGCCTTTGAATTTGTCTTTGCCACGAAAAATCCTTTGGATTTAAAATATTCCTCCCATTTTGCCGTAATCTGATCGTCTGCCATATCATATTTATTCAGCAGAATCAGTCTGTATTTTCCTGCTGCCAGCTGATCGATATCCGGATTTCTGCTGCTTAACGGAATTCTCGCATCCACAAGCTCAATCATAATATCAATCAGTTTCATACTTTCCTGCATCATACGCTTTGCTTTCGTCATATGACCAGGATACCACTGAAAATCCATAGTTTCCTCCTTTTTGTTCCCTGTCTAGCCCCAAGGCCAGTATTTAATTCCCACTTTTCCAATAATATTGCTGCGTTTTATGTTTCCTATGCTTGCGCTCCTTGAATCTTCGCTGTTGTTGTAATTATCTCCCAGCACAAAGTACTCGTCGGAACCCAGCGTAATTTTCTCTGACGCAACTCCGGAAGACAAAATAGTTTCATCGGAATAGGTTCTGGCTTCCTTTCCGTCCACATAAATCTTCCCGTCTCTGATCTGCACAGTTTCTCCCGGAAGACCGATTACCCTTTTTACATAATAGCTGTTGCTGCTGTCATCGTCCAGCCGGAAAACGATAATATCGTATCTGCCCGGTCCCTTGATCCGGTAGATCAGACGGTTGACCAGATGCTTCTCTCCGCTTTCAATGGTCGGCATCATAGAATCTCCCTGGATCGTATAACTGAAACATATGAATCTTACGATCAAAAACGCCGCCAGAATCGCTGCGGCCACCTTCAGGATATAGCCAATGATCTTCTGTCTTCTCTGTCTCTGCCGTTTTCTCATCTGGTATGTGACTGTGTATCCATTCCTCATGTGAACTCCTTTCCAATCGTTTCCATGGCATGATGCAGAAAAGGGATAAGCTTGTACGGCCTATCCCTCTCTTCTCATCTCTGTTGATTATACTCTTTCTTTTACCTTTGCTGCCTTACCAACACGATCGCGTAAGTAGTATAATTTTGCACGTCTTACTTTACCGCGTCTTACGACTTCGATTTTCTCGATAATTGGAGAATGTACCGGCCAGGTCTTCTCAACACCTACACCGCTGGAATTCTTTCTTACCGTAAATGTCTCACGTGCTCCACCGTTCTGTCTTTTGATTACGATTCCTTCGAATACCTGAATTCTTTCACGGTTTCCTTCTTTTACTTTTGCGTGAACTCTTACAGTATCTCCTGTTCTGAATTCAGTTACTTCTCTTAACTGAGCATCTTCAATGCCCTTGATAATCTCCTGTGCGTTCATTGTTGTTCCTCCTTCAATCATTTTAGATGTTCTTAATACCATTTGTAACAGAGGACCATCCTATTTATAACAACTCGGATATTTTACCACACTTTTTTATCCCTAGCAAGCATTTTTTCAAAAATTCACCGGCTTTTTTCAGCGGCTTTCTATACAGTTTTTCCGAGAATGAATTTCTCCATTGCTTTGGCGACTCCGTCTTCCCGGTTGGAGGCCGTAACATAATCCGCCATGGCCTTCATCTCATCCAGACCATTTTCCATGGCCACAGAAAATCCTGCCTGATCAAACATCTCACGGTCATTGTCCGCATCCCCAAACACCATAATCTCTTCTTTCCGGATGCCGAGAATTTCCGCAAGATGCATCAGCCCGCTGCCTTTGTTGCATCCCTTCCTGGAAATCTCCAGATTTTTCGGAAGAGAGCTGGAATATTGGATATCATCAAATGCCCTGAGGCATTCCCATACCTTTGCCCGCTCCTCCATGGTCCGGAAAATCAGGGTCATCTTCTCCACCGTCTGGCGATTCTCTCTGATATAATCCGATACATTTTCCACGATTTTTCTGGATCCTCTGACAATTTCTCTGGTATTTTCATCCAGTTCATAATAATCCAGGTTCGCCATCGGCTCCCGTTCTCCATAGGACTGCCCATTCTGGCTGACACTGACCATAAGATCAAACTGCCTCAGATATTCAATCAGCTCCAGAACCCGCTCCGGATCAAAATGATTCTTATAAATCGCCTTTTCTTCCCAAAAATCATAAACCGTCGCCCCATTGCTGAAAATTCCATACCGGATTCCTTTCATTTCTTTCAGTTCCGGCGGAAGCGCATTGACAGAACGTCCTGTCGCCGGGACAAAATGCACTCCCATTTCCATGATTTTTTTGATTGCTTTCTGTGTTCGCGGCGTCACCTTTCTGTCTGCATCGAGAAGGGTTCCGTCCATATCCGCTGCCGCCAGCAGGAATTTACTGCTCACTTTTCTTCACCTTATCTTTCTCATAGGCCTCCCACAGATCAGGACGCCTTTCTTTTGTGCGTTTTACTGACTGTTCATACCGCCATTTGCGGATATTCTCATGATGCCCGGACAGGAGCACTTCCGGTACTTCCCTGTCCAGAAAAACCGGCGGCCTCGTGTACTGAGGATATTCCAGCAGACCGTTTTCAAAAGACTCTTCCCCTGCTGACTCATCATTATTCAAAACTCCCGGAACCAGCCGGGAAATGACGTCAATCATAACCATGGCAGGCAGTTCGCCTCCTGTCAGTACATAGTCGCCGATGGAAACATAATCTGTAACGATTTCTTCCAGAACCCTCTCATCAATTCCTTCATAATGACCGCATAAAAATACCAGTTCTTCCTCTTTTGCCAGTTCTCTGGCCATCTCCTGACGGAACACCCGCCCCTGAGGCGTAAGATAAATCACTCTTGGCTCTTTCTTCATATCTTTTCTCAAATCCTGATAGGCCCGGTAAATCGGCTCCGGCTGCATCACAAGCCCTGCGCCTCCTCCATAAGGATAATCGTCTACTTTTAAATGCTTATTCGTAGAATAATCCCGGATATTGACCGCGTTGATTTCCAGACGGCCGGCCTCTATGGCTCTTCCGATAATGCTGGTATTCAGGCCATCTCTTACCATATCAGGAAACAATGTTAACACATGAAATCTATTCATCCAACAATCCTCTCATAAGATGGACACGAACTTCTCCCTGTTCCAGATTCACTTCCTTAATACACTCCCTGATCACCGGCAGCAGTACTTCCCTTCCATCTTCCAGTTTTACTACATAAACGTCATTGGCTCCTGTCTGAAGCACATCGATCAGTTTTCCCAGGTGCTCTCCGTCCTCTGTAAAAACATCCAGTCCGATCAGATCCGCAATATAATACTCATCTTTTCCCAGAGGCACCGCCTGATCTCTCGTCACAAACAATCCGCAGCGTTTATATGGTTCAATCTCATTAATATTCGCAAATTCACGGAATTTAAGAACCGGCTGGTTCTTTACAAATTTACAGGATACCACATGAAGGAGCCTCTTTTCCTTTCCCGTATCCAGATATACTTCTTTTAATTTCTTAAAACGCATGACATCATCCGTCATCGAATAAATTTTCACCTCTCCCGCGATTCCATGAGTATTGGCAATCGCGCCGACCTGTAAGAATTCTTCCATTGATACAGCCTCCTTTGTTTCTTTCCATATTATAATAATGAAAGAAACTTTAAAACTCAACTATTTTTTACATAATCTTTCTATTTCACTGTCTCTTTTTATGCTATAATTTAACCCGGTAAAACAATAAGAAAGGATTTTTTCAATGTTAACAGGACTGATCGTATATATGGCGGCAAGCTTTTTTACAGAGATTGTCATTCATTATTTAAGTTTTCTTATATTAAATCTCAAAGTGTCGAAACCGCGTATTTTACTCGGTTCCCTTGCGGTAGATCTGATTGTCTGCCCAATCATATACTTTGGATCTTCTTATTACCATATTTTTCCTGTTCCTGCAGGTGTTCTCTCTTATCTTCTCGATATGTTCGGCATGTTCATTAATATTCTGTCTGTTTATCTGATCTCCCGGCAGAATTTCTGGAATGCTGCAATTTCAACTTCTTTTTCTTTTTTCATATATTATCAGACATTCCTGATCACGTTCCTGTTTATTCCGGAACAATACACACTGGGTTCTGCCGCCAACCAGGCAATTTCCGTATTGCTGCTCCTTTTCTTTACCTTCTTTATCGGCCGGATCATACGCAGACTGAATCCGTCATTTTTGATCGTTCGCTGCCTGAAAGAGAAAAAACAGAAGTGGATTGCCGCAGGAATCGGAATCTTTATTGCCGGCTCCTCCCATTATCCGCTTCTTCTGTCCGGAATCGTAAAGGAATATAATCAGCTTATGGCAGTCATCGGATTGTTTCTGCTGTTTTTCTTCAGCCTGCTGTTTCATTACATTACAAAGAGTATTCTGCAGTCTGAAACAGAAAAAGCCCAGCAGCAAATGATTGCCCAGCAGAACACTTATATTAAAACTCTGGAGGAAATTCAGAAAGACGTCCGGCTTTACCGGCACGATTTTAAAAATATAATGTCCGGCATGTATCTGGATGTAAAAAACGGGAAAACCGATGTTCTGGAATCCTATATGAAACATATGCTTCAGGACTTCGATCAGAATATCGGTTCCAAAATCCAGCTTGCCAACCAGATGGTTCATTTAGAAATCGTAGAATTAAAGAGCCTTCTGATGACAAAACTTTCCTGCCTTCATTCCATGAAGATCCCATGTCATCTGGAAGTCCTTTATCCGGTCCGGACATGCTCCATGCGCACGCCTGACCTTCTGCGGTGCATCGGTATTCTGATTGACAATGCCGCAGAGGCCGTAGAAAAAGACTCCGGCGACATCGACATTATGATTACCGCCGCAAAAGATGAGACCGTATTTATCATCAGCAATACGGCTCCTGAAAGCCCGAACCTTTCTATGATATGGAAGAAAGGCTACTCTACCAAAGGAAAAAATCGTGGTCTCGGACTGTACAGTTATCAGCAGATCACGAATCAATATCAAAATATTACCTGTGCTGCTTCCTGGCGGAATCAGCGTTTTTACCAGGAATTACGAATTGGAGGAACTTCTTATGATACAAATCCTGCTGTGTGACGATGATCATCAGATCCGTGCCGAAATTGAAAAACAAATCAACAACCAGATCCTGATCTGCCAGTATGATATGCAGATTGCCGAAAGCACTTCCAGCCCGTCCATTCTCCTGAATCGTCTGAAACAGATGAAACAGCGGCAGAATCTCTATTTTCTGGATGTAGAACTAAAGGATCCGGAATACGACGGTTTTCTGCTGGGACAGGAAATCCGTCTGGCCGATCCGGAAGGCATCATCGTCTATATCACCAGTTTCCGGGATCTCGCCTATAAAACTTTCCAATACCATGTGGAAGCGTTTGATTATATTGTAAAAGACCGGCCGGACAAGCTGTCTTCTTCCATCGCCAAATGTCTCCATGATATTTTGGATCGTATGTCGAGTCAGTTTACCCCCCCCCCCCGGTTTCCAGTATTTTACATTCAAAGCAGGGAATTCTCTGCGCAACATTCCGATAGATGATATCTGTTTCTTTGAGACCTCTCCAAAGGCACACCATGTCATCCTGCACGGAAAAAACCAGCGAATTGAATTTCTCGGAAGCTTAAACGACATCGCGCAGCGTCTGAACGACCGATTTATGAAAATCCACCGTTCCTATATTGTAGCCCTGGACAAAATCGATGAAATCAATCTGAAACACAATACCGTCCGGGCCGGAGGTGAAATCCTGAGTCTCTCCAGAAGGGAAAAATCAAAATTACTGGAGCGAATGAACACGGAAGAGACATTCAGGAAGCCATAGCTGCCGTTTAGGAATTTGTATCCGCATCTTTTGTTTTCAATGGTATACTGATGCCATAATATAAAGGAGGAACGACAAATGAACCATGAAGTCATCCGGCTCTCTCATATTTCCAAAAAATTCAAAGATGAGCCTGTATTAAAAGACCTGAACGCATCGCTTGCTGAGGGAGAAATTCTCGGATTTCTCGGTCCCAGCGGCGCCGGGAAGACAACTACCATAAAAATCCTGACCGGACAACTGAAGCCGACTTCCGGAGACGCCTATATTCTCGGCATCAATTCCGGCCATATCGATGAAACCATCTATGAGCAGATTGGAATCGTAACCGACAGCAGCGGAATCTATGAATATCTGACCGTCTGGCAGAATCTGGAATATTTCGCGAAAATCCTGAAAGTTTCCAAAGAACGGATCCAGGAAGTCCTGCATCAGGTAGACCTCTATGAACACAGAAAAAAACTTGCCGGGAAACTGTCTAAAGGGCAGACACAGCGTCTGGTGCTTGCAAGAGCCGTGCTCCATCGTCCAAAAGTATTATTTCTGGATGAACCGACTTCCGGTCTGGATCCATCGACGGCCCTGGAAATCCACAAAATGCTGTTCCAGCTGAGAAACGAAGGCATGGCCATTTTCCTGACCACTCACAATATGGAAGAAGCAACAAAAATGTGTGATCATGTGGCTCTGCTCAACGAAGGAGTCATTGTTGAATACGGAACTCCGAATGAAATCTGTCTGAAACACAATAAGGTGAAGAAATATACCCTGCAGCTCAGCA
Source organism: Candidatus Anaerostipes avistercoris (assembly GCA_019119895.1). Taxonomy (GTDB): domain Bacteria; phylum Bacillota; class Clostridia; order Lachnospirales; family Lachnospiraceae; genus Anaerostipes; species Anaerostipes avistercoris. The sequence goes on along the minus strand of DWWD01000020.1, from coordinate 16,526 downwards.
GCGGAAAAACTTATACATTAGAACAGACCGAGGAAAACATCAAAAAAATCAGCCAGTGGATGACAGATGATGAAATCGAGACACTTCATTCCTGTGAACCGACACTGGAAAGCGTATTTTTGGAAATGACAGGGAGGGAATTATCATGACAATACATATGAACAAAGTTGCCGCCATCGCGCAGGTAAAAACAAAAGCTTTTATGGGCAAAAACTGTGTCATTATGCCGCTGTTTGCCATTGGCTTTACTCTTATCATGCGTCTTCTCTACCATAACATGGATATGGGAGCCGATGCTCCTATGGAAATGCTGGACGCATATGTGCTCAGTCTGGGACTGGTTATGAACCTCAGTATGACCGGCGTCTACTGCCCATGTCTTCTGCTGGCGGAAGAGAAAGAGAAGAACACTCTTCGGGTTCTGATGACTTCCTCTGTCAATGGACTGGAATTCTTCCTGGGAAGCATTCTCCCGGTATTTGTGATTTCCGTTGTCATTAACTTCCTTCTGATGCCGATCAGCGGCTTTATGATTACCGGAAGCAATCTGGCTGTTTTCAGCGTGGTTTCCATTTTATCATCCCTGACCAGCTGCATCATCGGAATGCTTCTTGGAATTTTTGCCAAAAATCAGGTCAGCGCTGGAACAATCATTACTCCTGTCGCTTTGATCTTAATGCTGATTCCAATGTTTGCGGATATGATCGATGAACTGTCCAACGTATCCCGCTTCCTTTTCACGGGAATCTTAATGGATATGGTCTCCGATATCTCAGCAAAAGCGGATGAAATTATAAAACTGGAAAGCATTGCCATCTTAATCGCGGAAGTTGTGGTTTCCATTGTTTTATTTATCTTTTTCTATCGAAAAAACGGATTTGAAAAGGATTAGAAGCTGCTGATATGCCGGCGTTGACGTATCTGTATACAAGATATATAATAAAAAGAAACAAATCATTGTTTCACAGAAAGGACGGGGGTCAGGATGAAACAAAAAATTGTTTGGCTCGGAAATATTTTTTTCTTATTACTGCTGCTGGCAATTCTTATTGTCTTCTTTATCATGGGACGGCAGCCGGTGCACATCGCAGCAGGAACTCTGATGCTGCTGGCAATGCTGCTCAGCTGGCATCGTTTTCGAAAAGTTATGCGAAATAAATGAAATAAAGCAACCGGCGGATAGGAGAAGAAGAACTCTTCTTCTCCATCCGATCACCGGAAGTTCACTGTTAAAAATGATATTCTTCCACAATTCCCATCTTACTTCTGAATTCAGCTGTCGCTTCTTCCAAGTGAAAGATTCCCAGCCGAAAACCAGTGGTTTCGTTATAAATCTTCTGCATTGCCGGAGCTTTGCTTAAAACCATATCTGCAATCGTATCATCTTTTTCAAAAACAGCTCTGCCATAATATCTCAGAAAATCTTCTCCATTGCAGGCGCAGATTTCCACGTTCGGATTCACTTCCAGCTGTTTATAAACATCCTTAAATGTTCCAACGCCGAAATACAGCTCTCCATTCAAATAAAGATGAAATGCGAGAGGGCGGCATTTCGGCTTATTGCCGTCCACCGTGGAAACTGAGAAAAAATCCACCTGTTTCAGATAATCTTCTACTTTCTTTAATTGATCCATGTTATCTCCTTTCTTTGCTTTACGATCTGTGAACAATATGATACTATCATTTAAGGAAAGAAATAAAAAGTACGATATTTTATGATACCTAGTATCATGAAAGATACTATAAAGGAGGATTCTTATGTCAGATGAAAGATTTGGAAAATGTCCATATTATACGGCACAGCAGGTTCTTCAGGGAAAGTGGGCTATCCTGATTCTGCATTACCTCAGTGACGGCACGCTGAGATTTAATGAACTGCTGCGGATGATGCCTAATATGACTCATGCTACTTTGTCAAAGCAGCTGAAGAAGCTGGAAAGCGACGGACTGATCATTCGCAAAGAATATCCACAGGTACCGCCTAAAGTAGAATATTCTCTGAGCGAAATCGGAGAAAAATTTCTGCCGGTTCTGGACAGTCTGGAGCAATGGGGAACTCAATACATTGATTACATGACCGGGAAATAACGGTTATGCAATTTGTATGGAAAAAATTTACTTTTTCTTCGAAAGGTATTTACAATTCAGTATATATTTGATATTATATAAGAAAGCATATACATTTTCTATTATCATCCGTTTCTGAGGATTGACAATCCAGAGTCTCACAGCATCTCATCGCCGAATCAACGGCGTCTTTTTAGAAAATTCATGCTTCGTTCCATTCATACAGCAGGAGTTTTCGGAAAGACGGAACCTCCTGAACATAAAAAAGGAGGTCAGGATGAAAGAAGAAAAAACAGAAGCGCGGCTGCAATGGCATCCGGCATTCTATGCCGATCTGCAGATTGAATTAGGAGCAGACCATAAAAATCTGGTATGGGAAAACGAACATCAACTGGGCACGAAACCTCTGGAGATTGACGTTCTGATCCTGAAAAAAGACATCCGTCTGCCAGTCCAAAAGAACATTGGAAAAATCTTTCGGCAGTTTAACGTCATTGAGTATAAAAGCCCAGCCGATTATATCAGCATCAATGACTTTTATAAAGTATACGCTTATGCATGCCTCTATAAGTCAGAAAACAACATCCGGATGGAAGAAATCACGATCACATTTGCCTGCAGCAGATATCCGCGGAACCTGATCCGTTATCTTCGAAAGGAAAAATGCTGTCAGGTAAAATCTGTGGAACAGGGAATCTATCATATTTCAGGCATGGGGATCCCCATCCAGCTTATCCTGCTCCATCGCTTATCCAGAGAAAAGAATCTCTGGCTGCGAAGCATCGGCGGAAAGCTGTCAGGATGGAAAGAGGCAGAAATACTGATCCAGGAATACAGGAAACATAAAAAGGACGAGCGATATCGGTCTGTCATGGATCTGATCGTAAGAGCCAATCAGGAATTGTTTATGGAGGTGAAGAAAATGTGTCGGGCACTGGAAGAATTGATGGCAGATGAACTGGAAGCTATGAGAAAGAGCGGCTGGGAAGCCGGTGAAAAGCATGGAAACCAGGAAGGAATCCTTCGCTTTGCCAAACTCTCCGGAATATTACTGCGGCAAAATCAGCAGGAACAGCTTCTCAGAGCATCCGAAGATGAAGCATACCGTAAAGAACTTTTCCAAAAATATAACATCTGAATATAAGAAGGTAAAAACAGAGGAATGATTCGAACGATCACTCCTCTGTTAAAGTTCTGAAATATATTCCTGCAGCCTCTCTAAAAATTCACATGCTTCCATACCATCCATCTGTACATGATGGAACTGAAAAGATACCTGCAGTTTATATGCGGATTCCTCTTTCCGGTATCTTCCCCATATCATAAACGGATTGTTAAAAATACCACTGTACATATTCATCACACCGTCAATTTCATATTTCACCAGACTGGACGTCCCGATGATCATATGATTCTCGATCTCATAATCTTGACAAGTCTCCCGTACTTTCTGTGTCAGCTCCAGATAGGCCTGATTGAATTCCTGCAGGTCTGAAAATCCTGGAATATCACAGGAATTGATTCCGCCGTCCCGGTTGGCGACAATTACATTGATCCCTATTTTCTCATATTCCATCATTTTCTTCCCCACAGGAAGAAGATGAAATTCCTTCGTATCATTTGCCGCAAGACAGATACAGTAACACAGCAGCATATTGAGTTTGTATCCTGCTTTTTCCGGCTTCAGCAGATTGGATATATCCAGGGTTTTAAAGATTGTAACCATAGGCATGGGCGCATCAATATACAGCTGCCAGCTCTTTGCCCGGTCCGTATCCATGGGATTTACTTCTCTCATGATTTTCTCCTATTTACGCCGTAATGTTGTCACATGATTCCAGTTTTTTGCACATCCAGATATGGGGACAGAATTCTTCATAATCCATGTCCCCATACTGCAGATAGCCCTGTTTTCCATAAAAATCCTTTGCCTGCAATTGTGCGTGAAGACAGATTTTGCTGCCCTTCTCGTTCTTTATGGCTTCCTCTGCGGCTTTCAGAACCTTTGTGCCGATATTCTGTCCCCGGTATTCTTTCAGGACAGCAATCCTTCCCACTGTAAAATCTTCTGTTTCCTTGTCCCGGAAAAATCTGCAGACAGCAATCGGTTTTTCCCCGTCAAACAGAACAAGATGCTTTGCGTAAGAATCAATCTCATCAAATTCATCCTGAAATCCCTGTTCTTCTACAAAAACTACTTCTCTGATTCTGACTGCTTCTTCCGGCAGTGTATCGTATATTTTAATGTCCACTTCTTGTCTCCTCATCTTCCGCTCGAATTTTCTGCTTTCATTTCTTCTTTTCGCAGTCTGATTTCTCTTTCTTATGAGAATCCACAAATGACTGCCATGCATTTCCTTTCAGGAGCATCGTGTAACACAGCACAGCAATTCCGGCAATAATAAAAATAATCTCCAGCATCTTTCCTCACCTCCCGGTTTATTCACCTCTCCGATATTGAACTGTAAAATAAATCGTACAGCAAAATGCCGCAAACGCACATCCAAGACTCGGAAAATATATATTCTGCGGCAGTCTCGCAAAGTATGGATGGCTGCAAAAACACAATCCCGCAAAGATACAAAATACGAAAAAGCTTAAAAATATGTATATTGGTTTTCTGCTCTTTTCTATCTCAACAGAATTTTCCCATTTCTTTTTTCGTTCCAGCACATAAAGCAGCTGACTTTCATTATCATATCCTTTTCCCAGAATATAGGTTCTCCTGCCTGTCCGTTTTTCCCCGTATTTTACCCGGCAAACCAGAGAATAAAAACCGGGATGTTCTTTCATGACATCAACCTTCAGAATCTCTGTCATTCCATCGGAATGACCCCCCTGACGCTCCACCTGCTTTTTCAGCCCTGCCAATTCTCTCTGCGTCAATAACGCCATTTGCACAGCGCCAATGATTCCCCTGCGGTATCCGATATACTGCCGGACGTCCGAAACGTACAATCTTCCTGATGGATCTTCATAGAAAATCATAGCATCCCGCTGCAGAGTGCGTCCTAACCATACCGAAAGAGAAATGATAAGTCCTGTCACCTCAATGCACATCAAAAGAGATACTATTTCCTTATATTCATCCAATTCTATCATAATGCGGGCACACAGAAAAACAAGAAGAAACGCCAGCAGGATAATTCCTGCTATTCCTGCTGTAAAGCGGATAACGTAGTGATTCTTTTCTTTTGTCTGCAGTGACATCCAGACTCTTGTCATATCCTGACTCCTTTATCAAAGAAATTCTTTTCGAAGCACCTCTTTTGGCGGTTCAATCTCATCCGCAATGGAATGTTCCGTCAATTCCGATAACATCTTTATCTTTTTATTCAGCATCGGCCTCATGCAGTTTGGAACATGCTCCTGATGAGCTCTGTGGATTGCCACACATTCTTTGCAGTTTCCGTGATAACGACAGGCTTTCCTGCAGGGACAATGATCTTTGTCCTTATATTCCTCACGAAACGCAGCGGCAAATTCTTCCTGAAGCCGGAGGCCTTCCTGCTTGTTCCCTTTATGAAATTCTTTCATCGCATCCAGTTCTTTTTGGTTTCCTTCAATCTGCATTTCCATTCCCCTTTATCTTCGATTTTATTTTCAGATTCCAAATGCCTTGTCATACTGAACCACGCCATTTAGATTCTCTGCCTGATCATTTAACCGGACTGCCATAAAATTTTCATCCGGCACATCGAAAGGTGCTCTGATTCCATATCTGCCGGCAGGTACATATCCTGCTTTGGGATAATATCCTGCATAGCCCAGTACGACCGCATAATCGTATCCCAGCTTTCCGGCAGCCTCATGGCCTTTTGCCATCAGCGCAAGACCGATTCCCTTCCTCTGCCATTTCGGATGCACCGATAATGGCGCAAGCGCAAGTTCCTCTCTGCCGCCGATCATTATTTTTGAAAATAAAATATGTCCGATGATCTTTCCATCCTCGACTGCCACCAGAGATAATTCCGGTACGAAAGATTCACTGTTTCTCAATGCTGTTACCAGATCCTGCTCTGTTCCATCGCTTTCCTCAGCGGTCTCAAAGGCTTCTTTTACCAGCTGATATACCTCTTCGTAATCTTTTTCTTCTTCCTGCCGTATGATCATCTTTTACCCCCTGACAATATCTTTTCTATTTCGTTTACAATCGGCTTCAATGTCGTTTTATCCACGAAATTTACCTTTTGATTGTAGGTCTCTATCATCGCCTTTGTCTCTGCCGTCATTTCTTCCGGAGGCGTATTTTTTACAGAATTATACAAAAGCTTCATCATCGTTTTGTGTTTGAATGTAAGCTGTTTATAATCAATTCCTCCCCGAAGATGAAATATCCTGGCGCTTTTATATACATTCTCCGGCAGCTGTTTCTGAAGAGACGCTCTTATATTCTTTACATTTTCCGGATCGGCAGGATCTGCCAGGCCAACAGTAATCAGAATTAATTCTGCTTTCTGCGGAAAATATTTTACTGTGCGTTTTAATCCTTTCACCCCGCCAGCGTATAAGCCTCCCAGATAAATCACCAGTTCACAGCCGGATACATCCGCTGCCTGTTCATAACTGATCGTTTCTATGCCTGTCAGTTCTGACAGTTTTTCGGCATAAAAGCGTGTTGTCCCATACTGTGAGCCATACACAATCATACTTTTCATGGATTTTCATCCTCCTTATTTTTTTCAGCAGCCGCTTCCTTCTATATATACATCAGAACCGCGGCCAGAACAACTGTTATCCAGTCATTCAATTCATCGATCATTTTTGACAGCTGTTTATTCTGCGGATCCTTTTTTATGTCCTTCCATACTGTCTTCCACTGCTCCCGTTCATACTTTGAAAAATACTGATTCAGATTCTTTGTTTTCTGCAGGAGAAAAATCAATGCCATATCATGAGCCGTCATTTTGCTCTGATCCGCAGCTGCAGATTTTATATGCGCTAACAATTCTTCTTTTCTGCTTTTGTCAGGAAAATAAGTGACTTTTGTTCCAAACAGACCACCCTCTCCCTTCGAAACCATACCGTCCGCAGCCATAGCTTCTCCTATCTCCGTCATAAGCGGTTTCAGTCTGACTCCTGCCGCATAGTCTGTCATCATTTTACTGACAGAGCGGTTTTTTTCTTTTAAATATGTATAAATTGGAGTGAGATAAGCAAGCTCCTGCGGCAGATCATCTGTCACTGTAATCTGTTTCTTATTTACTGTAATGATTTCATTTAAGAGTAGATCCATGAAACACGCCGCTGTGAGTCCTGCATTGGATTCCTCTCTGCGCATCGGCGGTATATACCCGTTTTTATCCAGCACCAGCAAAAGATACTCCTGTGAAATTGATGTTCGATCCATAATTTTTCCCTCCTTGTGATTCATAACGCAAGTATATCATCTGAGAGGGAAAATATAAGGAACAATTCTCAAACGGTAATCAGGAGTTCTCAAATGTCATCGTTTCTGATATTAATCGATGATCTGATATCCGGCCTGCTTTAATACTTCAAGTGCCTTTTCATAATTTTCTTCCCTGGTCAGAATATAATCTGTGTTATAAGTTGAAATCGCAAAAATGCCAATCTTGTTCTCTGCCAATAATCCTGCGATTTTAGCCAAAATTCCAATCAGAGAAAAATCCAGAACTCCCTGAATGCGGAATGCCTTCCATCCATCATCCTGTTCTGTTACATTCTCCGGAACATTTTCTGTCATGCAGACCAGGGAGTTCTCTTCCTCTGTCTTTCCTGTAAAACAAAACTCCTGATTGAAATCAACCATGGAATAATCCTTTACTTTACATACAGAAAACCTGTGTTTCAGCCTCTTTAGTACCATCATTCCTCCTGTGAATCTGCGCCAGAACACCTCTAGTGTCCTTTATGTTTTTCTTTTCGTTTTTGCTGCTTCAGAATAAATTTCTGCCGCTTCCAGGCTTCCTTCTTCTCTCTGACATTTTTCCGACGCTCCTCCTTCAGCATTTCCCGCTGTTTCTGTAAAGCCTGCTGGGATTTTGTTCCGATTCCTGTCTGCCGCACCTGTTTTTTGGCAGCGCGCTGTCTTCGCTTGGGATTATCCGCTTTCTTCTTCCCTGTACTCCGAACCGTCGGACTGAATTTCAAATCCCCATAATGTCTGAGAATAAAATCATATACTTCATACTCCTTTGGCTCTGCACCAAATGTAATTTTACAGACAGACAGCTCTTCACCTGTCCGGCGTTCAAAAACGCCAATCCAGAATGGATCCTCAAAGAAAACTGTCAGCGTTCCATTTACCCTGTCCATAACGACTCCCTCCTTTAAACTGTTATGGACAAAGAACGGACAACCCGGAGGGGCAGGTTACTTACCCCGCCCAGTTGGGACGGGACGGCCGGGCTACCTACCGGCTCTAGCACATCGCTGCAGATGCGCATTGCGTTTTTATCTTTGTCATTTTATCTTTCCAAACTTAAGTATATCAGGATAGTATCATATTGCAAACTATAATGCTTGAAAATGTATTCTTTCTGCCATTATTTTTCCTGCTGTTTCCATATCATACGACAATCCTGTTCCCCTGTGTCAGGATCCACACCCTTTTCCTGGATTATAAATCCTTCCCGCAGATAAAACTTCATCGCCTTCTCGTTTTTCATATATACATTCAGACTTAATTGCTCTTTTATATTTTTCACAAATTCCAGCAGCTGTCTTCCGATTCCTTTAGATCGTTCCTTCCCTTCAACAAAAATGCCTTCAATATGGCACCCGTTTAAGCCGGCAAATCCCTGGATTCCTTTCTCATCTTCATAAACATAAATTTCAGCAGATTCCAGCATTTTTTTGACCATATCAAAGTTATCTTTCCAATATCCTGCCGGAATAAAAGAATGTGCTTCCAGATTCCCATTGAGCCAAATGTCTGCCACTCTGTCAATATCTGTCTTTTGAAATTTACGAATCACTCCCTTTCCCTCCGTTTCTTTATAGAACCGTAATTTCCGATCCTTCGATCCAGATTGCCTGATCATCCCGAAGAACTTTCATCTCCATCTGATCAGAATATTTTTCTATGATTCGTTTCGCCCCCGAACCCATTCCTTCATTATCAATGTGCGGCACAAGATAGAAATCCACCAGATTCAGCCCTGTATAGTCTTTTAAATCAGGCGCTTTCTCTACACTGTCAATTTCTGCAGAATATCCGATATCCGGACACGCCACAATAGCCCCTGCCGACTCTCCAATATAAAGTTTTCTGTTGTTTACCTGATCTGTCAGAATCTGATCCGCTCCTGTTCTCCTCAGTTCCTGCAACAGGAAAAAAGTATTTCCGCCACCAACGAAAATCAGATCATTGTTTATCAGGCTCTCCTTCATCTTCTGATGGGAAGCGGTGGAAATCTCTAATACATCCACTTCCAGCCCCAAACGGCTCAGTGTTTCTGTTTCTTCTTCAACCATCCCTTCGATTTCTTCCGCAATACCTGCTGTTGGAATATAGGTTACCACCTTCCCTGCAAGATCCGGTTCCACTTTTTTTACCAGATCCGCAGAATGCTGCAGCATAGATACTAATAACATTTTCTTCATCTTCCTGTACTCCTTTTTGATCAGATTAACCTTCTTTTACCATAATATCATAACATAAATAATCCTGATTTTAGTTTACTTATGTTTCTTTTCAGGGCAGTACATTTCCATGTATTTTTCTCCAATAGAAAATATAAGAAATTCCTCCCGGGATACCGATCCAGAGCAGTACGGTCACAAGAGTTATCTGCTGAAAAGGTTCCATCGTCAATGAGCAGGCAACATATAATAGCGCCAGCGGGAGCGAAATATACCCTAAAATTCTATGGGCAAGATCCCACGTCTCCTGATCTCTGATGGTCCATGGCAGCCTTAATCCGGTATGTCTCGTAAACGGAAGTTTCGGAGAAACAATTCCCATAAAAACCATAATGCATGCAACAATAAACATTGCCGTCATTTTCTCTTCTTGTTCCGAAAACCGAAGAACGCCGGCGGCTGTCAATGCTGCTAAAATGATTCCTCCCATCAGAATGCCGATATTAAATATTGTTGTAATTTTAAGAACCTTTAATCTCATATCATCTGTCGTCACACTGGTCATCAGCGCAAGATTCCGATACAGGATGAAAACCGCTGCCAGAATACATCCTCCTGACAGTACAACCGAAACCACCGGATTTTTTATACCCAGCACCGCCAGCATAGAAGCAAAAGACAGAAACAGAATCAGTCCTCTCTTTTCACTGGCTCTTTTTACAAGATTTTCCTGCCTGTTTTTCTCTGCCAGCACCTCATTCACTCGTGCAAGTTCACTGGTCAGATCTTTGACATCATCCCTCTCGATTTCGATTCCAAGGAGATCATTGACAGAAACATCCAAAACCTCTGCCATGCGAATCAGCACCTCCGCGTCTGGAACAGACCTCCCATTTTCCCATTTTGACACAGTCTGCCGCACTACATGAAGTTTTACTGCCATTTCTTCCTGACTATATCCCTTTTCTTTCCGATATCGTTTGATATTATCGTTAATCATATGCAAACATTCCTTTCAAAATAAATTTTCGCTCCGGAGCTGTTTTCAGTATATCCGCAGGAAGAATCTCTTCGCAAGCAACGATAATTAACATTGATCATATTCATTTTTAATTCACAATATATTCAAACAGCCGGTAATTTGTCCAGCCTGTATCTTCATAAAACATTTTTATCGTACTGCAGTAAACAAATCCCATTTGGGTATATACCTGTTCTGCCGGAATATTTCCCTCAAGAACATCCAGCCGTATGGTTTTTATTTTCTGCTCACGAGCTGTGTTGATTACTTTCTGAACCATCTGCTTTGCTATGCCTTTTCCAGAATAAGCAGGATGAACTCCGAGCGCATGAATCACAAAAAGTTCGGAATCCTTCACATTGACAGACCACCGGGCATTGTGATAGCCATCATTATATTCATGGTTTACTACCATACAGGCGGCAATATACTCATTTACTCGTCCAATATACAAATTGCCTTTTTCAATGGAGTGTACTAAAAATTCCTGTGTCGGATATATATCTCTTTCCCATCCTGGTTTGTACTCCGCATCTTCCATCGCATCAATTAGTGAATAATAAAAATCTCTGACCTGAATATAATCACCCACGTCCGCAATTCTGATTTTTATTTTATTATCAGATTCTGATTTTTCTGTTTCAGTGAGCATAATATCTTTCATCCACCGATCCAAAAACGTAAGATGCTCTTTTGTATGAAACCAATGTTCGCCTTCTTCCATCACAGTAAGTCTGACATTATGGCAGTCTGTGAATTGCTCTATGGTCTTGCGGGAAGTAAGATTATCTTTCCCGCCATATAATATCTCTGTCGGAACGTTCCAGCAGATTGGATTTTCCCTCACAAAACACAGATACTCCCACGACAATGTTTCTCCAAAATCTGTCGGAATCTCCCCTTTTCCGGCAAGCTCCTCCTCTGATACACCTGCCCAGTTCATCATATCAAGAATCAATTTTTCCATATCCACGATCGGTGATATGAATAATGCCTTTTCGATGTGTTTTTTCTGTAAAGAATGCATTGCAAAATATGCTCCTATGCTGCTGGCGATGACATCTATATGCTGATACTTTTTTTCCGCTTCATCATATACCTGCCGTATCTTATCCTCCACAATCCACGGAACATCGACCTCATAGTCAACTCCGATTATGTCAAATCCCGGGCAGTTTTTCCTATATTGTTCTGCTTCCAGATGACTTCCGCCTTTTCCATGGATATATAAAACTGCATTTCTGCCTGCAGACTGTTCTTCCGCGGAGTCATCCAAATCTGTATTTAACCGTTCATCCGAAAATCCTATTCTATCTGTCGTTAAAAAATATTCCCTTTCCATCTTCTTCCCTCTTGTCTTTATTGTATCTGTTTCCCGCAAACAATGTTTATAATTCTTTTTGCAGATAAATCATATCAATCAGCTGAATACCATTTTCATAAATAGGGTGATCGTAATGATCCGTAAAAAAGTTTTTGATTCTGTGAGACCGGTGAAATCCACATTTCTCGTAAAACGGAACGGTCAGAGGACTGTCCCCTGTTCCCACCTGCAGCATGGAATACTGCGTCTGATACTGATCAGCAATAAAATGAATCAGTTTTTTCCCATATCCCTTTCCCTGAAACGCCGGCTCCACAGCTATATTTTTCAATTCCAGGATTCCATTTCCTTCATCCGTAACAACACACTCACACTTCACGCTTTCGTCATCCAATAATATATACATGGTTCCACGTTCCAGATAGCGATCAATCATATCTTCCTGTTCATCTGCCAGCAACAATAGATGCAGGTATTTTTTCTTATCTTTCTTAACTTCTCTGATTTCCATAATGAATTCTCTTATTTACTTTCAATCATTCTGTCTCTTTCTCAAATTTTAATCTATTCTTTCAAATGATGCAGTACATCCGAATTGTTAGCAATAATCGCCCCAGCTGTCTTACAGTGATTCAGTTCAGAACATTCACCGCATGTTGTCACTTCTTTTTTCAGGGCGCACTGCCGAATACCGCAGTGCCTGGTCATCGCTAATCGTCGCACGATATGCATCACATTTTTCACAGTCAAGTCCGCAATATGCAATCATATCTTTCATAACATGATACCTCCTCTGTTATTTATTTCTCCTTCCGGATTCTTTCACAAAACCGCAGCAATCGCTTCCGGAGATTCTTTATTGATTTCATGTCCGGCGCCAGGAACAATATGCAGTTCTGCCTGCGGCAAAAGTTCCGCCAGCTGCTTTGATGCTTTCAAATTTGCCCTGTCTTTTTCTCCACAGATAATAACCGCCGGACACGTTACATCCATTAATCTGGAACTGAAATCCAAAGTCCGCATGGAATGAGACAGTTGAATGGTATCTTTCTTTGGCATTCCCATGTTTTTAAATGTTTTCTCAGGCATACACCGAAATATAAAATTCTGAAAATCAATCATGCGAGTTGGAATTTTATACTGAGCGCCAATAAGAACCAGAGAATCCACCTTATCCCCATGGCAAATCGCATAATCAAGCGCAAGAAGCGCTCCCAGCGACAAACCGCAAAGGCGGAAAGGCTCATCCTCTCTTTCATATCGTTCTTCCAGTTTTGTCAGTATTTCAGAATAGGATATATTTCCCTCCGGCAGCGAAAATAGTTCCAGACAGTCAATATCTGATAACGAAATCCGTTGGATCACGGCCTGCCAGTCATGCGCTGTCTGTCCCAGGCCATGCAAAAAAATTGTTTTCATTCTCCTTCTTCCTGCACCTCTTTTTCAACCAACATTCTCTATGCAACAATTCCATAAAAGACCTGTTTTATTCTACTGTTGCTCGAAAACGACATTTCTTTGCTCCACCTAAAACCGTTTCTATTGTTTTTATCGTAATCGTTTTATCCGGCAGCAATTGTTCCAGAATATACAGCACACTTTGCCTGGAACATTCACAATGTTTTGCGCTGCTTACTTTTCCAGATAAAACTTCAGAGCATACACACTTTGGATAACCAATTTCATATATATGCCCTGGTTCTATTACTTTTCCAAAGAAGCTTTCTGTGTTTCCATATTTTTTATATTGTTCGTCTAAACTACAGCCACATTCTTCGAATTGACCCTTTTGTAATGGCAACACAGTATCCTTTACACAATTTATAGCTTTGTTTTTATAATCTATTCTATTTGACAAATACTTTACTCCTCTTCTATCGATTCATTTTGACAGCTGGGTTTGTGAATTTTTGAATTAATGGATGAAATAATTTTCAAAGAAGTTCCAGCGCTCTTTTATATAATGAATCTAATTCACAGCCACAGCTGCCACATTCGCTATCTGCCTGCTTAATTGCTAATACCAGAGTTTCTTTATCAATTTTTCCATCCAGCCATTTTTGCGCAGGAACAGATATTAAATCCCATTCAGCAGCTGCAAACTTCTCCATAATAGCCTTTAATTCTTCCATAAGATACCTCCGTACAAATTCAAAATCGTCATTATCACAAAATAAGAATTATTTCTTTCCCTTATTTTTAAAATTAGGCAGACATCCCACTATTACGCCGCATACCATACCAAGGGCAAGTTTGTCCAGCAGAAGTCCGAATGCCACTTCCAAACTTAATCCTATTGCCAGACATCATAAAAGTCCTGCACTGTATCCCGTCTGGTTTGAGAAATTAATTTTCCGTTTCTTCTGTCTAATACAATACCAACTTCATCTTTCACTTCCCGAAGTGCTCCGTCCAGACTGCTTTCTCCCGTCAAAACAGAACCTTTTTTATGTCTCTATAGACAATTACCAAATAAACGGAATCATTCGATACCGCACTTTCTTTTGATACGTCTCATACCCTTCCAGGCCTTCTCTCAGAACTTTTTCTTCATTTTCAATCCTTTTCACAAGAACAACCGGATATATAAGAAAAATAACAAAAGAAATAACTGAACCCAGAATCAATGGCATGGAAAGAAACAAGATAATTGTTACACTGTACATGGGATGCCGGACAATGCCATACAACCCTGTATCAATCACTTTCTGATCTTCCTGTATCTCTACTGCCCGGGATAAATACATATTTTCCCGCATCACTTCTACGTATAACAGATAAGCAAGCAGGAAAATCCCGGCTGCCGCCCAGGAAATCCATTCAGGTATAAGGATCCACCCAAAACGATAATTGCATCCCGCAGTTACAAATCCCAGAGCAAACATACATATACTGATTTTTATCACATTTTTTTGCTCTGTCTCTTCCTCTTTCATTTTCAGGCGCTTCCGGAGCAATTCCGGATTTCTTAATATCATCACGATTCCTGCCAGGAGCATAGGGATAAACAAAACTCCCAGAAGCAGCCACGCATTCCAATAATCAAATGTTCCCGCCGGCAAAAATATCAGTATGCCTGTCACTGCAAACCCTATGATGAATTTTGATACTGCCTGACCAATTAATCCTCTGTCCATTTCCCTCCCCTGATTTTAATCATATTTCTCAATGTTTACCGTAGCGATCGCAGACTGTCCGGCCTCACCGGTTACCAGATTCTGCTGCCCCGGCACTAACATCATAAAACCATCTTTCCCATATCGTTTTTCATCACCCCGCGCATACTCTTCTTCAACCGAAATATGCTGAACTTGTCCTATGACCATTGATGTGATCCCGGCGCCGCTTAAGTCTTTCATTTCCTTCAGACTGCATTCGATGTTCATAAACGCTTCCTGGATCACAGGTGCATGGATCGTCTTTGCCTCTTCCAGCGTAAAATTTCCCACGGCAAATTCATCCTCTTTCTCTTCATTATGATGAATCGTCTCCACCAGTCTGTCATAATAGCTGATCGGAAGAAAGTTAATGCAGAAGCATTGATCTCTTTGAATATTGGCATAAGTATGCGTATGCTGATACAAATTCCCCATGACAGCAAAAAACGCCGTCTTATCTCCGTGAAAACAGCTCCACCCATGAAAGCACACATTTGGTTTCCCATTTTCCTTCCATGTAGTTATGGCAAACAAAACATTGGGAATTCCTGATGTTGTCTCAAAATGAGAAAACAATTCGAACTCTTCCGGGTATAAGGACCGAAAATAGCGCGGGAATTCTTTTCCGATTTCAATTTTCATACCAATACCTCCTCATTCACGTCGTTTCATTCTTTTGGCCATCCGTACAATCCTGGGCCGATTATAACGCTGAATAATAACAAAGATAAGATCTGCTCCCACTGCCAGTCTCATTGCAAAATGGTATGCTATCGTTCCAAATGTGATGCATATTGTTAAAGCAGCAGATTTCCTATATTTTATAAAAACAATACCAAATATAATGGTTATCAGGAAGGACACGACTGCCGTCAGATGAACTATTTTTCTCATCTATTGTACCTTTGCATGAATTTACAATTTTCAGTTCCATTATTTTGAATTTTTACGTTTTTTCCATACATTATATAAGATATCTTTCAGCACCAGCATCGCATCCTGTTTATTGAATTGATATTCCTCTTCTATCTCATCCAGCATCTTATTTAATCGGTATGCGTAATTGGCAATATTGACTTTATCCTGATATTTCAGTAAAATTGGATATTTCTTTCCCCATGCATTAGTCCAATTGATTTTATTTTCTGTCTCCTCGCTGGTTCGTTCGATTGTCTCCTGAATTTCTGCCAAGTCAATATCGAAATCAATCAGCTCATCCAAAGACATATGATAGAGTACCGCCATTTTTTTCGACTGCCGGATATCTGGTATTGTTTCTCCCGTTTCCCTTAGTTAAAGATATTGTTGGGTATCTCAAGATGTGTCATTCGATTTTGCCGATAAAGCGGTAGAAGATTTCTACCTCCTGTTCCCGGCTTCCGTCCTCACCTTTGACCGCTTCATGGAC
>DWWD01000019.1 GCA_019119895.1 Candidatus Anaerostipes avistercoris | reverse complement strand
GAAGTGGAGACCAATCTGCGGTGTGCTTTGATCTCTCTGCTGACAGTGGACCTGTGCTTTCCGATATTTTTAGCAATCTGTGCTACTTTCAGCCCCTGCTGCAGACCCGCCTGAATTACCAGTCTGTCATCATATGTAAGATGTTTATTATTCATAGTTTCCTCCAATCCGAAGGCAGGACAAGGATAACTATACTGGAAAAAAGACAAAAAAGAAACCATGAAGTTACAACTGCAACTCCATGATTCTTATACTTTATAATTCTAACTGCAACAAATATGTTGCAATTATTTTTTCAATTAACCGGATGGAACGGAATTTTATAATTTCCATATTTCCCAGAGTCTGTCATCCAGATATCTTCTCAGAATCTCTTCCCCGTCAAATCCGACGCCATGATAGAATTCTTCTGCTACGGCTCCGCCGATTGCTCCAATGGTATCACAGTCACAGTTCAGCTGAAACAGATTTCTCATAAAGCCGTCAAAAGAACTGCTCTCATAAAAACATCTCATGGCTGCCGGCACGCTTCCCATGCAGGTTTCATTCCAGCGGTAATGTTTTCTCAGATAATTCAAATCCTTATCTATGCTGTATTCATAAGTTTCTGCCGGATACTGCTTTATCACATAATCATAAATTTCATCTTTTGTTTTTCCATTCTTTGCCATCCAGATACATACCGCCGTGGCAACGGCTCCCTTGATTCCCTCCGGATGATTATGAGTCACTGCTGCCGTTTTTTCCGCTTCCCGGACCACATCTTCCAAACGGTTAAAATATTCCCCTATAAAAGACACTCTCATGGCGGATCCGTTGCCATAACTGTTATAAGGTTTTGTATCTTCTCCCAGTATCCACCTGCGAAACTTTCCCCATATCCGCAGTCAGGATAATGCCTTCCGATTTCCTTCATGGTTTTCACAAGATCTGCTCTCGTTATGACCGCTTTTTTGACCGCCAGTGTCATCACCGTATCATCCGTAAATTCACAATCTTTCGTAAACAGTTCGCAGTTCTGTATATCCAGCCGAAACGGCCGTTTAAATTCAAATCGGGACCCTGCAATATCTCCCAGTATGGCTCCAAGTACTGCCATATTATTTTTTCCCCTTTCTCTTTCTGTAATCTTTCTCGATTGCCTCTTTCCATCTGCCATCAACCTGAGCCATAGAAGCTGCTGCCCGCATACAGCTTAAGGTTTCTTCCACTGCCTGATAATTTACCGCGATTCCCTGGCTGTCATTTTGAAAAGTAACGGATCGGTCTGCTCGGATTCCCATTCTGCCTGCTTCCGCCACCGCGTCAATATTGGCGCCCAGAAACAGGAACTCCCATCCGTAGATTTCCTTTTCTTTTTCAATCATGGATTTTACTTCCTTATATCCATATTCCCGGCTGGCATTTTCCATTCCATCTGTCATGATAACAAAAATCACTTTCTCCGCTCTTTTTTTCTCCGGCAGATGTTTCTGGATATTCGCCATCTTTTGGATTGTCTTTCCCACCGCATCCAGCAGCGCCGTGCAGCCTCCTACATAATAATCCCTTTCCGTCATCGGCAGAATTGTTTTTAACGGAAACCTGTCATGAATCACATTACAGCGGTCATCAAACAAAACAGTCGTTACATTTGCCTTGCCTTTCTGCTTTTTCTGTTTCCGGATCATTCCGTTAAACCCGCCGATGGTGTCACTTTCCAGTCCTGCCATAGAGCCGCTTCTATCTAAAATAAAAACCAATTCTGTTAATCCTTTTTTCATTCTGCTTACCTTCCTTTCTTTTGATAAGCTTATGATACCGGATTTCTGAATTGGTTTGGTCGCATGACAGGAGACATTTATTCTCCCAGTGTCGGCTGATGAAATGAAAACAATGCTTCGTTAATCTCAAAAATATCATAATCTTTTTTTTCAATGAAATAACGAATGATCACATCAAATTTTGAACAGTTGGAAAATGCGTATCCTGCTTTCATCAGCAGATCATTGGTTTCCTCCAGAGACAGTTCCAGCGCAACCGCAAATGCGATCACTGTCTTTTTATTTGGCGTATAATCCGGATGATTCCGAATCTTTGAAAAATGTCTCCGGTCAATATTTGCTTTCTTGTATACATAAGAATCCTTCAAGCCTCTCTCATCAATCATCCGCAGCAGTGCCTGAGAAAAGGTTTCTTCTTTTTTTCTCAGCAGCTGTTCCAGAAAATTCATCTGAACTTCCTGATCTGCTCTCTGTTCAATGCGCTGTGCGGCTCTTTGCGGACGCGGCATGGATGCCGTAACCGGTATATTATCCAGTTTCATCCGAAATTCTTCTTTTGCCGTTTCCGGGTAATCTTCATCTCCCGGAATCCTTTCATCATTTTCTTCTACATAGTGATCGTCTATGTAAGCTTCTATGGATTCTGACAATTTCCTGCTGATAGCAAAAGAATCCTGGTCATAAAGAACCAGATATACCGTCATTTCATGATCCATAAGAAACTCACTGATGGCTCTTACCGCAGTTCTCATGGCAATCTCTTTTGGGAAACCGTAATTTCCTGCGGAAAGCAGCGGAAACGCTATGGAATCCAGACGGTAGTCTTCTGCCAGACGCAGGGTTTCCATATAAGTATGATAGAGAATTTCTTCCTCTCCTCTTTCCCCATTGATCCATACCGGTCCCACAGCGTGAAAAATATACTGCGCAGTCAGACGAAAGGCAGGAGTTGCCGCTGCCTTTCCCAGTTCACATCTTCCAATCTTACGGCAGGCTTTGTCCAGCTTTTCTTCCCCTGCTGCCAGATAGATGGCCCGGCTGGTTCCGCTTCCCTCCAGCAGTTCCTCGTTGGCCGGATTTACAATCGCATCGGCTCTGACTTTTGTAATATCATTTCTGATCATGAAAAATGGCATGTCTGATTTCCTTTCTTATGTTTCTCTTTTGACCGGGTTACACATTAAGGACGATCTTAATGGTATTATCCTCTAATACCTCTTCGGAATGAACCTCCATTCCTTCTGACGAGAGATGTTCTTTCAGTCTCTGATACGTAAATTCCTGAACATTAAATCCATACTCTTCTTCCAGCAGGATTAATTCCTGAACCAGCTCTTCTGACTCCGGCTGTCCGCCTAAATCCACTTCATAGACTCCCTGCGGGTTCTTTGCATATATCAGTTCCTTCTCTTCCGCAGACGCCCGGACTGCCCCATCTTCTTCCAGCGTTACTTCCATTCCATGTTCTTTTAATGTCTTGATCAAAAGACTTTCATCTGTGAAATTCGTCTCAATCCTTCTGGCCGTCTCCCTTCCCAGCATTTTTTCCTGCTGTCGGAATTTAAGGAATGTCCGAATACTGCTTATGCTGCACGTGCCGGTCACTGCGACAGACAATGCAACCATCGTTAATGTCATTGACATGATCTACCTCCTAAAAATCAAGCAGCCGTCCTCCCCGGCTCGCATTAATATCTCCTTCTTTATCATCTTTATGCGACTGTCCGCTGACCTGATACTGTTTCAGATCTTCCTTGGCTGTGGCAGCTACGGCTCTGATATTGGCCCATTCTCTCAGTTCCCTGATCTGCTCCTTTTGTGTCACGGACAGCGGAATCGTCATGGCCGCTGCCTGATCAATATCTTCCGGCACCACATTTCTCTTTTCAAAGAAAGCCTCATACAGCGCATTATAAATCACCTGTTCAATCTCCGCTCCTACAAACCCTTCACTGATTGCAGCCAGATGTTCCAGAAGTTCTTCTGTGACAACAAAATTTTCTCCCGCTTTGCAGGAACATATCTTCTTCCGGATATGCAGTTCAAAAATCTTCTTTCGTTCTGAAAAAGTCGGAAGATCCACAAAAAAGATCTCATCGAAACGGCCTTTCCTTAACAATTCCGGCGGCAGGGTCCTGATATTGTTTGCGGTGGCAATGACAAAAACCGGCGCCTCTTTCTCCTGCATCCAGGTCAGGAAGGACGCGAAAACTCTCGCCGAAGTTCCTCCGTCCCCGGTGGCTTCTCCTCCGGAGGCAAATCCCTTTTCAATTTCATCAATCCATAAAATAGATGGCGACACTGCTTCCGCCGTAGCAATGGCTTTTCTCATATTTTCCTCTGAACTTCCTACCACGCCGCTGAAAATCCTTCCCATATCCATTTTTAAAAGAGGAAGTTCCCAGATCGCACTCATGGCCTTGGCCGTCAGACTTTTTCCGCATCCAGGCACTCCTGTGATCAGTACGCCTTTCGGCGCCGGCAGATGATAAAACGCTGCCCGGTCCCCCCATGAATCTTTTCTTTTCAGCAGCCATTTTTTCAGATTCTCCAGCCCTCCGATGTCTTCCAGACTTAAATCTGATTTTATAAATTCCAAAATCCCGGTTTTGCGTATCACCTGATTCTTTTCTTCCATTACTGTCCGAAAGGCCTTCCGGTTTAATCCTTTCAGTTCTACCATAGCTTTGGAAAAAGCATTTTCTGCTTCCTGAAGGGTCAGCCCCAAAGCTGCCTTCGCCAGACTTCTTCTCTCACTTTTGTCTAAATCCACCTGGATAACATCCGCATTTGTTTCAATCAGATCATCCATGACAGACTGTATCTGATCTGCCGTCGGAAGAGGAAATTCCAGGACTGTGATTTCCTTCTGCATATCTTCCGGCAGGACTAAAACCGGAGATAAAAATACAATGGTCTTCATAAACATCCCTGATGACCGGCTGCTGGACAGATAATCCCTCAGCCTGCGAATCAGGGCGTAATCCGGCGCCCGGTTCCCGGTCCCGAAAAATACATGAAAATCCTTTAGTACAAGAATCATGTTTTCTTCCGTTTTCTCTGCAAAATCAATGGCTGCAGACGGATGGACTGTATTATTGTTTTTCCCCGGTTCTCCTTTTTTCCGGATACCAGTCGTCTGGCTCCAGACATACACTTCCCGTCCGCTTTGGAAAAAATCCGGATTTTCTGCTGCGTCAAAAATCATCTGCAGCGCCCGGTCTTCTTCCCAGGTAGGTATATACACAAACGGAAATCTTGCCTTTACCAGGTTCGCAAACTTTACATCAATCCCGTGATATTTCACTGCCATTGTGCTTCCTCCCTTTTTCATACTTTTTCAATATTTCTGTATTTCCCATCCCGTTGATTCTTATCCTTCCATCCGGTTCGATCCGGATTTCAAAAGAATTTTTCCAGGACATGATATCTTCCCTGCTGTACCGGTCTGTCAGGAATTGAAATCTCTGATTAGAGGATCCCGCAAGCGGCCGGTCAAAGCTCTTTTTTTCTTCTTCAAAAGGACCGTCGATCAGCAGATCCGTTCTCTTTAATAATTCTCTTTCCTCCGGTCCTTTCTTTTCCAGGTCCTCCAGCCGGTAACCGGTAAATGTAAGGACACTCAGGCCATGTTTCTTTGCCTCTTCCGCCAGCTGTACCGCTTCCTGCGCCTGATCAAAAGGCTCTCCCCCTAACAGAGTAAGACCTTCCATCCTTTTCCCTTTCTTCGCTGCACTTTGAATGGCTCTGCACAAATCTTCTTTCATGTCTTCTATTTCTATCCACTGACCTTTTTCCGGATCCCAGGTGTCCTGCGCAAAGCATCCGGGACAGTGATGGCTGCATCCCTGTACCCAGACACAATAACGCAGTCCCGGACCTTCCGCAGAAGTCTCTCTTAAAATTCTGTGAATCCTCATAATCAGATATCAAGCACACGTCCGATGTGCTTCCTCCTGTCATCCTTTTGTACCGGAATGGCTTCTGCCATTTTTAAAATCTGAACCGCCATGTGAGGCTTAACTCCTAGAAAATCAATCAGCTCTTCCACTGATTGGAATGCTCCTTTTTCTTCTCTATATCCGATAGCCTTCTGGGCTAAAATTGCATTAATTCCAGGAAGCTTTGCCAGTTCCTCTTCCCCGCATCGGTTAATATCAATCTTTTGCCCCGGACTCTCAGGTTTTACCTCTACAGCCCGGCCGGAAAGCGGCTTCTGCACTCTTTCTCTGACCGGTGCTTTCGATACTGGCTCTGTTTCTTTTGGCACAGGTTTTGCCGGCTTTTTCTCTGTATTTCGGTGACTTTCCTTTTCATAATAGCGCATCACCCTTGTTTTCATGATTTCTTCCTCGTCCGGCCGGATTTTTTCATAGGCTTCCAGATACAAAAGATATTCTTTTCGCTTTGAGAAACTGTGAATGATGCTTGCAAGCCAGATCAGATATATAATCCTTCTCATTTCCGGCAGAACTGTCATCATAAAGCTGTCTGAAAACCATCCCTGCCTGTCATGAGCATAAGGAATCACGATCATACACAAAAGGAAACAGCACAGCATAAGAAGATACACCGCCATCCATTTCATGTATTTATTCACATGGGCTTTTCCTGTGGCATATCCGAAGCCGGCCCAGGCAAACATCGGCAGAGCCAGCCACGGCCATTTTATTTTTCGCAGATGATCAGCCGATAAATCAGTTTCCAGAGGCTCTTTCATGTTTGTTTCTTTCCGGATTCTTTCCCGCAGGGCTTCGTCTCTCTGGCTGATATCTGTTCCATACATTTCAAAGGTCATCCAGTATTCATTTCTGAATTTCAGCACGGAAATTATCCCAGCTCCCCACTGTAATATGAAAATCAGGATCTGGAGCATCATAAAATTAACTCTTATTGTATTGACTACATTAAACAGCCCAAATATAAGGTTTGCCAGGTTAAAAGGTCCCGCAAGAAAAAACAGCAGGAAATACCCTTTCCACCGTTTCGTATCCTGATACATTCTCCAGTAGGTCACACAGCTCAGGCCAAAGAAAGCAAAACCTGTTTTGGGAATGTATTTCACTTTTTCATTCTTTCCCATAATGTTCCACTCCTCTTTTTTTATCGTTTTATTTTCATTTCCGTTTCCTGAATCTGCGTCAATTCTTCTTCTGTCTCATAATATTCTGACGTATAATCAGAATCCACTGTCTGCGCATGCAGCATTTTTTCCAGTAATTCTACATATTTCAGGCAGCCTTTTCCTTTGATGCCGAACGTCTCAGCATCAATCTTTCCATCCGGATGGATACAAATTTCAATCTGTTTCATTCTTTTTTCCTTTCCTCCCATTAAGCTCCTTACCATTATATCATCCCTGTGTAAAATTAAAAAGAAGAGCATAGAAAATATGCCCTTCTAACCTTTTATAGTGAAACTTTGTATCCCAGCGACCGGATCATTTCCATATCGCTCTCTACCGTAATTCCGGCTGTTGTCAGCATGTCCCCTGAGATTGCCGCGTTTGCCCCGCTCTGAAAACACTTCTTCCCTTTATCCTCCATCAGGCCTCTTCCTCCAGCCAGACGGATCAACCCATCCGGAATCAAAAACCGAAAGACCGCAGTGCACCGGAGTATCTCTTCTCCTGACAGCACTGGATTCTTCTCGTAAGGAGTTCCCGGTATGGGATTCAGCACATTCACCGGTATGGATCTGACTCCCAGTTTCCGCGCCGTCAGCACCATATCGATCCGGTCTTCCACAGACTCTCCCAGTCCGAGAATCCCTCCGGAACAGACAGAAAGTCCGACCCGCTTCGCCGCCTGTATCGCAGCAGTCTTTTCCTCATAAGTATGCGTTGTGCACACCTGCAGAAAGTATCTTTCAGACGATTCCAGATTGCAGTGCACCCTGTCTGCTCCCGCTTCTTTTAATTTACGAAACTGTTCCTCCTGAAGCAGCCCCGGCGAAACACAAATTCGGATATCTGTTTCTTCTTTTATCTTTCGTATGCTGTCACAAAGCCGCTCCACCTCCCGGTCTGACAGACATCTTCCTGATGTTACAATGGAATATCTGAGGACGCCCCGGTCCGCATTGTACTTTGCTTCCTCCAGAAGTTCCTCCGTTCCAAGCAGCGGATACGTGTCCTTCAGCCCTGTATGATATCTGGAACTCTGGGCGCAGAATTTGCAGTCTTCCGAACATTTCCCGGACTTTCCGTTGATGATCGTACAAATATCAAAGGTATCCCCGCAATACCGCCTGCGGATCTCATCTGCCGCCTCTGTCAGTTCCTTCAATGGCGCTGCTGCCAGCTGCAGGGCTTCTTCTTTCCCAATCCACTCTTCAGACATTACTTTTTCCTTTAACTGCCGCACAATACTCATCATAATTCCCTTCTTTCACTTCCAGTGTCTGTTTTCCCATTGATTATAAGCAGTGCAGACACCATTGTCAACTCATTTTAATTAACAGTTAACATTCTGTGCTGAAACAAAGCGGAATTTCTATATTTTGTACTTTTGAAACAACTGCTCCATATAATCTCCGTCTTCTGTTGCTTTCAGCAGAAGATCCTGCCGGTTCTGCCGGAGCAGAATACCAGACAGCTTTGCAAAACGTGCGATTCCTTCTTTTCTTCCATCTTCCTGTCCTTTTCTCCTCATATCTTCCAGTTCATCTGCCATCAGTTCCTCTAATGCCTGACACATCTTTTTCACCTCCAAAAACTGTTCCCGGTTTACCCGGACAATCATATCCATAACCGAACGATATTTTTTATCTCGTTTATGCTTCTCATATTCCTTTAATAAAGATTCTGCTTCTTCCCGGCCTGACATTTTTACCGATAAACTGCGAAGCCACAAATTTTTCTCACCCGATAGTTGATGCAGCAGAATCAGCTGTATAGGGATCTTATCTCCCATAACATAATAAATTCCTTTCTCCTTCTTTCTGACAAAATAACCTCTGCTGCTTTCCAGATGATGAATCAGTTTTCTTGGATATCTGCTGCATGCGATGGTAATTGTGATCTCATCAATAGAAACAGCATCTTCCTCTTTCTGATCTGCTTTATACAAACATGCATATGCGTAAACCTTATAGAAATCATCAATCCCCATATAATCTGACGGGCTTTTATACTCGATGATATTATATCGGCGGAAAATCTCTCCTATATTCGAAGAAATCCTCTCATTTGTTTTCTTGATCACAAGAACATCAATCGCTCTGGGCTTAGTTCCAAGCTGATGCTCATTCTCAAACATCAAATGCTCCGACTCTTCTTCTAATTCAATCTGCAGCCCTGCATAAAAAACAGGGTGCCACTGAAAAACATGATTTTCTTCCTGCTGTTCTTTTCTCAATAACATTCCCCTCCTTAACACTTCGGAGTTTCTTCTTCTCAGAAACTCCTGCCTGAACCATGGAATAAAAAGCACGAATTTCCTGAAAAGATCGTATCTGATACGATTATGAAATGATATGAGACCTCAAATAGATTCATCTATATATTGATGATTTTAGAAATTATAGTATGCTTTTGATTTATTATAACAAATCTTTATCTATTTGTAAATATAAATAGTAAAAATATGGAAATATTAATTTTAGTAATTTACATTTTCCTCTCTCTGACGAACCTCTACACATAATATTCCCGGCCGTCTTCCAGACGGAGACACGCCAGCCGGCCGCCGTCTCTGCGCCTTTCATTTCCGGTATCAATATCTGTGTATCTCCGGTTCCGGCAGATTTCAGGCCGCTCCCAGTCCGGCAGCAGCACTGTCGGATAATGCCCCACGATAATCTGCCGGTCAAACCTGACCGCAGCCGGTATGTAATGAATATCATTGGAGAAAAGATACCTCTCCTGGTCATGATCCACTGCTTCCTGAACGGATGCCTCAATATCTACAACGTCCCCTTCTCCACTGACGATATAATCCGCATTCAGTCCTGAATGGGTCAGAAAATATCGATTTTCTTCTATTATGATATTTTTATAAATCGGTAAACTCTTCAGATATCCTGCCAGATCTTCTTTCTCACTCTCAGGCAGAACGTCTACTTCTTTCCTGGTACTGAGGCCGCCGCAGGCATCCCAGAAAGACGCCCCTATGATTCCCTCCAGATACCGCTCACACAAATATTCATGATTTCCCTTGATCAGCCCTATATTGTCAGCTTCCCGAATCAATGCAATCAGGCGGAGATTTTCTTTTCCCTTATCTACGGCGTCTCCCAAAATATACATTTGATCCTGCTTCGTAAAACGAATCTTGTGAAGCATTTTTTCAAATGTACGGCAGTCTCCATGTATATCGCTGGTTAAATAAATCATAATCTCCACCTCCTGCATTCTTCCAATTATTCTATGTGATAAAACTCCTTCAGTGCCGGATACAGTTTCCGATACTTCTGGTATTTTTCTTCATATTTTTCCGCCAGCTGCGGATCTGATTCTTCCGTGTCTGTAATCTTTACCAGTCTGCCCGCTGCTTCTTCCACAGAGGAAAACACTCCGCATCCCACGGCTGCCAGGATTGCAGCTCCATATCCTGGTCCTTCCTCACTTTCAATTCTGTCAATTTTCATATTCATAACATTGGCAATCATTTTCCTCCAAAGAGGACTTTTCGCTCCGCCGCCGCATATTTTGCTGCGCTTCGGAGTCAGCCCTGTGCTTTTCGCCGCTTCCATCGAGTCTCTGAGTCCGAACGCAACGCCTTCCAGCATCGCCTGGGTCATATCTTCTCTGGTAGTGTCCATGCTCATTCCCACAAATGCTGCTCTGGCGTCCGGATCATTGTGGGGTGATCTCTCTCCCATTAAATACGGCAGATAAAATACCGGATTTTCTCCCAGTTTCCGGATTCCATCCTGTTCTACCTGATATTCCTTCGTTCTCAGAATTTCTTCCATCCACCATTTATTACAGGACGCCGCACTCAGCATACATCCCATTAAATGATAATTGCCGTCTGCGTGGGCAAAAGAATGGAGGGCATTATGTTCATCCACGCCGAAGTTTTTACTGGAAATAAATACAGTTCCGGATGTCCCCACAGACAGGTTGCATTGCCCCTCGCCAACGGTTCCCGTTCCTACAGCTGCCGCTGCATTATCCCCTGCTCCGGCTATGATTTTTACATCCTGAGGAATTCCCAGTTCTTCCGCAATTTCCGGCTTTATGGCTCCGGTCGGTTCCCAGCTTTCATAAAGCTTCGGAAGCTGAGATTCTCTGACGCCGCAGATTTCCATCATTTCTTCTGACCAGCACTTATGCTCCACATCCAGAAGCAGCGTGCCGGAGGCATCAGAATAGTCTGTAGAAAATTCTCCGGAAAGATAAAACGCCAGATAATCTTTCGGCAGCATAATTCTTCCGATGCGTGCAAAATTCTCCGGTTCCTTTTCTCTCATCCAAAGAATTTTCGGTGCCGTGAAACCTGCAAAGGCGATGTTTCCGGTATATCGGGATAAAGTTTCCTTTCCAATCTCCTGATTCAGGTAATCTGTCTGTTTTCCTGTTCTTCCGTCATTCCAGAGAATAGCCGGCCGGATGATCTGATCCTTTTCATCCAGGACTACCAGACCATGCATCTGCCCTCCGAAGCTGATTCCTTTGATCTGGCTCTTGTCACACTGCGCGGTCAGTTCTTTGATTCCCTCCATGCTCTGCCGGATCCAGTCCTGAGGATTCTGTTCTGACCATCCCGGCTGCGGGAAATACAACGGATATTCCTTTGATACGATTTTATGGATTTTCCCCGTTTCATCCATTAATAACAATTTTACTGCCGACGTTCCGAGATCGACTCCGATGAATAACATATTCCCATTCCTCCTTTCAGCCTTTTCTCTGCAAATGGCTGTCAATACTGCTTGTTAATTTGCTTCCAGCTGTATCCTCATATCGCAGCTGCCGCACCCGATGGTTGTTTTCCCGTTTTCTCTGGATATCAGACCGACATTTCCCCCGCAGAAGGGACAGATCCAGTCGATGTCTTGTCCTTCTTTTACTGCCTCCATCATCGCGGTAAACTTAGGAATGTCCACCGTTCTGGATGTGCACGTCTCGGTCCAGTTTTCATCCGGCACCTTTTGCAGTTTTTTCTCTTCATCCAGAATCACCTCATCTCCTTCATTGATTTCCCTGTCATACAGCATCTGATCTTCCTGCCGGAGTGTGATTTCCAGTCCTTCTTCGTCCCTTAAAGTCACAACTGCCATGACCGGCTGATTTTCATCTCTTTCTTCACATCCGTAATCGATGTCTTCGTCTATTCGCAATACCGTATATTTCATATGTTCAGCTTCCTTTTCTCTTATTTTCTGATATGTTTTATTCGCTTCTGATTTTCCTGAGAAACTCTGCCGGCACTTTCTTTGTCAGCCACACGCCGTTTACCGACTGATAAAATGTAAATCCCTGATCCGCCATCTCGCCTGCCAGCACTTGATAAATAACCGGTTTCCCATGGCGGGCGCCTACTGCCTTGGCTGTGGCTTCATCCGGGGACAGATGCACATACAGCCTTCCTCTGGGCAGCAGTCCCTGGCGGTCAATGGAATTTACAAATTTTTCACCGGTTCCATGATACAAAATCCGGGGCGGCTTCTTTTCCGGAAGTTCCACATCCACAGGAATCGAATGTCCCTGATTGGCACGGATCAGCGTCTTGTCTTCATTAAAAGAATACCGCTGTTTTTTGTCCGTGCGGACAATCTCTTCCAGCATTTCCATGGAAAAAGGCTGCCGTTTGGAAATCCCCTGAATCAGCTCATCTACCCTGGCCCACCCATGTTCATCCAAAGAAATCCCAATGGCTTCTGGTCTGTGTCTTAAAATCAGACTGATAAATTTACTCGTTTTCGTAAGATTCATTGACTGCCTCCTCTTTTATGATAACAGGGATTGGAAATAATGGTTCAGAGAATCCCAGGATGTTTCCGTTTTTGGCATGTCATCTGCCAGTTTTTTAAACTTTTCCAGATTTAACTCTACATATGCATTGATCTTCCGGCTTCCCGGTACCAGCTCCATTTCATCCATTTCTTTTTTCATAACAAGAAGCCGTTCTGTTTCCGGCTTTAAATCTTCCTCCAGCTCTGCTTCCATTAATTCTGAAAACAGCATCGACGGCCATATTTTCTTTTCCGCAATCCACTTTGCCGCCAGAATCGGACGGAGGACATAAAAATATTTCTTTACTTTGATCTGGTCACACTGCAGAAACTTTCTGTAGTTGGATTCTGCCATATGAAGATAGTGGTACAGGCTCTTTTTCGGCGAAAAATATTCTTTCCTTAACTGCTTCATCTGCTCAAATGCCTCACTGGTTCTGTATACAATCGGCGACTCACACCACTCAAAGATCGTGGGATTGGAATTGTGCATGAGCTGCAGTGCTTTCTTCACATCCCATCCGTTGATATCCAGCACATCATCCAGCTGCCAGTCAATGACATCCCGAACCGTATCCAGCCTCAGATAATCTTCCTTTTTCCTTACATAGATAAAACGCACATCGTAATCACTGTCCGGCGATGCAAATCCCCATGCCCGGCTTCCAGATTCCACCGCCATAAGAATGGTCACATTCTCTTTTTCTTCTATTTCTTTTAATTTATCTTTGATGATTTTCTGCATGGCTCTTCCTCCTCTCACAGGCATATCATACCATTCTCTTTTTTCCTTTTTGTTTCTTATATCTTGTAAATAAGTATAACAAAAAAGGCGGGATATACAAACCAAATTAAGGTAACCTTCAAAAGTTCGCCTTTTTAGTGCAACAGCTTTTCAGACTACTGCGCTGTCTTATTTTCAAACAAAAAACTGACCTCCCAGTTGTCAGATTTTAAGCCTGACAACTGGGGATCAGTTTATTTTGAGGCTGTTCACTCACCTCAAATCCATAAGTTTTTTCATTCATTTATGTAGATTGGATTTGTTACTGCGATGCGGCAATGTTTTGTACCATAATATGTTCCATACAATTCGGCGCGCATCCAGCCTTTTTCAGCCTGCAGCTCTAATACTGTCTGCTCCTGAACTGGGATTCTGACCGTCTCCTGTCCGTTTGCAAAAATCCGAATCTCTTCCGCCGTAATTTGGTCCTTTTCTCTGCTGTCTGAAAATACATCTTCTTTCAGTATAATTTCCAATTTTATCTTTCCTTCTTCTGCTGTACCGCCAGGAAAAAGTTCATTTTCTTTTTGGTGAGCTTTTAATGTCAACAGCGGTCCTGCACTCAGACAAATCCTTCCACTACGCACTGCTTCCAGGAGAGTCTCTGCTGTTAATTCCCCTGATATGCCCGCCCAGGTATAACAACAGGGAAGCTGATCATCCCGATGCCAGTCTCTTCCGGTCATAGCCGTAATATGAATTCCTTTTCCCAGCAATTCATCCCATAATGCAAAAGCTCGTTCGCTCTGGATTCGCCTCGGTGCATAATTTCTTGACCATACTTCTATATAATCCGGCAACGTCCAGTCATGAATTTGAAATTCCCACAGATATCCTGTATTGATCGGATCTGAAAGTGAAAATGGATGTGCAATCCCAACGATTCCTCCGTTCTGATGAATAGAACGAATGGCATCATCTATTTCTTCCGGCTTTACACCCCGCCAGTCGGTATAGCCCTGTTCTCCCAGTACGACCATATGTCCATAATAGGTTGTCCACTCCAGTCCATATACCGGCAGAATTCCCTGTTTTTCTGCTTCATGAAAGAATTCTTCTGTTCCGGACGCCGTATTATGATCTGTCACGGCCAGTGCCTGATACCCAGCACGTTTTGCCGTATGAACAATTTCTTTAATGTTAAAATCGCCATCACTGTGGCAGGTATGTGTGTGTAACTCAACAGGATACCACTGCATGTTCCATCCTCCCTTCTACTGTTAATTCTCCTCTGCATTCCGGAGTACAGACCGCATGCAGATGCAGCATTCCCTCCCATTTTCCCGCCATATGCTCTGGCGGTATAAATCCAGGAGATGCGTCTTTTGTTGTCAGAATATGAATCTGTTCATCCTGCCAGCGATGAGCATTTCCAAGATACTTCTTCTCTTTTGAAAGAGAAATTGTGATTAAATTTTTTAAAGGGCAGAAACCTGAGGCTTTCATTGGCTCCAGCTCCCTGTCCTGACCATCGTAATAAAGATTCAGTGCCTTTTCAATATACAGCAGACAATCCTTTTCTCCATAAAGTGCATTCGGCGAAAAAGAAAAAGTAATTCGGATTTCTTTTATTTCTTCCGTACATTCAAAGGAAAAAGGAATATCTGTTTTTGTATCTGCCGGCGTCCATTGATAATTTTTACGCAATAAGATCATAATATTTCCTTTTCTTTCTTTTCCCTCAGAGCAAGTGCCAGACGTGGTTTTCGGCTGGTAATATTGCATACTCCCAGATCCAGCAGTCCCATGATCCTGTTTTCTTCATTTACAGTCCATGCTGAAATACCAATTCCATTTTGATTCATCTGTTCTACGAATGCTGCATTCAAAAATTTTTCATTGATATTGACAACAGAAATACCAAAAGACTCACAGGCTTCGACCAGCTCTTCGGTCATCTGTTCTGTAATTCTTTCTTTCTCTTCGCCTTCCGAACATTCATAAACACCTGGAAGACATTCCTCTACATTCCAATAGATTTCTGCTTCTCTCCAGGAACATGGCTGTTCTTTTTTTACCGGTTTGACGCTGCCTGAATATATGAGACGCTCTTCCTGTAATCCGCATGTCCGGGCAAGACAAAATACGGCCTCTTCAAGGCCGTATTCTTTCAAGTCACAGTTTATCCTTACTGATGAAACCGGCTTGATCGTCTCGAACACTTCCTGCAGCATCACTGCATCATTTCCCGCTTGATCATGGCTGATGACCAGATTATTTTTTTCACCCATACGAACGTCTATTTCCAGTACATCTGCATCGATGGTCAGCGCATATTTTACAAATTCTATGCTGTTTTCAGGTGTGGAATCTGCTCCGGAATGAGCGGTAATCAGTGTTCTGTTTTCTTTCATCTTAATTTTTCTCCCAATCGTTTTCTTTCAGGTTTGTATAAATGTATACACCAGCTGATACGGAACAGATCAAGAACATGATCACAGAAAGCGCTGCAGAACGATTGTAATCCAGATATCGGTTGAACTCATCGAACAATACGATACCAAGCATCTTTGGCGCATTTCCGCCCATCAGGTAAGGTGTGGTAAAGGAGCTGACATTAGACATAAATACAAATGTAGCAGCTACGATTACGTCTTTGATAGATAATGGAAGAATCATGGAACGGAAAATTCTTAATTTCCCTGCTCCTACGTCACTTGCTGCTTCAACGATAGAATTCGGGATTCCTCCAAGACCTGCTGCGATCATCATTGCCGCAAAAGGAATATTAAACCAAAGGTTCATGGTAATGATACCGCTTGCATGATACATCATTCCCAGATTGATATTAACTCCGAAAAGATGTCCGATCCTATTGATCATACCTGTATCACGAATGATCGTGATCATAGCATATACTGCACACATTGCCGGTACGAAACGTGGCAGAAGATAGAGCATTCCGATCGCTCTGGAAATCTTTGAATTTACAAACCGCAGATACAGTGCCAGAAGATATGCCACTACGATAGCTACTACAACCGTAACAACTACGATGTAAAGTGTATAAAGCAGGTTGTTTCTCTGCGCAGTATCTGTGAAAAAGTAGGTATAGTTATCCATGGTAAATTCTCCGGTAGAACCATCCTGAAAACTCTGGATCACAGCTGATACGATCGGATAGGCAACAGTCAGCATAACGACCAGGAATGCCGGAAGAACCATTCCATAGGCAACCAATTTTTGCTTCAGATTTTTACTCATCTGTCTTTTCCTTCCTTCACTTAGCTATACAGGGAACACGCAGCCGTATGATTGCCGGATACGTGTTTTCCCTGTGAAAAATCTTTCTATTTAGATGCGCCGATTTCGCTGTCCCAACGCTGATTGAAGTCTGTACTTAAGTCACCGATAGACATAATACGGAATTTGCTTACATCCAGATTCTTGATTTCTTCAAAGCCTTTCATGTTGATGTTGTCTGTATTTACTAACGGAATCGCTGCCATATCCTGTACCATGATTTCCTGTGCTTCATCACTGAGCATGTAATCGATGAATGCATAAGCACCTTTTTCATTAGATCCGAATTTCGGAATTGCCAGAGACTGAAGAGATCCTGTTAATGCAGGCTCGATCTGAGTGATCTTGATTGTATCTTTTAATGTTCCTTCTGCTTTCTGAGATAATACCATGTCAGCCCAGTTCGGACACATGTCAATTTCTCCCTGGTTTAACAGATCCAGTGTACCCTGGTTCTTGTTAGGATATACGATAGATCCACCGGAGGTATACATATCTTCGTTAAGCTCTTTCAGATAATCAAAACCTTCATCCCACTGATCTTCCCATTTTGTATCATCAGAAGTCATAGCTTCGTCTGGTAAATAGTTATATACGGCTGTACGTGCAAAAGAATCTCCTGCTCCACCTGTTCCCGGTGCGTTATAAGCGAAACGTCCTGGGTTATCTTTAATCCACTGTGTTAACTCATCCCATGTTTTTGGAGGATTTGTTACTTTTTCAGAATCATATGCAAGTACAACAGTTGTTCCACGATACGGCTGTACATAATCAGTAGCGATCGTACTTTCAGCAGATACACCTTCTGCATTTGGAATCTTGGAATCATCAAGTTTTACAAATGCATCTTCTCCAATCTGAGAAATAACTTTAGAAAGATCGTCGCCACTTAAATCTACCAGGTCATAATCTGTATCTTTCTGTTTTGCTTTGTAAGCAGAAGCAAGCATATCAGACAGAGACTGTGTTCCTGTTCCACTCAGCATAAACTGAAGTTTTGCAGTATATTGTCCTGCGTATTCAGAATTTTCATTAAAGTCTTCTACAAGTTTTTCATAAATCTGTCTTACGTTATCAGAACCGGTTGCCCAGATTGTGATCGTCTTTCCATCATTCTTGCTGGAAGATGAACTATTACATCCGGTCACACCGACCATTCCGAATATCATGATACATGCCACTAAAGCTGTAAATAATCTTTTTACCTTTCCTATTTTTTTCATCTGCTCTTCTCCCTTTCTTATGCGCTCATTGGAAACTGTGTATGTTTACCAATTTTCAGGTTTACAACATTTCCTTCTTTCAGCTGTTCAGCCTGATTTCTGTTGATGAAGCATTTTACGATATCATCGCCTACCATTGCTGTCATCTGAACGTAATGTCCCATCAGCATGACAGTGCTGACAACTCCCTGCATATCTCCCTTCTCTTCGGTTACCGTTAAATCTTCCGGACGAACTGCCAATGTAACACCATCCTGTTTGATAAAGTTCATCTCACCAATGAAGGAAGCCACATGAAGTGTTGCCGGATAATCATAGATTTCATCCGGTGTTCCTACCTGATCAAATTTACCTTTGTTCATAACTACGATCCTGTGAGAAACAGCCATTGCTTCTTCCTGATCATGTGTCACGAAGATAACCGTAATGCCAAGTTCGCTCTGGATTCGTTTCAGTTCCTCTCTCATCTGCTGACGAATCTTTGCATCCAGGGCAGAGAAAGGTTCATCCAAAAGCAGCAGGGATGGTTTCAGGAGCAGGGATCTTGCGATCGCAATTCTCTGCTGCTGTCCGCCTGACAGCTGACTTGGATATTTTTTCTCGCTTCCGCTCATAGATACCAGTTCCAGTATCTTTTTAATGTCTTCGTCCATCGTTTTCTTCGGCACTTTACGAAGTTTTAATCCGAAAGCAAGATTTTCATAAATGGTCATATGAGGCCAGAGGTTATAACTCTGGAATACCATGGCCGTTGGCCGGTTTTCCGGCGCAAGTCCAACGATGGACTTTCCATCAATCAGAATATCGCCACCAGTAACATCCTCAAATCCACCAATTGCACGGAGAATCGTAGATTTTCCACATCCTGAAGGTCCAAGAAACGTTACAATTTCTCCTTCATATACCTTCAGATTGATGTTTTCTACACCATCTCCATTATCATACTTTTTCGCCATATTTCTTATTTCTAGTTTTACTTTCCGGTTTGCAGCAGTGCTGCCTGCCATTGTGTTCGTCATTTTCTTTTTTCCTCCTGAAATATCTGTCTTCTAATTCATCTTAAATCCACCAGCAATTGCTTCTGGTCCAATGAATTTTCTCATGGCAAAAATCAGAACGGCTGATGGAATAATCAGAAGCAGCGCAAATACTGCACCAATCTGGACTGCGGAACTATCAAGTACGATACCGTACATAGCCACCGGCATGGTCTGAATCTTCGCCAAACCTACCAGCATGGTTCCCTGTGCTTCTTCCATAGAACCAAGGAAAGTATAAAGTGTAGCAACAGCTATTCCCGGCATTGCCATAGGCAGTGTAACCTTAAAGAAGGTTCTGACCGGACCTGCTCCTACGTCCCTGGCCGCTTCTTCCTGCTGACGATGTACGTTGCGGAAAGCGCTGGACGGCAGCCATACCATAAACATCATAGAGTTGATCATATGAATAATGATAACTCCCGGGTAAGTTCCCATCAGTCCATACTTATAGAAAAGAACCGCAATGGAAGTATAGATTCCCAGTTTAGGAAATGCATTTGTAAGCAAAAATGACAGCATAAATAATTTCCTACCGCGATATTTAAATCGGGCAATGGAATATGCTGCGGGAATACAGAATACCATGGAAATCAACGTTGTAGCGATTGCCACGATAAAGGACTGAATCATGGAAGATACCAGACTATCCTGGCCAAAAACATATTTCCACCAATCAAATCCCCATTTTGTTGGGAGTACATTCGGAACGGTATACTCGTTTGCAAATGCCAACATCAGCATGTTCAAAAGAGGACCGTAGAAAAACAGGATAAATACTGCAAGCAGAATGAACTCCAGAAATTTTCTTCGACCCACAGCATGATAAAAACGCCGCGGATTCAGCATCTTAAACATAAGCATTCTCCTTGTTACATAGACCGGCAAGATGGAATGAGCCAGTCTATCTATATAGACAACAGTTACAAAATACATTCCCTATCTTATCTCTGTCATTTTTCTCCTTCTACCTTACAATTTTTAAAAAATTGTAAGAAAATTGTAAAGAAGCAGAGAATAATGTAAAATAATGCTAAAAAATCCAGGACATGTATGGATAAGTCATACAAATATCCCGGACTTTTTCAGGTTTTGAACCGTACAGTTTTCTGTCACACAACATCTGATCTTCCTGTTTCATCTCTGTTACCGGATCCTTTGACAAATGCACATACAGCCGGCCTTTAGGGTGCAGTCCTTCTGCATCGATCAACGCCGTATATTTTATACCAGTCCCATGATACGGAGTCTGAGGCATATCAGACTATTCTTTTTATTTCTTATATCTTGTAAATAAGTATAACAAAAAAGGAGGGGCATGCAACCTCACCTTTTTATCCTGTCTTTATATTATGCCGATTTTAATATCCGGCTCCTGCGTCCGGGCTGTTCTTCATGATTTTGACCAGCCGGCTGGTCCCCAGACGGTCTGCGCCGAGACGAATGAATTCCTCTGCATCATCAAAAGAAGAAATGCCGCCGGCCGCCTTTACTTTTACGTTTTCTCCCACATGTTTCCTCATGAGATCCACATCCTCAAACGTCGCTCCGGCTGTTGAAAATCCCGTAGATGTCTTGATATAATCCGCTCCTACTTTTGTGACGATTTCGCACATTTTGATCTTTTCATCTTCTGTCAGAAGACAAGTCTCAATGATAACTTTTAATATTTTTTCACCGCAGGCTTCTTTGATCTGGCAGATTTCATCTTCCACATCCTGATACCGTTTATCTTTCAGCATGCCGATGTTGATGACCATATCAATCTCAGACGCTCCGTTTTCAATGGCGTCCTTTGTCTCAAACACTTTAACTGCCGTGGTACTGTAACCGTTTGGGAATCCGATGACGGTACAGATCGGAAGTTTCCCTTCCACATATTCGGCTGACTGTTTTACATAGGCTGCCGGGATGCAGGCTGACGCAGTGCTGTATTTGATCCCGTCATCCAGAATTTCTTTGATTTCTTCCCATGTGGCAGTCTGTGTCAGCAGTGTGTGATCTACATGTTTTAATACTTCATCTCGGTTCATTTTAAAAGTCCCTCCCATTTTTCTTTAAAAATATCCTGAATGTCAGGATCAAAGGCGGTTTCTGCCGCATTTTTCAGCAGTTTCATGATCAGCTGGTCATCCTGTCCATATTGTTCATAAATCTTTGTCAGTTCCTTTGTCATTGTTGTTCCACTGACTGTCCGGTTGTCTGTATTAATGCTTGCCTTGATGCCTGCTTCCAGAAAATCCATCAGCGGGTATTCTTCCCAGCTTTTTACAGCTTTGGTCTGAAAGTTGCTGGTCGGACACATTTCCACGCCGATCCCCTTTTCACTATAACGTTTGATCAGTTCCCGGTCTTTTTTCAAAGCAATTCCATGTCCGATCCTTGCGGTCTGCAGCTCATAGGCTTCTCTGACATTTTCAAGGCTGTCTGTCTCTCCGGAATGAATGGTATAAGGCATTTCCAGACGTCTGGCTTCCCAGAAAATATCCCGAAATCCGGATGTCGGATATGCAGACTCATCTCCTGCCAGATCCAGCGCGCAGACACCCTGTCCGAGGAATTCCCTTGCGCATCTTAACATTTCCATATTCTGCTCTGTGGTATGACTGCGCATGGCACAGACAATGATGCCATAGCGGACGCCAAAATCCTCTCTGCCCCGTTCCATTCCTTTTCTCACTGCTTCGATAACTTTACTGCAGCTTAGATTGTCATGAGCCGAAAGCATCGGGGCGAATCTTACTTCTATATACTGCACATTTTCTTTTGCAATTTCTTCCACAAAGGCATATGCGCCTTCTTCCAGTCCTTTTTCATCCTGAAGGCACTGCAGCGGAAGATCAAATTTCTCCAGATATTCCGTCAGACTCCTGCAGTTCTCCGATACAGTCAGCTCACTTTCAGATACCGGACGGCCCAGATACCGTTCCATCATCGTTTTTACAAGAGATCCATCAAGATGACAGTGAAGTTCCAGCTTTGGCAGTTGTTGGATGTTCATTCATATGACTCCTTTCCCAAGCCGTACCGCAACGGCCTTGTTATTTCATATTTTCAATGACTGCTGTTATCAGTTTCTTAAATTCCCCGGATACCTTATCGGCAATTTCCTGCACTTCCTGATGATCCAGCGGCCGGTCAGATACCCCTGCAGCCATATTTGTAATACAGGAAATGCCGCAGACTTCCAGTCCCATATGTCGTGCCGCCATGGCCTCACAGGCCGTGCTCATTCCTACAGCGTCACCGCCCAGGATTCTGCACATTCTGATTTCTGCCGGTGTCTCATAATTAGGTCCTGTCAGCTGGACATAAACGCCTTCTTTCAGATTGATTCCACATTCATCCGCTGATTTTTTCACGATGTCCTGCAGCCTTTTGCTGTACACTTCGCTCATATCCGGAAACCGGGTTCCGATTTCATCCATATTCGGACCGATCAGAGGGCTCGGTACATGGGTTGATATGTGATCTGTGATCATCATAAAATCTCCCGGAGAGAATGTCTCATTGATGCCTCCCGCCGCGTTGGTCAGAATGATTTTTTTCGCTCCCATCATTCCCATCAGCCGGGTTGGCAGAACCACGTCTGACATATCGTATCCTTCATAGTAGTGGACCCTTCCCTGCATGATCACCACCGGAGTTTCTCCTACATAACCAAACACGAACCGTCCTTTATGTCCTTTTACCGTAGACACCGGAAATCCTTCGATCTCTGCGTATTGCACAAATGTTTCCACTTTAATTCCATCTGCATAATCTCCCAGACCAGATCCGAGAATCAGACCGATCTCAGGTTTGAAATCTGTTTTTTCTCTTATGCTTGACAGGCATTTTCTCAATTTGTCATACATCATACTCTGAATCCTCCTGATCTGTTATTTTAAATCCGCAAGCAGTGAAGTTCCAATCGTAGCTTCCGGCATGGATAATCCAAAATTGTCAAGAACTGTCGCTCCAATGACCGCAAAGGTTTCCTGTTCCGGCAGGACACCATTTTCTTCCATTGATTTTGAATATGCCAGAAATGGAACTTTTTCTCTCGTATGATCCGTCCCTGTGTACGTCGGATCATTGCCATGATCCGCTGTGATGATCAGAAGATCATCCTCCCGAAGTGTTTCCATCAAAGTCCCCAGTTTCTGATCAAATGCCTCCAGTTCCTTTGCATATCCTTTTGGATTTCTTCTGTGTCCCCATTTAGCGTCAAAATCTACAAGATTCACAAAACACAATCCATGAAAATCAGTCTCTGCAAGTTCTATGGTCTGTTCCATGCCGTGAACGGATGACCTGGACTTATGTCCTTCCGTAATTCCTTCCCCGTCAAAAATATCCCGGATCTTCCCAACAGAAATCACATCAAATCCTCCGTCTTTCAATACATTTAAAGCCGTTCTGACCGGCGGTTTCAGCGCATAGTCATGGCGGTTGCTCGTTCTTTCAAACTCTCCCTTTTTCTTTCCGATATAAGGCCGCGCAATCACCCTTCCGACTCTCCATTCTTCCTTCATCGTCAGTTCACGGGCAATCTCACAGCAGCGGTACAGTTCCTTTAAGTCAAATGTTTCTTCATTTCCGCAGATCTGGAGCACCGAATCCGCAGAAGTGTATACAATCATATGACCTGTAGCGATTTCCTCCTCACCCAGTTCTTCAATAATTTCTGTCCCGCTGGCACTTTTATTTCCAATGACTTTATGACCGGTTCGTTTTTCCAGCTCATCGATCAGCTCTTTGGGAAATCCGTGTTTTGTAAAAGTCTTAAATGGTTTCTTTGTCTCAACGCCCATCATCTCCCAGTGTCCGGTCATTGTATCTTTTCCATTGCTCTTTTCCCGCAGAATCCCCCGGTATCCGATTGGCTCCTTCAGAGGCTTCACCTGTTTTAACGGCGTCAGATTCGCCGTTCCAAGTTTTTGCAGATTCGGAATTTCAAAAGAATCTACAGACTCTGAAATATGTCCTAAAGTATTGGTTCCCGCATCTCCAAACCTTTCCGCGTCCGGCATTTCTCCGATTCCAAGAGAATCTATCACGATAACAAATATCCTTTTACACTTCTTCATATCTTCCCTCCCGTAAATTACCTGGTCCAAATCCAAGAGGCATCAGATCTTTCAGTTTATACATCTTATAATCATCTTCTCCCTTTGCAAGAATGATCTCAAACTCTTCCGGTGAGCAGAATTCCATCATTACCTGACGGCATACGCCGCACGGAGCAGTATAGTCTGTTAATTCTCCATTCATACCCCCGGTAATACAGATGGCTTTGAACGTTCTGACTCCTTCACTGACCGCTTTAAAAAAAGCGGTCCGCTCTGCGCAGCTGGTTGGAGTATACGCGGCATTTTCAATATTGCATCCTGTATAAATTGTTCCGTTCTCTGCCAGGAGCGCCGCCCCAACCTTAAAATGGGAATAGGGTGCGTAAGAATAAGAAAGCTGTCTGACTGCCGTTCTGATCAGTTTCCGAATCACTGCTTTTTCCATACCACCCCTCCTATTCTTCTGCTTCCTGATCCTGTCTGATCAGCCTGCGGATGGCTTTTACTGCTGTCTGAACTGCCATATCCGTATCATGAACCACAGGATTGTCCAGGCCTTCCTTTTCTCTCTCCTGATTCGCCATTACAAGAAAGCATGCGCCTGCCCTTACTTTTAAGTGGCTTGCGACAACAAATAAGGCCGCGGATTCCATCTCGGAGGCAAGACACCCCAGCCTCTTCCACGCTTCCCATTTATTGAGAAGTTCATAGCTGACCGGTTTTGTCTCCGGTGAATGCTGGCCATAAAAAGAGTCTTTGCTCTGCACCACGCCAATATGATATTTCTGTTCCAGTTCATCCGCTGCCTGCATCAGGGCATTGGTAACCCGGATATCTGCTACTGCAGGAAATTCAATCGGCGCATATTCCCGGCTGGTTCCTTCCATACGGATGGCTCCGCTGGCTATTACTACATCTCCGCTTTTTACGTCCAGCTGCATACCGCCGCAGGTGCCAATCCTGATAAAGGTATCTGCTCCTGACATAACAAGTTCTTCCATGGCAATCGACGCTGACGGTCCTCCAATTCCTGTGGATGTTACACTGACTTTAACTCCGTCCAGATAACCTGTATAGGTCGTGTATTCTCTGCTGTCAGCGATCAGCCTGGCATCATCAAAATATCGGGCAATCTTTTTACATCGTTTCGGATCCCCAGGAAGGATCACATATCTGCCTACGTCGCCTTTTCCTACCTGGATATGATACTGCTTATTCGCATCTTCTGAATAATTCACTGCCATACCTCCTTACCTGTTCTTATGTAACTGTTACTTCTATTTTAACTTTAAATGAAAATCAGCAAAAGATGTTTTGTATCCTTTTTTCATTTTGCGCGTTTTATGCTACTCTTCTGTTTCAATGTGCTAAAAAGCACGCATCGTCATGAGAATAAATAATGCCAACGGCCTGCATATAAGAATAAAGGATCGTCGTTCCCACAAACTTCATTCCCCGTTTCTTCAGATCTTCTGATACCCGGTCTGAAAGCTCTGAGCTGGTCTTTCCCTGTTCATAGATGACTTGGCCATTTGTCCAATGCCAGATATAACGCGAAAAACTCTGATACTCCCTTTGTATCTCACGAAAAATCCTTGCATTGTGAACTGCCGCCCGGATTTTCAGCCGATTTCGGATAATTCCTGGATTTCCTCTGAGCCTCTCCTCATCTTCTTCTGTATAATCACAGACTTTATCCAAATCAAAATGATCAAACGCTTCCTGAAATGCCTCCCGTTTGTTGAGCACACACTCCCATGACAGACCTGCCTGAAAAGATTCCAATACCAGCATTTCAAACAGATCATGATCATCATAAGAAGGAATTCCCCATTCTTCATCATGATATCGTACATATGTCTCATTCTTTGGATTTGCCCACCGGCATCTTATTTTCCCATCTTTCCAGACCATCCTGTTTCTCCTTTTCTATTTCGCAATGGCTGCAAAACAGCCCCTTCATGTTCCAAAAGTTTTTTCTTCCTTTCTATCCCTCCGGCATATCCAGTCAAGCTTCCATCGGAACCGATCACCCGATGACATGGGATGATAATTGAGATTGGATTGTGCCCTATGGCTCCTCCGACTGCCTGAGGCGACATTGTCTCCAGATTCCGCTCTTTTGCAGCTTTGCGGGCAACTTCTCCGTATGTCGTCACTTCGCCATATGGAATTTCGCATAAAATCTTCCAAACACTCTGTCTAAACTGTGACCCGGCAGGCCGCAGCGGCAGTTCATTGATTTCGGGTCTTTTTCCTTCAAAATAGCGCTGTATCCAGTCTTCTGTCCTCTGAAAAATTTCCAGATCATCCTTCTGATACATCCCATCCAAAATGGATGCAGAAAAATACTTTTGCCCCTGAAACCAGAGTCCGCGCAAAGCCTCTCCGTCACTGGCAAGAATCACTGTCCCCAGCGGTGTGATCAGTTCTGTTGAATAAAACATATGCTTCCTCCTATTATTCTTTATTATACTTCTCAAAATAACATATTACAATATTTTATCGAACATATTTTCGATTTTCAGATCTGAATTCAACATCCGTCCCATTGATATTGTTTCAGATCCACATGCCGGCTGTCCTTTAATTCCACTCCTTCCTGCTGAAGCAAAACCCCCTGGTCCGGCCAGCCCGGGACCAGTCTTCCGGCATGGTTTACAACTCTGTGACACGGATATTCCCCATATTTCTCTGCCATTCCAAGCACTTTTCCTATAAGCCTGGCGTTTTTATCTCTTCCGATCAGCCTGGCAATCTGTCCATAGGTGGCAACTTTTCCTTCGGGTATTTCAGCCACCACTGACAGTATTTCATAAATCAATGATTCCTCCACGATACCACTCCTTATCCCATAAACTCCATTCCATTTTCCAGCAGTTCAAAATGATTTCTCTTTACTTTTATCAACCCGTCTTTCTGCATTCTGCTTAATTCGCTGGACATGGCAGAACGGTCTACTCCAAGATAATCTGCCAGCTGCTGCCGGTTGAATACAATGTCAAACTCATTTTTCCCATAGATCAGCGCCTGGTCTGACAGATAAGACAATAATTTCGCACGGATTGTTTTCGGTGATGTATGAAAAATCCTTCGTGACAGACTCAGATTTTTCTGGGCTGAAATCGCAAGGAGATTTTTTATCAGCCTTCCATGAAACTGACAGGACTGAGGGCATGTTTCAATGACACGTTCAATATGAAAAAACAGCACTTTTACATCAGTTGCCGCCGCCACATTTACCATCAGCTTTTCTCCTGTCACGCATGCATAAGTTTCTGCAAAGATCTGCCCCGGACCAATCTGATCCAAAATGCTTCTGTTTCCCCATATATCATCATTCTCAATAAGAGCACTGCCTGATATCACCATTCCCAGAGAAGTCACGGTATCTCCCATATGCAAAATGACTTCATCCTTTTTATAATTTTTTTCTTCTGTTTTTAAACAGTCCCGCATCAAATGTATCTCTGTCTCAGAGATCCCCTGAAATAATTTTGTATCTGATAATCTAATTTCTTTCATTATTTTCCCCTTTTGTTGTTTGAACAACATACTGTTGTCAATAATTATATTATACTCTTGCTGCAACATGAAACAAGCATAAATCAAGGAGGATTTTATTCATGAAACATACAGCAAACATGTTCTGCTATCAATGTCAGGAAACTGCAGGCTGCAAAGGATGTACCATATCCGGTGTCTGCGGAAAACAGCCGGATGTTGCGGCTATGCAGGATTTATTAATATATGTTACCAAGGGACTGGCCGCTGTCACCACACAGCTTCGCGAAGAGTCTTCCCCTGTTCCTTTGGAAGCCAGCCGCATGGTCCTGACCAATCTGTTTACAACGATCACAAATGCAAATTTTGATAAGGAAGCAATCATCGCTCGCATCGAAGAAACTCTTACCCAAAAAGAAGAACTGCTCTCATCAGTGAAAAATTCTGATTGTCTGCCGGAAGCTGCCCTCTGGAACGGAAAGAGAAAAGAATTTGAAGAAAAGGCGTCTTGCGTCGGCGTTCTTTCTACAGAAAATGAGGATATCCGAAGTCTCAGAGAACTGATCACTTATGGTCTGAAAGGTCTGGCAGCTTATGCTAAACATGCCAGTGTTCTCAGGAAAGAGGATCCAAAAATCAATGCATTTCTGGAACACGCCCTGGCTGCTGTTTTAGATGATCGTCTTTCCGCAGATGATCTGACAGCTCTGGCCCTCAAAACCGGAGAATACGGAGTCCAGACTATGGCACTTCTTGATGAGGCCAATACCCAGGCTTATGGCAGTCCGGAAAT
Organism: Candidatus Anaerostipes avistercoris; assembly: GCA_019119895.1. Taxonomy (GTDB): domain Bacteria; phylum Bacillota; class Clostridia; order Lachnospirales; family Lachnospiraceae; genus Anaerostipes; species Anaerostipes avistercoris. The sequence goes on along the minus strand of DWWD01000019.1, from coordinate 18,706 downwards.
TACAAAAGTAAAAATCAGTGCAGGAAACCGTCCTGGGATCCTTGTATCCGGCCATGATCTCAGAGATCTGGAAATGCTTCTGGAGCAGACAAAGGATACTGGTGTCGATGTCTACACTCACTCCGAAATGCTTCCTGCTCATTATTATCCTGCCTTTAAAAAGTATTCCCACTTTGTCGGCAATTATGGAAACGCATGGTGGAAGCAGAAGGAGGAATTTGAAAGTTTCCACGGTCCGATCCTTATGACCACAAACTGCATCGTTCCTCCAAGGGACAGCTATAAAGACCGTCTATATACCACAGGCGCCGCTGGTTATCCGGGATGCCCTCATATTCCAGGCGGTGTCGGAGAAACAAAGGATTTCTCTGTTATCATTGAGTACGCAAAACGCTGTCAGCCTCCAAAATCAATCGAGGAAGGCGAGATTGTCGGAGGTTTTGCCCACGCTCAGGTTCTGGCTCTGGCAGATCAGATTGTAGATGCAGTAACATCCGGTGCCATTAAAAAATTTGTTGTCATGGCTGGATGCGACGGGCGTGCCGCATCAAGAAATTATTACACTGATTTTGCCAAAGCACTTCCAAAGGATGCTGTCATCCTAACCGCCGGATGCGCAAAATACAAATACAACAAACTGAATTTGGGCGATATCAACGGAATCCCGCGTGTGCTGGATGCGGGACAGTGCAATGACTCTTACTCTCTTGCCGTTATTGCACTGAAATTAAAAGAAGTATTCGGACTTGACGATATCAACCAGCTGCCGATTATTTACAATATCGCATGGTATGAACAGAAAGCTGTGATCGTTCTTCTGGCTCTCCTGTCGCTGGGCGTGAAAAACATCCATCTGGGTCCGACACTTCCCGCCTTCCTGTCACCAAACGTTGCCTCTGTTCTGACGGAAAACTTTGGAATTGCGGGGATCGGAACCGTTGAAGACGATATGAAATTATTCTTTGGAGAATAAAAAATGATATGCCGGCTTTTGGGAATATATCTTCTCAAAAGCCGGCATCAATTTAAGTATAATATAATTGTCTGGAACTGCTTGGTTTTTCCGGAATACTTAAATGAATCAATCCTCTTTCAATCAACGGATTTACATACTTCTGAATCGCATACGTGGTAGATGTCAGACCCAGAAAACCTGCTATTTCTTTTCGTGTCCGCGGCGTTTTACAAAAAATCAGCAGATTTTTTGTCTCATCCATATCCCGCAATAATGTATCCTCATATTTATTTTTATGTTTATACAAACGAACAACAAAAGTTCCTCTCTCCTCCGCAAATTCCGGAGCCGGGAGCTGATATTCTTTCATGGTTCTCCGCATTGTCGGTATCCCTGAATATCGATTTTCTGTTACTCCTAAAACTTCCAGTGCTGTAACGAGAACCGGATTCCTTGTGTCCGGCTGGACCATACCTAATTGATTCAGCTGCATCCTTCCATAGATTCCTCCCGGATTACGGATCTCCATCCGGTCTTCATACATGATCACCTGGATTGGCATTCCTTCTGTATGAATGCTGTAATCTCTATGGACCAGCGCATTTAATACTGCTTCTCTGACAGCAATCACAGGATAATCTGTCTGATCCACCCGCCTGCCTGTCGTCTCATCAATGATTGTTTTTGTCCTCATATTTTTTTTGACAAACTGCATTGTTTCATCCAGCATTGTCATAATATCCCCTTCGATTCTTTTATTATCTAAAAACCTTTCTCCCATATCTCCAATTCCGCCAATCTCTTTTCCCGGAACAACAACTGCATGGATACAAAGCTGAGGGAAATAAGCCTGAGGATACAAACTAAATAATAAAACAGAAGCTAATGTCGGAATGCGATTTCTGGTAATGCTCATTAACTCATACAGATCTTCTTCCGGAATATTTGATAAATTTGGTTTCCCCATCTTCAATTTTTTTACATATTCTTCCAGGCTATTTAGATTCATTGCTGAAAAAGTCGCTCTTGGTATTTCCCGGATATCATCCTGATACTTCTTACGGAATGCCTCATAGCTGTATATTTCATATTCTGCCATAGGTTCATCACTATCACCAATCCGAATATAAGACCCCTTTATCCTTCCGGTTCCTTTGTAATAACACGGCCGCTCTGCCAGATCTATTCCCGGAATTTCCGCAGAAACAAAACTCTTTCCATTCTTTTCCAGCACAGTCAGCAGCGGCCGGACAACCGGCTCCATCTGCAGGCACTGGGCATTGATCCTTTTTTGCAAATCCTGTGCATCATACACACCTGCTTCCTCAAAACCATTTCCTTCATCGATTCCAAAAACGATAATTCCTCCTTCATCCTGATTGGAAAAACTGGATAACGTATCAAATAACCTTTTCGGACATCCTCTATTGGCACTTTTTAATTCCAAATTTTGAGTTTCACACTGGTATTTTTGAATTTCTTTTAACAATTCTTCTAATTCTTCTGTTAACATTTCAAATTCCCCTCCTTTCATTTTAATTTTAACATCAAATTTTAAATTTTTCAATTCTATTTTTAAAAAAAGCTGCCGTTTACACGGCAGCCCCTGATTCAAATACAATTCCATATGATTTTATTTCTCTTCCTGCAATTCTTCATATTTCACAGAGCATTCTTTCTCTTCTCCAGCAAAATTCACCACCGGCTGCGGATCCTGATCCACCAGCATCCGGAGCGTCTTATTGGAATAATGTCCCGCCGGATCAATCTGATATTTACAGTCTACAATCTTTTCCAGGTCTATATCCGCATATGCCAGTCCCTCGGCATTCTTCGGAAGCTTCTCTGTCAGAATCTTCCCATTTGGCCCGATAATGCAGGCATCTCCGCCGCCATATTCAACGAATCCTTCATACGCCGGCAGTCTGCCCATTTTTTCATAGATTTCCTGCGTGTGAATCTGTGTACTGCTGATGACGTAAGACTGTGTCGCCAGTGCATAGAATCTTGCGGATACTTCATTTGGCGCCTCTGATGTCAGCGCTTCGTCGTCGGGAACAAAACACGGCCAGGACGCCACATGCACCTGCTCATTTTTGGCGTTCATTGCCTGAATGTTCAGAGGAATCCAGTGTTCCCAGCACTGAAGCCCGCCAAGCCGTCCGATTTCTGTATCAAATACCGGCATCATGCTGGCCTCACCATCGCCCCATATGAGCCGTTCCCCTCCGGAAGGCTTCATTTTCCGGTGTTTTCCCATAAGATCTCCCAGAGGATTGAACCATAACTGTGTGAGATAAAGGGAACCCCCTTCCTTTTCTGATACGGAAATACATACGTAGATATTATTTTTTCTCGCAGCTTCACTCAGCTTCTTTACGACGGGCCCCGGAATTTCCACCGCATTTTCCATTAGTTTCTGCTGCAGCGGTGATCCTGTGATCGGATCCGTCAGCCATACCCACCACGGATATCCGGAAATAAATCCTTCCGGGAAACCAATCAGTTTCGCCCCGCCGGATGCTGCTTTTTCTATCAATTTACATGCTTTGTCTGCTGTTGCTTCTGCGTCGAGAAATACAGGCGCTGCCTGAACTGCTGCTGCCTTGAATTTTGGATAATCTGTCATGATACGCCTCCTGTACATAAAAAAATAAGGTGCCATTCCTGCAAAGAATGACGCCTTTGTCGTTTCGTTTCTATGTTCCTGATTATAGTCGGAATCATTTTCCAAATCAATCAGAATCTGGTTGACCCTTATCAACCTTTTTATTGATTCTGGCGCTTATTTTCACTATAATTTAATCAGAAAGGATGACTGCATATGACAACAAAAGAACTGGAATATTTTTTATCGGTTTATGAAACGCACAGTATAAAAAACTCTGCCGAAAAACTGTTTATCTCTTCCCAGGCACTCAGCAAATCCATCAAAAAACTGGAAGCTGAAATAAATACAACTTTGTTTACGCGAACCAGTTCCGGTCTGATTCCAACCCATTCCGCTGACAAACTGGCCGAACGCGCTCATGTCATTATCAATGAATTTGACAATATTACATCAGATTTCTCCGTTGCCGAATCCAACAGCAGTACGGTTCTTACTGTGGCCGCAACTTACGGCGTACTGGATTATCTCGGATACAATTTCGTAAAAAACTTTTATCTGCAATTTCCCAATATTAAACTGAACCTGATTGAGCTGCCAGAGACCCACATCAGCGAAATGCTTGCAAATAACCAGGTTGAAATCGCATTTATGCCGGCTCCCATTGATTACACAAAATTTAATGCCAAATTCTGTTTTTCCTGGAAACACTGTCTGATTATCAACCGAAAACATCCTCTTGCCGTTAAAAAGAAGATTCCATATTCTGATCTGGATGGTATTCCTCTGGCATTAAAAGGACGCTCTTATTCTGTCTTCCCAAGCAATATCAGCCGGTTTCTGAAAGAAGGCGTCAATCCGAATATCCTTCTTGAAACCACCTCAGAATCCCTGATTCACCAGGTTGCGGAAACAAACGCCGGCATTGGAGTTTCTCTGTCCTTTCTTGCCGAAAGAATACATTCTTCCAGTACCGTTATCCGGGAATTCGACGATCCCAACTGTCAGAAAGAAGTCTATCTCGTGACAAAGAAAGATATGATTCCATCCTCAGACGCCAGCTGTTTTGTAAGCTATCTTGACCGATGGCTGTCGCTGCATTAACTCCTGGTCTATTTCCCAAATGTATTGCTGTCTTTTGCCGCTGCTTTTGCGCTCAATGTATTGGTGGCTTCAAACAGAGAGCCTGTAGGCGCAACCGGACACATCAGAACTTTACCTGTTCCCCGGTAGACATTGACAAGTCCCTCTCCGCTGACAGCTGACCCAACCAGCGATTTTGTGCTTCTTTCTACCGTAAAATCAAGATTAGAAGACCAGCATACTGCCAGGTTTCCATCGATTTTCAGTTCATCATTTTCCAGAATAATCTCAATCAGCTCCTCTTCCGGAACATTTGATTCCAGTGCAACTGCACCATGACCCTGAAGGCTGAGATTAAAGAATCCTTCTCCGCCTAACACCGTAGATGAAATATTTTTCCTTGTCACAACGTTTTGTTTTACATTGGCATCACAGGCAAGAAACATGCCATCTTCGATCGTCATTCCCGCAGGGCCCCATTCTTCTACGTCTTCCAGGATAATATATTTGTATGTAGGTTCCAGAACAAGACATCCCTCACCGACATATTCCGGTTTTACCGCGGTTTCCTTGGTCACCGCTCCTTTCAGTGCCTTGCCGAACAAATCTCCGATTCCTTTGACTCCGGATGTTGCTTTTACCGCGCCGCCCATCCACTGCATAGCTCCTGCCTGAATGACTGCGGAGTGATTCTTATCAATATCAATGACAACCTGCCGTCTTCTTACATTCATCTTGCTCATAAAATATTCATTCAGCGCATTGAACGGTGAAACGCTGGCATCCTGTGTATATTCCAGGACATGGAAATTATCAATGGATTTGATGAATTTTCTGTTTTCATTCTGTAAGTTTTGAATCTTCATAGCAGCAACCTCCTCTTTTGCCTGAACTCTTTCTCAAGACTCCTTCGAGTCCCCACGAGGAATTTCTCCCCGTCTGATTACAGGATACCTTATTATATGACGGATAGCAAGAAATAGAAGTGCACATCTTCTCTTACACATACTGATTGTTCTATTTCTTACGTTTTATGCCCATTATCATCTTCCTGCATCGTTCCCAGAAAGACGAATTTCCTTTTCCATTTTCTTTCTGTGAAGTATCTTTATCCGCCGCGAATTTTCTTTCTATTTGTCCCGCTGCTGTTTCCTCCACTGTAATCCACGGATATAACTGCATGATCAGCATTTCCCACTGGACCAGTCCTTTCCTGCCGCCCGGCGGCACCTGCAGTTCCAGGGTCCATTCGAGATGCCGGACATTGACTGCTCCGTCCAGCTTTTCCAGGTAATTCAGCAAAGCAAACATAGTGCAGGCCATTACCGTCTGGATCTTATTTGTAAACCAGACATGAAATATCCCCTTTTGAAGATCCTGCTCGACCGATCCCAGACCCAGACCGGATAATACCTTTATCACTGTTTCCTTGTCTTCTTCCTCCAGATTATCAAATTGTTCCGGTGAAATCCTTCCGCCGGCGTCCGTCATCAGCAATCCGCAATTGGCTTTTGCTTCTGCGAGCGCCTGTATTTCCAGCTGTTCCAGCAGACGGCCAATGGACTCATTCTCCTCCGCCTTTTCATATACCAATTCTATTTCGTCAAATTCATAACTTTCCCATCCTATTTTTCGATTCATTTTTTATTCCCCCTGTCTCCCGGCGATTTTACAGCTTTGCCAGTGAAGCATTCTTGTATGCTTCGTCCTCTGTTACTTCCCGAATTACCTTTAGCATCTTCGGAAATCGGATCTCTTCCTCCGGATCCGATAATTCGATTTCCAGAATTGCCTGGTCATTCCAGAACGGATAAATATCAATTTCAAAATACTGATTTCCATCCGCCAGACAATATCTGTCTTTCCGTATAGGCATTCTTGTCGGGTCTGCGTCCATCAATCTTTCCAGATATTCATCCTTTGTCAGTCTTCGTTCTATCTCGATCCTTTTTAATCCGCTGATGGTCTTCTTGCGGGTTTCAAAATAAATATAATTTCCTCTGCTTCCCCTCTGCCGGATCCGCACTTCATCATCATGATCCGCCTGCAGATATGTCTGTATGATTTCTACCTTCTCACAATTCGGAAGTGCCTCAAGAGCACTGATTTCCGGATATTCGATCAAATATTTTCTTTCAATCTCATATGGCTCCGGCTCCCCTAAAAACAATGCGATTTCCTTGATGAGACATTTCATTTTCTCCTCAAACCCCTCTGCGTTATCAATGATTCTCAGATGCGGATGCCCGGTCCAGGCCGCAATCAGCTTATCATCAAGGGCTGCCGCCTCCTCCGGTGTCTCCGTGCGGGCTGTATTGTTAGCGGTTGTATAGAATTTCTGAGCTCCTTTTGCTGCTGTCACAAGGTGAAATACCGCATCATATCCGTCTCTTAATTCTACCTCATTTGCCCCGACATAATTTGCTGCCACGGCAAACTCGGCGTCCGTCATATAAGCCTTATTATCCAGCGCACCCCGGTCACAGACAATCAATATCTTTTCAGAATCCATTGTCCTGGCGGCATATTCAAATACCTTTTCTTTCTCCATCTGCAGCTTTAACTGGCATTTCTGGTACTCGCCGTTGGACCCACAGGTCCATGGCGCCACCCCGCCTGAGATCAATTCCGTTGCTATTTCCGGAATGAAAAGTACCGTATAGCCTCTTTCTGTAAAGGCATTCTGAATCCAGCTCATGCCCGTTGTTTTGCCGGCGCAGGGACCTCCCGTGATTACAATCTTTGAAATGCTCTTTTTCTTTTCACCTTCCCGAATCCTCAGCAGTTCCTCAATCGAAACATTCCAGAGGACTGCAAGTTTCCTCAGAATCTCCGTCTTTGGCTTTGCCGCGCCGTTTTCCCATTTAGAAACTGCCTTTCCTGTTACGCCCAGTTTACGTCCCAGTTCATTTTGGGATTCCCCGGTTTCTTTTCGCTTTTCATACATGTAATTTCCAAAAGAATAATCATTCATACAACCACCTCCCGATTACATCATATCAATATTAATGCCGGAATGGAAGAAACATATCGTCGAATATTGGTAGAATTTATACATTATGATTTTAAACTATCATTTATTTTTTATAACAAAACAAATTATAGATAAATACAAAAAAAGATGGCAAATAGCAGCCATCCCTTTTTGTATTGTAATAAAATTTAGTCAAGGATTATGAAACATACCGCTGTATTAGATCATCTTCTTTTCATAATCCTGCAATTCGTGAAAAATATTATCTACAAACACAACATCTTCAACAATCCGATACATTATAAAATACCTGTGTGAATGAAAATTAATCCTTCGATATCCCAATTTTTTTAATCGAAGATTATCACATAATTTCAGACTTCCTGCAACATTTTCTAGGCTTCGAATTGTCTCTCCAAAATCATCCAAAACATTTGTCGCTGTCTGATCATTTTTCCACTATAAGCAGATATTGGATATATCGATTTAAATCTTCTTCTGCATCTTTTGTTACTACGACTCTATATTTCAAACTTTCTCCTCATATCAGCAATCACATCCTCCGAAGTTCTATAATTACCTTGTAAAGCAGATTTCCTGGATTGCTCCAGTTTCTTCATTAACATATCAATACCAAGATCCTTGAACAATTGATCTGATTTTTTCTTTAATTCATCATCTGCACACTCTCGAATTTCAGCCATCCTCCATTTTCCCTCCATTCTCTCTTATATTATAATATAAATTATTACTATTTCACCATTAATTTAATATGAATTTTAACAATAAAAAAGATACCTTCCGTATTTCTCGAAAGGTATCCTTCTGTTATCTTATGATTTCCTATTCGTTTTTTAGTACAGCTTTGCTCCTGCCGGGATTCTGTCATCTACCATCAGAAGGTTCAGTCCTTCTTCTCCGTCATTTTCATATACTGCTGAGATCAGCATACCGCAGGAATCAATTCCCATCATCTTGCGCGGAGGCAGATTTACGATGGCGATGCATGTCTTTCCAACCAGTTCTTCCGGCTCATAATGATCATGGATTCCGCTTAAAATCACACGATCTGTTCCTGTTCCGTCATCCAGAACAAATTTCAAAAGCTTTTTGCTCTTTGGAACTGCTTCACATTCTTTTACTTTCACTGCTCTGAAGTCAGATTTGCTGAAAGTATCGAAATCTACCATTTCTTCAAACAGCGGCTCAATTTTTACTTTGGAAAAATCAATTTTCTCAGCCGGCGCTGCTGCTGGCTGTGCTGCCGCTTTGTTTGTGCTCTTTTTTGCATCCAGAGATTTCATGGTTGGGATTTCTAACCTCATACATCTGTCAGAATTTATTTTCCCTTATTAAAACACTTTACAGTCTGTTATCAGTTACCATACAAACCTTCAAAACTGATTAAGACTCTCGAAATTGTCGTACATTTGTCGTACAGCACATATTTTGTCGTACTCACTTTCAAATCCAAATCGGACTCTCTCCTAAAATACGTCTATTTTATATGCTAACTTTTCGATTGCTTCGTGTTTCTTTGTTTCGGTGACTTCTGCATAAATGTCCAGCGTAGTCTCTATATTCGCATGGCCCATGATAGACTGAATCACCTTTAAATTTGTTTCATTCTCACAAAACCTTGAGCAAAAGGTATGTCTCAAATGATGGCATGAGAAATGTGGTATCAAGAGCGGTTCTCTGTGTTCTCTTGCAGCCTTTACCATCTCTTCTGCGTTGTAAGATTCATAAATACGCTTGATTGCCCGATTGATGGCCTGCGGATTATGTACATTTCCATAACGGTTCATAAAGATAAAGCCCTTCATACCGTCAATTTCTGTTTCATTAAATCCGTTTTCCTGCTGCTCATTCCGTTCTTTCTGTAGAGCTTCATAGACAGCATCCATCATAGGGATAATACGTATTCCTGCTTCTGTTTTTGGCAAGGATATAGAAAACGTACACATGGGATGTTCTTTGTAGTCTCTACTATAATAAACTAAGCTGTGATTGATGTTGATTAGTCGTTTTTCAAAATCTACATCTTCCCATCTAATACCGATAGCCTCCCCAATCCGGCATCCTGTTCCAAGCAAAAACTTGAAAATACTTACCCAGCGGTCAAACTTCGGATTATCCTCTATATATCTGATAAAGGCTCGTTGTTGCTCCAACGTCAAAGCATGACGAACACCATGATTTTTTCCTGGCAGTTTTTTTATTTGTGCCATAACACCATCGCTCGGATTTGTCCGGATAATATTATCCCGCAGTGCTAGCTGAAAGGTTGGATGAAGTACCGTATGAATTGTCTCCAGCGTGTTAATCTGCATTGCCTTGTCCTTCACCAAATGCTGATAGAACTGCAGAACATCTGAAAATTTTACTCCGGCAATCTTCTTTCTCCCAAAACCCTCTCTGACAAAACGATTATACATATATTTGTAGTTAGTCATCGTTGTTGCTCTCAATTCTGCTTTCGTAGAAATATATCTGTCAAAAACAAAATTGATTGTCGCACTCCCGGCAACATATGTATCCAACCCATCTAATTGGTCTTTAATCAACTGTTCTTCCCGCTCCCTCAGCGTTTTAATGTCTTTGGAGTAAATACTCTTTCGCCGTCCCTCTGGATCGGTGTAGGTATATACATATTTCCCATCACATTTACGCTGGGTTTCACCTTTTCTTAATACCCTCCCTTTGTTATCTTTCCTTGATTGCGCCATTTTAGCTCCTTTCACAAGGAAAGAGTTTTCGCACTGGCTACTCTGAGGATTCTTCCATTTTATATTGCAGGTCAATTCCTCTTTGCAACACTTCTGTTATGGTCATGCCATGTTTGGACGCATATTCTCTAAGTTTTGTGGCTTCATCCTCTGTCAGTTTCAAACCGATTAAACTATTTTTCGGATTATCTGACTTTGGCCTTCCTGTTCTAGCCACCTCATACACCTCCATCCATTTCATAATCATTATACTTTCGGTTTAACGGAAAGTCAACACTTATTTTCTGTTATACGAAAAATCTTCCCTCTATTCCTTCACACGAAATGTTTCAAGATACTGATCGAATGTATCTAAATCCACTAATACCATTCTATCTATTTTCAAAATTGCTCCTGCATCTTTTGCCAATGCTTGAAACTTATTCATTCCCATGCTATACATCGCAGCACCTTCTTTATATCTTACTAATCTTTTCTTTTCTAATTTTTTTGGCGTCCTCTGCATTACATCATTCTCCCTTAAGTATTTGTAAACATATATAGCTTCACTACCATTACTTTTCTAACATCCTGCAGGCGGCTGTCGGGGAATAGCCTCATTGGTATCTCACCATCTTTTCAGACCGGAGCAGCCTCTCCGGAAGTATCATTATCAAAAACAGGATCTTCGCCACAAAGTTCCCGCACTCTGCTCGCAGCATAACATTTCTTCGCTCCTATTCATCTTCAAATTCCTTATCTATATATACAAACTTTGCGACATCATGTCGGAAAGTGAAAATTGATGCTGAATCATCCTGGCGTATTTGCTCCCCGGCTCCACTGTTTTCTTTTGTCCTGCAGGATAAAGTATTCAATTTTCAAGGTTCAATTCGCTCAAACGTAGAAATAGAAAGGGAATGTATCCACCCTTGAGCTATAGCTGGATCTCAAAATCCAGAATCTTTGTAATCAGCTTTGTCTCTAATCGTCGTTTCATATATTCATCGGTTACATAATAGGTTCTTCCAAATTCATCCTTGTATTCTCTCTTACACTCACTTTGAATAAACGGCTGAAAATAGCACAATATCTGATTAATCGCATCGACATCACCTTTGATAGCCGCTTGGATAGTTTCAAACTCCGGCATTTCTCTGTGTTTCTTTGATTTCATATGTAAATCACTCCATCAATTTTCTCAAAAGCCTTAAAGAATCATCTTTATGATAATGTATGGTACTCTGCACCAATTTTAGACACTCAGCAATTTCTTTCTCTGTCATATCCAAAAAATAAAGCATCAGAATAATTTCCCGCTTTTTCACAGGAAGTTTTTTCAGCGCCATGCTGATCCACTCGTCACGGACAGGAACCTGCCTGCCCATAACAGTGAAATAATCTGCCATATCATAATCATCACAGCAATACAGAGTATCCAGGTCTTTCTGCAGAAGTTCAGAAAATATCACTTCCCGCTCTCTTTGCCGATTTAGCTCATCAAAATAATTTAACGTCTCACCATGCAGAACTTTGATACAATAAGTACAAAATTTTCTTTGCACTATTTCTTTTTCCTGACAATTCAGTTTCAAAGGGGATCACCTCCCCTCTGCATATAGCCTTAGTAAAAGATGCTTGATCCTCCCTTTCATAACAAGGACAGACCAATGCCCAACGAAAAATCGAAAAACGGTGAATTTCTTTACAAAATTTTTTCCAACTTATCTAAAGACCTTTTATCAAAATTTCTTTAACTGAAAAGGAGTTCTGGTATCGTTTCTCACCGCAAAACATTAACAATTCCGCCAAACAAAAATGCCAGGAGCTTTTGAATCTTCCTGGCATTTTTTTAATAAATTGATATTGAATATTTTGATGATGTCTTTTTTATAAATCAATTTTATTTCGTCAAACTAAAAATCCTACAAAATAAATGTATAGATCTAACTATGTGTTTACTTTATGATTCTATCTTATAATAAAAAACTGCCCTTAGTTCTCTTGGCAGCAATTCACAGACAGCACCAAAATTAAGCCTTGCTGTAAAAAGCTGTTTTTTTTATATACTTATGGCAAAGCTATGTGCATTCTATAAATAAATTTATATAACTATTCTATTTAAAAAAGCGGAAATAATAGATTTTTCTACTATCTCCGCCTATTCTTTTCATATTTATATTTAGCAATTCCCAAATACTGAGAAACCAAAACTTGCAAAATAGTCAATGCTATTAAAGATAAAATATTACTAATTCTGCCAACTGTACATCCTGCAGAAAAAAATATTATACCTATTAAAACCTTTATAGTAACTTCTTTACAGTGTTTTCTCTCGTCTAGATCTAGTTCCCGATTGATATTTTCAACCGGTGCAACTTTTAATATTAGAAGAGCCCCACAAAAAATAATTAACCATGATACAGGGCATGTAAGAGTATATTGTCTGTTGATAATCAATATAATTGTTTGAACCATAACAGAACATATGAAGCATCCAGAAAAACTATTCAAATGTATTCCACCAGCATATGTCCGCAACAGCATAAATATCATAGTAAACACTGCAAATTCTACAATCATATGCAGATATATCGCTATGGCCAAGCAAACCGCAAAACAACTGAACATTTCCATTCCGATTTGAAAGCCATATTGATATATCTCATACGACTCTTCGGAAATTACACCGGCTTTAATAATAAAATCCGTTATTTTTCCCGATAGATATCTCATATTACTTGTTCTTTAATTCTTTTAATGCTTCAGGCATCTTCGGCTGATGGTAAATATATGCGCATGCACTGTTAGCAGACATCTTTCCAAGTTTCAGAGAGACATTGGCCAGAACTTTTGCTGGCTGAAGTTTTTCATTTTTTGATCTCATAATTTTGAATCTCCTTTCATTTTTTTTTAATCTACACCAAAACTTCCTTTTATGCATTTACATGTCATAATATCGAGTATTTATGTAATATTTCCTCTCCAACTATTTTTAATCATTCATAATCCATACAACACTACTCTAATCAGAAAACGCTCCGGCACTGAATCATCCACTGACACTGTACCATGATACCGTCTTGCAGTTCTTCTGACAGATGGCAAACCAATTCCATGATTGATTGCATCAATTTTTGTAGTTTTCAATTCTTCCCCTTTTCCTTTTATCAAGGCTCCTACATAACTATTCTCTACCGTTATTAACAAGTTGTTTTTATCGTATTTTATTTTTAATCGTATATATTTTCTCTTCTTCGCCTTTCTTGCTCCTTCCACAGCATTTTCCAGTAGGTTTCCTAAAATCAGACTTAAATCTGCTCCCTTAAAAGGCATATCCATTGGAATATTTAAATCAGAATAAAATTTTATTCCTTCAATCTCCGCAGTTCTTTTCCAATATGCAACTAAAGAATCCGTCACAATATTTCCAGTATTAGTTGTTCCGGATGTTTTTAGCTTTCCTTCTTCCATTACATCATTCACAAACCTAATAATTTTTTGGCATTCTCCCTGTTCCGCATAAGCAAGAATAGAAACAAAATTATTCCTCATATTATGCTTAACATCTCTCATCTGCAACATCGAAATTTCGGTTTCATCCTGATGTCTTTCACATAATTCTAACTGCTGTTCATATACCAAATTCATTCTCCTAACCTGTAAATCATCTGCCAGTTTTATATATATGTAAAAAATCAATACATTGATAAGCAATAATATAATTACTGAGAACAAAGAATAAATTTCTGAATATTTCCATTTAGCTTTATATGCCAAAACAAAAACAGCATTCATAATATATATACTTCCTATAGGAACAAAAACCAATAAAATACTATGCCCCGCAGGCAGTTCCTTTAGTTCTTCATTAGTAAACACTTTTTTTAAAGCTATAATTACAATAAGAAAAAGAAGTTTTGAGGTCAAAGAGCCAAAAATGTGTGAATTTGCAAGATTTACACAATAAATCGTCAATAGATCATTTATCAATGTCTCAATCAGCATCCATATAGCATCAAATACAACAGCAAAGAAACATTTTTTCCAAAATTTACCTGTATATATGTTTACCACAGTAAACAACGTAACTCCTATCGTCACAGCAATATTCCATGCTAATGGTAGTTTACCGACAATTCCCAGAATATCTAGTTGCCATATCACAAGAATTCCAACTCCGATTATCACAAATATACTTTGCTTGCGTCTTTGAAAAAAAATATTAAAATAAATAGAATATAAATATACTGTGAATATTGAAAGGACTATTTCTATCAATTCCATCCGCCATTTATCTACCAACATAATAAGTGTCCTCCATAGCACAGTACTGTTCACTTATCGACTTTCTTCTATCTTCGCTAATTGATATTCTGGTACCATTATCCATAACTATAAAATCATACGCCAATCCATCTACATGTTTATAATTTACTAAAAACGATTGATGAACTCGCAGAAATATTTTTTTGCTGGATTTTAAGCTCACTTCAATGTCATTAAGTTTTCCATATAATTGAAAAATCTCTTTTTCCGTGACCACATATATTTTTCTTCGATTGCTTTCAAAATATAGAATGTCTCTAAGCGGAATCTTGTGGTTCATTCGTTGATAGCTATATCTAAAATAACAATCAACACTGCTTATATCCTCATATGCTGCACTAAAACATGTTTCCATTTGTACTTCAGAAACTGGTTTTACTAAAAAGCGAAATGGCCTTACAGAAAAAGATTCCAGCATATAGTTTTCATGACTTGTCACATAAACAATCAATGTTTTTTTATCAAATTCCCTAATTCGTTTTGCTACTGTAATCCCATCATATCTTCCCATCTCTATGTCAAGAAAAATAATATCGAAATAAGCTTTTTCTATAACCGCTTTTTCTAGCTGTTTTCCATCCCAAAAAACTTCAGTCTCTATTTGGATGAACTTCCTCTTTGCAATGCTTCTCAGCATATTTTCTATTTTTCCAGTTGTCGCAATATCATCATCGCAAATCGCTACACTTATCATTTTCTTCTTCCCTCTTCCGTTTTTCCGCCAATTTTCTTACACTTTGCATGATCGTCCATATTAGCTCCTGATCATATCTGTCCAGCTTTTTATAAACTTCAATAAAATCGTAATATTCATCTATTGTTTCATTTAATCTGATTTGTCCAGTAAAATCACGTTTTATATCAGATAGTCCCAAAAGATAGTCTGTTGTCACATTGAAATATTCTGCGAGTTTTTTTAGAATATCAACTTTAATTACAGTAATATCTCTTTCATATTTGCTAAGCATTTGCTGTGTTATACCAAGCTCTGAAGCCAATATTTCCTGTATAAGGCCCCTTTTTTCACGCAGATTCTTAATACGATTTTCCATAATGAATTACTCCTTAAATAATTGATATTATCATGCTACCCTTTTTTCGTGACTGAAATACAAATAATAGGAGTATTCAATTACTTCTCTTTCTAAAAAACAGAACAGGCAGTGCATAATATGCACCGCCTCGCTTTATACTGGATTATTCTCTAAAAAATAATTATTTATTTGTTTAAATCTTGTATTTTTCACAATACCAATTCCATAGAATAATATCCTCAATTTTTTTTCTATACTTTTGTGTATTGTCTATATTGATTATATAATCATAAGCACCTGCCTTTAGTACCGAAAAAATCTCTTGAGGTGTTCCATTCATTAGTACTAAAATTGGAATATTCGCACCCACTATTCCTTTGATTTTTATAATTGTTCCTAATGCATTCGTCTTAAGCATTTTATTATCAAACTGTATAATAACAGCATTTACCACAGGATATTCATTTCTCTTTAAATCATCATATTTATACCAAATTATTTCAGCCCATCCTCTTGTAATGCTTTCCGTCTTCTCAAAAACTCTCTTCTTTTCACTTATTAATAATATTTTCATCTAAGTCCACACCACTTCGCTATGCTCTTTTCTTTAGTTTATTATTCTTTTTCTTGATACATTTGTTGATGTCAAAATATCGAGTATTTATGTAACTTTTCCTACTTTTACAACATAAATTTGAATAAAACATATGCTGTGAAATATATACAACGTCTACTGTCCATCACACTACATTACAATATTGGAGAGCGCAAAGCGTATATACCGATCATACAGATCACACTGCACGGAGTTTCAGCGCATCCCTTCCGTTAGTGAAGTGCACGTTTTTCGGTGAGCAGCGCAATCCTTTGTTCTGCTTGGTTACGAAAAATCATATCTCAACCGCCGTGTCAATGGTGTATTTATGCCGCCAAACAACCATGCCATTGACGCAACTTTTGAGCATATGACACCTCATTTTTCGTTGTGCTCTATTTATCGTAGCAAATGCATTCCTCGGCCATGCGTGTGCACTAATCCATCAATATTTGCACAAAAAATCCAGCCACAAACTGGTGGCTGGATTTTTGAAAGTTTTCATTCACAAGATAAGTATCGCTATTTTAAAATTTCTTTTTGAAAAAGTATCCGTACAACTATAAAAACAAGTGCTACTAATATACCAATTACAAATTTCTTTATTGAAAAAGTAGCAATTCTTTCAGGAGAATTTTTGTAATATCTTACTAATATTTTTTCTCCTACTTTTGTATCCATAGAAACTTGAACTCTGTTCTTTGCTATAACAGTATTTATACCAACTTTATAAGAAACTAAAGCCCAATTTGAATTTCTAAATTTTGTTCCGTTTGCATTTGCAAATTTAGTTTCTATAATTGTTGCCTGCGTCTCTTTAGTCTTACTAGTCATAAATATAATTTGTATACCTTGCCATAAAACAAAAATTGATATAACAGCAATAATTATATTTATAAAATAAATGTTTCTATCCACAATATCACTTTCCTTTCCTATTTTTCCAATTTTTATAAATATTATATACTATTGGAAACAAAACGCATATCACTACAAACCATGTTGGAAAATGTGGCATATTATTCTTATCCTCCTTTTTTCTCTAAGCTAAATCTTTTTTCCTATAAATTTTTACCGAAGCCATTACAGAGATAATCATTATTATAATGCTAGTTGCCAAAATAATACTTACTACTACATAAGAAGACTGTTCTGCTAAACTCAAAACATTCAGATCTCCTTTTGCAATCAACACTGGTAATCCGAAAGAAGCCGCTAAAAGAATTGCCATAAAGAATAATTTTGTTTTTTCATATCCCATTTGGTACTGAATTGGCATGTAAACGCTATAAACAACCGATGCTACTAAAAAAACAGTTAGCATATATTTCACATCAAGCTTTCCCATTCCTGGAATTAGAAATATCTCTATTGTATATACAATGGAACAATACAAAAAAATCAGTACAAACAGAATATATTTTGATACTACCATTTCTTTTCTTGTATACGGAGTAGCACACAGGAGCGCTGCCGCATTAGAATATTGATTTTCTTTCATTGACAAATTTTGGCAAAACATAAATTCAGAAAAAACAACAGCTAAGATAAATCCTAAAGATCCTGAATATGTTTGTGCTCTCCAAAAAATAAATAACGGAATAACGATACCAATTACCATAACTAACATGGCATACTTTTTCGCAATCAAAATATCCTTTTTAATTAAATGAATCAACATTTCCTCTCCTCCTCTCAATATAAGCCAGCATAATTTCCTCTAAAGTAGGCCTTTCCACAACAATATCTTTTATCCCATTTTCAAATTCTCTGGCATGTGCTGTTATTCCTGTAAATCCATAATCTGTGACTTTCAAAGTTAAAAATAATTTTTTATAACTATCATTTAACCAATTAATATCCCCTTTGATCTTTCTGAATTTGTCTAAAAGTATATCTTTTTCTTCTTTTAACAAAATTTCGCCATTATCTATCAGAATAAGCATATCTGCTATTTTTTCTAAATCAGATACAATATGCGTGGAAAAGAATACTCCTTTCCCCCCTTCTTTCATGTATTCTTTCAAAACTTCTAATAACTGACTGCGCATTAATGGATCTAAACCACTAGTTGGTTCATCCATAATAAGTAATTCTGCCTCGTGTGATAATGCAAGAACTAAAGCAAATTTTGTTTTCATTCCTTTAGATAAAGTTGCAATTTTTTGATTAGGATTTAAATTAAATTTCTCCATATAAGATTTATACCTGCTATCTGACCATCGACTATAAGCTGGTGCAATTATACTTTTCATTTCTGCCATAGTTAATTCATCATAAAAATAGCTATCATCAAAGACAACACCTAAACGATCTTTGATTTCCCTTAAATTTCTTTCTGACGATTTACCAAAAAACTTAACACTTCCTTTGTCACGATGTGTAATATCCAATATAGATTTTATCGTTGTGGTCTTTCC
>DWWD01000018.1 GCA_019119895.1 Candidatus Anaerostipes avistercoris | reverse complement strand
TGCGATATGCACCATATTGGGGATTTGCATGAACGAACATACACCCATATAGGCAATACTCAACTGATAGATTTCTTCATTACTGGTGAATGCCCGAAAATAGGGTTTCATAATCAGTAATGACAGAAGATTGAGCAAAGCACCAATTCCAAAGGCCAGCAATAATCCATGTGTGACGGTGGCATTCGCCTCATCCTGCTTTTTCTGTCCAAGATACCCCGCAATCAACACATTCACACCAACGCCGATCCAAATAGAAGCTGCGTTCATCAGAGTTGTAATGGGAAACGACAGGGAAACCGCCGTCAACGCATTCTCACTCAGCCGCGCTACAAAAGCACTATCTATCAGGTTATAGGAATATTGCAGAAACATGGAGATCAGCGGCGGTATCGACATTTGCCAAATGAGCTTTCCAACGGGCGCAACTGCCATTTTATTACTGGTCTGCATACTTTCCCTCCTCTCCACAAAGTGTCCGGCGCAAAAAAATTGCGCCGGACAGCAGGTTATTAAATCCGAACAATATAGTTTTGTTTGCGTGCTGCGGGCTGACCGGCTTCCTTAGCTGGATAACCCAATGCAATCGCTCCGACGCCACGCAAGGTTTCCGGCAGCTTCCACTCCCGCAGGAGAGCCTTACCGCTTTCACTGTCGAAAATCTCACGTTCCCGATGTACCCATACGGTTCCCAGCCCAAGAGCATGGGCGGCGAGCATCATATTTTCAAGGACGCAGCTTCCATCCTCTACAAAGGTGTTTGCGGAGCCATCTGCCAGAACCAAAATCACGACAGGCGCGCCATAATAAGGGTCTGTATTGTTCCCCATCACTTCTGCGTTTAACCTGGCGATTTCCTGCCGGTATTTGGGGTCTGTGATTGCAATGATGGTAGGGGATTGACGTCCTCCGCCGGTAGGTGCATAAGTCCCGGCTTCCAGTACAACGTCCAACGCCTCGGAAGGGACAGGTTGCGGTTTGTAAGCCCGTACACTACGGCGCGTCTTGATCAGAGATAAGAAGTTGTTTTCCATAAAAAATCATCCTCCATTCTGTCAACATTTCCGAGATGCAGGCAACAAAAAAGCCACACAACTATCATAAGACAGTTGTGTGGCAAAAAGATGACCGAATCCGGAAAAGTCCACTCAAATTTTACATCTATTATTATAGCGAGCTTTCGGGAGACTGTCAAGTATCAATCTTTACGGAATTGTGGCGGCTGTCTGTTGCTTTTTGTGTTACTTTATGGCGGGAGTTTGACAGTTGAATAATAGAAAAATACCTTGCAGGCCGCATAAAACCTGCATTTTTTATGTCAATTTTTCTGTTTTAATATATTGTATTTTATTGCAATGTATTGTAAAATGTATAAAAGGAGGTATTTTTCTATGAGAGTTGTAACCTCGAAATCCAAGAACGCTGAATCTTTTTATATCTCAAAAGGCTATGTCAATGACAAAGGAGTCAGTACTTCTGTCATCGTCAGGAAACTGGGGACTTTAAAAGAACTTTTACCAGAACACGGTCCGACAAGGGATGATGTCATGGCCTGGGCCAGGGAGGAAGCACGGTTAGAAACTTTAAAATACAAGCAGGAACAGGAAGAAAAACAGATAAAACTCACTTTCCGTGCAGACAGGCAGTTAGATTATGGTAAACAGGTCTTTTACCGGGGCGGCTGCCTTTTCCTCCAGTCGATCTATTATCAGATGCAGATGCAGAAGATCTGTCGGAAATTGAAACAAAGATATAAGTTTAAATATGACATCAATGCAATCCTTTCCGACCTGATCTATGCAAGGATCCTGGAGCCCTGCAGCAAACGTTCTTCCTATAAGGTCGCATCAGAGTTCCTGGAAAGGCCTTCCTATCAACTCCATGATGTATACCGCGCATTGGATGTCCTTGGTGCTGAATGCGATATGATCCAGGCGGAAGTCTATAAGAACAGCCATTTCCTGGGACAAAGGAATGATAAGATCCTTTACTACGACTGCACGAATTATTATTTCGAGATCGAACAGGAAGACGGCAGTAAGAAGTACGGGAAAGGAAAAGAGCACAGACCGAATCCGATCATCCAGATGGGACTTTTCATGGATGGGGACGGGATCCCCCTTGCGTTCTCTCTCTTCCCGGGAAATGCAAACGAACAGACATCCCTGAAGCCGTTGGAGAAGAAAGTCCTCAGGGATTTCGGCTGTCAGAAATTTATCTACTGCAGCGATGCCGGACTGGCTTCAGAATCCATCCGGGAATACAATCATATGGGAGAGCGGGCTTATATCGTGACCCAGTCGATCAAAAAGCTGAAGAAAGAAGAAAAAGAATGGGCACTGAGTCCGCAGGGATTTAAGCGGGTCTCCGATGACAAGCCTGTCGATATCACGAAACTGCCGGAAGATGACAAAGGACTTTATTATAAGGATGAACCGTATACCACAAAAAAGCTGCACCAGCGCCTGATCATAACTTATTCCCCAAAGTATGCCGCGTATCAGAGATCCATCCGCGACAAACAGGTGGAGCGAGCACAAAAGATGTTGGATTCCGGGAAGGCCAAAAGGAACCAGAAGAACCCGAATGACCCGGCACGTTTCATTGGAAAGATGGCGGTCACAAAAGATGGGGAAGCCGCGGATATCAAACAGTATCTGGATGAGGATAAGATCGCGGAAGAGGCGCAGTATGACGGACTCTATGCAGTATGCACAGATCTTTTGGATGATGAAGTCGGTGATATCCTGAAAGTAAGCGAAGGCAGATGGCAGATCGAGGAATGCTTCCGGATCATGAAAACAGATTTTTCTGCAAGGCCGGTCTATTTACGGGAAGAGAACCGGATCAGGGCACATTTCCTGATCTGTTTCCTGGCATTGACCATCTACCGTTATCTTGAGAAAAAGCTGGATCTGAAATATACCTGTGAGGAACTGCTGGAGACTCTGAAAGGCATGAACTTTGCCAAGATACAGGAACAGGGATTCATCCCATTATATAAACGGGAGACGATCACAGATGACCTTCATGAGGCCTGTGGTTTTCGGACAGACTATCAATTCATGACTAAGAGTAAGATGAGAACGATCCAGAAAAAAAGCAAGGGGAAGGAATAAATTACTATAGTCCGAAACAACGGCAAAAATCGCTGTAGCCCAGTAAATACAAGGGATACAGCGATTTTTCCTTCCAACAACTGTCAAAGACAGGATTATAGCGAGCTTTCGGGAGACTGTCAAGTATCAATCTTTACGGAATTGTGGCGGCTGTCTGTTGCTTTTTGTGTTACTTTATGGCACATGAGCATTTGCTCAAGGAACATATTTACCTACATGTAGCAAGCGGCGATACTCCTATTCTGGAATATCGCCGCTTGCGTTCTTATATATCGAAACTTGTCACATCAAGGTTCTTTCAAAAATGGTGTAGTAGTGGTGTAGTAAGCGCCCTTCTGCTCCAAAGAACCACTGATTTTACAGGCTTTTTCAGGACTTTTCGAGATATTGCCGTGGCAAATAAATAATATTTTTATCATGTTAACACTTCTCCTTATCTCTCTCATTTTCTTTCTCTTCAAATTTCAATCCAAAAATCCATTTTTGACCGAATCAATCCATTTTTCAATCGTTTCTGCCAGAACATACTGCTGCCGTAAAACAGCCATGCCTGTTTCAGGAATTTCGGCAGCATTTTCCTTTTCCCGCAGATTCTGTTCCAGATAACCTTTCAATTCTTTTATATTTTCTTCTATTAAAGAGATACACCTTTTCTGCTTTTCCAAAGGCAAGCTGTCCAAATTGACAACAACCGCATTAAAGTCCAAAAAAATATGAATCGGTTTTGCAGATATTTCCATCATAAGATTTTCAAATTCCTGCTTTCCTTCATCCGTTAAAGAATAAATTGTTTTTTCGGGCATATTCCCTGCTTTCACAGTAGTTCCCTGAATCAGTCCTTTTTTTTCCAGCTGTATTGTTTTTTTATAAATCGAAGGTGTACTGATTTTCACCCACTTTGATATATTCCGATATTCCACTAATTTTTGAATATCATATGCACTCATGGGCTCCTTTTTCAGCATCCCTAACACAATCAAATCAATCGTTGCCATTTTTCCTGCCTTTCCGTACTTCATAAGTTTTAACTGCTATAAATTATAGCATTTAAGAAATCTTAATTATTATAATTTATAGTATTTTATTTTCTATTTTCTGTCAAGAAATATCCTTCTCCTCTTGACATATACTATATTTTATAGTACTATTCTCAGAGCAATTCACTATATTTTATACTACTATAAATTACTTTATTTATGAAAGGAGTCATAATACAATGAATGAACAAAACTCAAAATTAGAACTGCTTGGGAACGCACCTGTTTCTAAAGCACTTGTTTCTCTTGGTATACCGATTATGATCGGTATGCTGATCAATGCCTTCTATAATCTGGCAGACGCATATTTTGTCGGCGGCTTAGGCGAACAGCAAATGGGAGCAATCTCTATTGTTTTTCCTATTGGACAGGCAGTCGTTGGCCTGGGATTAATGTTTGGAAATGGAGCAGCTTCCTATCTTTCCCGTTTACTGGGCTGTGGAAATAAAAAAGCTGCCGATATAGCAGCCAGTACAGCGCTTTACAGCAGCGTTTTGATTGGAGCAGTTTTCATTATGATTGCAGCCATTTTCCTCAAACCCATTTTAACCTTGCTGGGCGCTACGGAAACCATCATGCCATATGCGCTGGTTTATGCCCGTATTTACATACTTTCCTGCATTTTTAATGTATTCAATGTCACAATGAACAATATTGCAGCAAGTGAAGGCGCAGCTAAAACAACCATGTTTGCACTGCTTTCAGGTGCCGTCATCAACATAGGCTTAGACCCTCTTTTTATCTATGCTTTTCACATGGGAGTAGCCGGTGCGGCAATCGCCACTGCAATTTCGCAGTTTATTTCCACAGCCATTTACCTGTCATATATTCTGAAAAAGAAGAGTGCTTTCACATTTGCCATAAAAAACTTCTCTCCATCCGGACAGATTTATATAGAAGTTTTAAAAATAGGGATTCCGACTTTAGTGTTTCAGCTTCTCACCAGCCTCTCGATTGCACTTATTAATCGTGCTTCATCCGCTTATGGAGATTCTATTATCGCCGGAATGGGAGCCGTAACAAGAATCACCTCCATGGGAACCTTAATCGTTTTTGGCTTTTTAAAAGGTTTTCAGCCTATTGCGGGCTTTAGTTACGGCGCAGAAAATTTCCAAAGGCTGCGGCAGTCTGTCAAGATATCAATTCTATGGTCCACCGCTTTTTGTATCATCGCGGGCTTGTTCATGATTATATTTTCTGCTCAGATTATTGCACAATTTGCCAATGGGAATAAAGAAATGATTTTATTCGGTCAGAAGTCTCTTGCAGCCAATGGTTTTTCATTTTTTCTGTTTGGTTTTTATACCGTTTATTCTTCTCTGTTTTTAGCTTTGGGAAAAGGAACCGCTGGTTTTGTTCTCGGTGCCTGCCGCCAGGGAATCTGTTTCGTTCCTGTGATCCTGCTCCTGCCTGGGATTTTCGGATTAAATGGGATCTTATATGCTCAGCCGGCTGCTGACGTCCTTTCTGCTATTGTAACTGTATTTATGGCGTTTACTCTCCATCACAGATTATCAGGAGAAGAGCAGGCCTCAAATCATTGAATTTAATTCTAATCTAAACATTTGCAGCCCATACAAACACTGTTGTATGAGCTGCACTTCTTTAAAAATTTCGCTGTTCCTAAAATTCCAATTTTATTCCCGCCTGCTGCCGTATTCTTTTATATCTTATCTTTTATTAACCCCAAACTTCATCTTCCCTGCTCTTCTTCCATCTGGAACCTTTCAGTTCCTTTTTTAATCCCGGGTTCGCTATGCAAATAAAGGAAACAATACTAAACAGAGCACCAATCGCATCTGATATGGTTCCCGCATAAAAAATAAAACGGATATCTGCAATATACGGCAAAGCAAAAATACAGATAATATAAACAATTTTCCTGAAAACAGACATCGGAAATGCGAACCGGATCTTTCCCATGGCGGTCAAACCATCTACCAATGCATACTGTACCGCAACTCCCAAAAGTGCCATAGTATACATCCGGATGCTGGAAGACGCCAGCTGGCACAGACTGTCATCCTTCAGAAACATTCTGACAAACACTTCCGGAAATGCCTGCACCGCAATCTGCAGCAGTCCGATATACACGCCGCAGAGCAGAAATACACCAATCAATCCGTGCAGAATTTTTTCATAATGTCTGGCTCCATAATGATAACTAAAGATTGTACCGCATCCGGACGCAATCCCCTGCGCCGGGCAGAATACAATGGTCATAAAGCTTTGTATGATGGTTGCACAGGTAATCAGCTGATCTCCCCTGACAGGGCCTCCGTACCTGCGGAGCGCCATATTCAGCAGAATAATAATCAGGTTGTCCAGAATCGTGATTAAAAAGGACATGGATCCGATAGATATAATCTGCCTCCAGAGTTTCAAATTTATGTTATCAAAGTTCAAGCGTACCGGTATCTTATCGCCGCAAAGCTGCCAGATTACATACACTGCCATACAGCACTGAGAGAAAACAGTTGCCGCGGCAGCTCCTGCAATTCCCATGCCGCATCCGAAAATCAGGATCGGATCCAGAATCACATTAACCAGTGCCCCAATCATCACAGACACCATTCCCTGTTTTGAAAATCCTTGTGCCAAAAGAAACTGGTTCAGTCCCACTCCCAGCAGGGAAGCGATCGTACCCAGAATATAAATCGTAAAATAAGTTTCGGCATATGGATACATTGCATCACTGCACCCCATAGTATAAAGCAGCGGCTTTCTAATCAGCAGCAAAATCACCGTAAGCAGAACAGATATACCTAAAAGCAAAGTCACTGCGCTGCCAAGCGTTTGTTTTGCCCGTTCCTGGTTTTTCTGTCCCAGACTGATACTCATGCAGGACGCACCGCCAATTCCCACCATATACGCGAATGCCGTAACCGCAGTCAGTGCCGGGGCACATATTCCAATACTTGCAAGGGCCGTTTCTCCCGTCCCCGGAATCTGTCCTACAAAAATCCGGTCAACAATACTGTAAAGCAAATTGAAAAACTGGCCAAACATGGCCGGAATCCCCAGCCTGAAAATCAGCTTCCTGATAGAATTTTTCTCCATCAGCTCCGCTGTGTATATGTCATTTTGCACGGAAATCTCTCCTTTTCTCATATGTTATCGTTTTACTTTTCATTTTTATGGATACTCCATTAATTTGGAATATCATGTCGTGTCATAGGAAAAGCCAGCGAAGGCACAGTATCTTCCCCACTGTAATTCT
Source organism: Candidatus Anaerostipes avistercoris (assembly GCA_019119895.1). Taxonomy (GTDB): domain Bacteria; phylum Bacillota; class Clostridia; order Lachnospirales; family Lachnospiraceae; genus Anaerostipes; species Anaerostipes avistercoris. Next base: position 10,280 of record DWWD01000018.1, on the reverse strand, counting down.
TCACTGACTTTTTGTTTCATGATTCAAATTCATATTTAAGAACTTCGCAGTTTTTTACGCCAAATGCCGCAAATTCCGCATTGGTCATCTCGTAAAAATAAGATTGCACCACTCTGGCAATCCCATTGTGGGCAACCAGAATATAGGTTTTCTCCCCAGATTCTTCCTTGATCTCATCCAGCAGATTATAAATTCTCTGGGCAAGATGGAGCATGGACTCTCCGCCTTCATACCGGCTGCAGAAGTCTTCTTTTGCTTTCTTAAATTCCTCACCATCTCTGGCGGTAGATTCCCATTTTCCGAAGTTTTGTTCTTTCAGACGAGGCTCCACCCGGGCCGGAATTCCGGTAATCTCAGAGATATGCCGGGCTGTTTCTGCCGCGCGCACCAGCGGAGAATACAGGATTTCATCCGCCTGAATTCCTGCTTCAAGGATCTTCTTTCCCGTTTCTACTGCCTGCTGATGACCATATTCTGTCAGCTCAATATCTGTGGCGCCGCAGATTTTATTTTCAACGTTCCACACGGTCTGTCCGTGACGAACAAAATATACACATCCCATACCGGCTTATTTCACCTCAACAAGCTCGATCTGGAAGTTCAGTTCTTTTCCTGCCATCTCATGATTTGCATCAAATGTAATATTGGTTTCATCCTTTTCGATGACTTTCACAGGAACCGGCTGTCCTAACTGATTATACAGATAAACCTGCTGTCCCACTTCCAGATCTTCAGATCCCGGAAGCTGTTCGATCTTCATTGGAATGATCGCGTTTGGATCCGGCATACCATAAGCTTCTTCCGGCATCAGATGAACATTCACTACCTGTCCCACTTCCATATCTGCTACTGCTTTATCAAATCCCTGAATCATCTGTCCTGCTCCGCAGATAAATTCCAATGGTTCTCCGCGGTCATAAGAAGAATCAAACTGAGTTCCGTCATTAAATGTACCTTTGTAATGGGTCCTGCAGGTTTTTCCTACATTACGTCCGGTAAACGCAGGCTGATGGGCTCCGCATCCGCCTCCGCAGCTGCCGCCGCAGGAATGGCCTTCACCGTGATCTCCGCAGCTGTATCCTTCTTCATGATGATGATCACAATTTGCTCCTGTGGAAATCAGTTCACCTTTTAAATAAGCTTCCACTGCTTCATCTGCATTTCCTTCTGCTCCGGAACACAGTTCAACCCCTGCTTTGGTCAAAGCAGACTGAGCGCCCTCACCAATACCGCCGCAGATCAGTACATCAACATCCTGTTCTGCCAGAAGTCCGGCTAAGGCTCCATGGCCAATACCGTTAGATCCGATCACTTTACTGGAAATCACTGTGTTATCTTCAATTTCATACAATTTAAAAGATTCTGTTCTTCCAAAATGCTGAAAAATATTTCCATTATCATATGCTACTGCTATCTTCATTTTACATACTCCTATTGTTATATTTACACCGCAGTTAAGCCGTGTCTGATAAGATTATACAACGAAACGAAAACATTATAAAGGAGAATTTCAAATATCTGTTCTCTTCTGCCTGCCATCCTGAAAAGCCTTTTTTATTTTCTGCAGTGCCCGGTGATATCTTTCCTGATTTCCCGAAGAACACGCAAACCGGCCCATTGGCTCCAGCAGCTGCCGCAGTTCTTCTTCCTTTCTGCTCCTTGTACACACCAAATAAATTCCACCATCGTTTGTTCCCTGACCATGCCCGGCCATATGCTCTAAAATCTGGATTTTATTTTTTTCATCCAAATGACTGGCTCCCTGCAGGCAAGAAATCATATGTATAATATCATCTTCGATCGGATCTCTGGTCTTCTGCAGAACTTCGATCGGATTTCCAATCAAAACCCCGTATTCTGTCTGATCGCTCTTTTTCTCCAACTGCGCAAATATTTCTTTGATTATCTCACGGCGCCAGCGATTTTTCGAAATTTCTGTAATATGAAGTGACCGATATTCCTGATACTTTCTGGTGTCGTCATGACACATATGAAATTCCAGACCATTGTATTCTTTAAAAAATGCTTTCGCTTCCAGAATGTCCATATTTCATCTCCTTTGGTTTACTGGAATGAGGTCAACTATAATTTATGAAATACCGGTTTCATATTTTCGAATGTACAGAATTTCTGATATCCCAGCTCCTTCAGCATTTCTTTTGTTTCTTCTATGTAGGCTCCCAGATGTTCCGGTCTATGGCTGTCGCTGCCAATGGTTATGATTTCACCGCCCAATTCTCTATATAACTTCAAAATATGTTTTGACGGCATGGTATCAGTCAGGCCGTACCGGTGAGATGAAGTATTCACTTCGATTCCTTTGCCGTCCGCAATGACCTGTTTTAATATTTCTTCCACCATCGGTTTGATCTTTTCAAATGGATATACGCCGGCTTCATCATAGCGTACAATCAGATCCATATGACCGAGAACACTGTAATTCTTATATCTTTTGATAACTTCCAGCATTTCCTCATAGTATCTTTTATTGTATTCTTTCTGTGTCCGTCCTCTCTGAAAATCCTTGGTCCAGAATTCTTTGTCTTCCACCTGATGAATGGATAAGATAATAAAATCATAGGTATAACGATCATAGAGCGCCTGAAATTCCGGAATCGTATGGGTCTGGATTCCAAATTCCAGTCCTGTACGTATCTTGATTCTGTCTCCATACTGCTGCTTCATCCGGTCGATTTTCTCCATATATTTCGGATAATCTACATTGGCAAAAGGCTCTCCATCCCGATACGGAATCTCTTTTCCACAATTCCAGTCCAGTTTGATTCCATAATCCACATGATCTGTGAAGCAAATCTCGTCCAGTCCCATTTTAATGGCATCCTCAATGACATCTTCCATTGGATAAACAGAATCATCACTAAATTCTGTATGTACATGATAATCCGCTAACATCATAATTCCCCTTCCTGATTTTTGTTTTCCAGTTATCATTATAGCGTACTAATATATGAAAAAACTATCAGATATGAACAGAAAATGATAACAATCTTTCAGGATGATTCTTCACTTTTCTCCTCTGTCTGCTCCATTCCTGTTTCAAATGAACTTACAAACTTTCTCATACTTTTTCTCGCAATTTTCATTGCTTCCACCGTGTCTTCTGCCTCTTTGATTTTCTTCTTTAATTCTTTCTTTTCCTTTCCATCTGCCTCGTCTGCTTTTAATCTCAAATCTACAAGACCTTTTTCGATCTCGGCAATTTTCTCTACATACTGCTCCATGACACTGTTAGAATATTCAAGATCATGCTCATCATTAAGGAAAATCTCTCTGACAGAAACCAGAAGCTTCGCGGACTGCAAAATCGCTTCTTTTTTACCTGCTATACTGACTGCTCCGACCGCTCCGCCTACGCCAGCGCCAACTCCTAAACCAAGAGCGGCGCCTCCGCCGACAATGGCTATCGTTCCGCCTGCCATTCCCAGGCCTCCTGCGGCGATGGCTCCGCCTCCCAAATAGGCAAGACATGCACTGGTCAATGCTGCTCCGCTTAATCCCGCAAAGTTTGATCCGACCAGAGCAACCGCGATCGTTGGTGCAAAAGCACCTGCTGTTGCTATCGTTGTAATCGTAATTCCTGCGGCAATCGCCAGGGAAGTGAGCGCTGTTTTCAGCACTTCATTTAATTCTCTGATAACCTTTTTATAACATTTTCTGAGACGTTTTACATATCCATCCACATAACATTCTTTGCTGAAGTATTGATCAAGATATTTATCTCCTTCCTGCTCTTTATAACCAAACAAAGCATTCTGCAGTGTTTTATATTTTGTCGTTGGAACCTCAATTCCTTTTTTATTTTTTTCAACACTAAGCGGATAATATGGTTCAAATAACATAGCTTCTAACAGCACCAGCCGAAACCAGATATCATTGGCATTTTCCTTTTCAATCAGGTTAAGCATCTGTTTTTTTGAATACCACTTAATCTGCGCTCCTTCTACCTGAGTAAAACTGGAAAATGCATTTCCAATGTAATCCTTCCATTCACTCAGCCATTCCATTTTTAACTGCTTTATTTTCTCACCGTTCACAGGAATTTTCGTCTGCTGAATGTCATTCAGTGTCTTTAAATATTCCAGATTATATAAAATCTCTGTCTGCTCCAGAGTTAATCCAAACTTATTTACTTCCATATCATTTCCCATCCTTCCATAAATCCGATTATCTTCATCAGTGTATGAAAATCGTTTTATTTCCTCGTACATTTTTCTGATCTTCTTTACATTCCTTGCTTTGATGCACCAGGAAACATCTTCTCCTATTGCAAGAGCAAAGCGCCCTACTCCAACATAATTTATGGAAACCCAGAATTTTTGTGTCGCCGCTGCCGAAGCCACATCGACTGTTGTAAATACTCCTGTGGCGATTGTTAACATTCTGCTGATTGTCGGATTATTTGCAGGTAACACATCTTCCCATTGAATTTTCTTAAAATCACCAAGCTGCGTGATCTTTTGATTTTTTAGCTCCGCAGCCAGATGCCTTATAAAATAAAAAGTTCTGACAATACATTCATTCGCAATAACGGGAATTGCCTGGCGGCCAAGTTCTGCTGCCGCTCCCAGTTCGCCCCGCAAATCCATTTTCAATACTGTATCTTTTATGATCGTTCCGTTTTCATTGCGTTTCGCCAATAATGTGCCGTTAAATAATCTGGATAAAAATGATGATATGCCATTATCCTGAATCTTCAAATTTCTAAATATCGGAAGAACCGATAGTTCTTTTGCCATTGACAGTAATGGACCGGGAATTCCCGTACCTCCGCTAAGGCCCGCTGTATTCCCTGATCCTGCCATATCACTTACCAGATGGAAAAACCAGATAATAGTACCATTTATTATTTTTTGTGATGTATCTTTTCCTATGAATACCCTGCTCTTTTCCGGAATCTCTCTTATAATAAAAGTCCCATTTTCATCTGTTCCATATGATTTATAAGTAAACTGTGTCAAAAGAGAAAAGGCAAGACCCACAATCGTCGGATGATGTGCAAAATCCCGCAAATGATGCTGCAGTCCTCCTCCAAAATCCGGGGTATTTCCATCTGAAGGAAGCGGAAACTTCTTCTCTAAAAATTTTACTGATGCTTTCAGGTCATCTTGCTCACATCCCAGCATAGATGCTGTCTTTTTTACAAAGCTTTCCACTTTTTCACTTGCAAAATCGCGTCCACGTTCTAAATCAAACTCTCCTACCCAGAAAATATCCAGCATGCTGCACATCAAGCCTGATGCAGCTGAAATAATGTAATCAAAAGAATCTGCCTGACTCGACAATTGTTTGATTTGTCCATCCAAATCATAAATTACCCGGTCAAGGTCAAATTGATCTGATCCTGTATTTTCGTCATATGGGATTAATTGAATCTGCAGGTCTTTTTTGTTCTTCATATTCCCCCTCCTTCTGAAATTTACAGCAAAAACAGGTCTCTATTGTGATATATCCTGTTTATAATATACCATAACAAAGACCTGCTTTATATTCTACAATTCATGACCCCAATTTTGATTTTATAAATATTCTTTAAATACCTTTTTCATATTCACCATAGTCTCAATCAACCAATCATATTGACTTTTCCACTGACTTCTATCATCAAAAGAAACTTGTTTTTCTATTACAATACGGCTTGCTTTACGTTCCGGCAGTTCCCTCCAATCGAATGTTAAACCTATTGCTTTTTCAATCTCATCTCTATTTTCCAATAGAGATTTAAAAAGTTCTTTATCGTCACTGATATATATTTCTACATCTAATTCATTTCTCTTTTGTATTTGAGATACCGTTATATAACAAGCGGAAGATCCTATACTAAAATTCATCCAGTGATCCAATGAAGGTTTGCGTCGTCTAAAATTCTTTGCAAAATCTGTATTTTGAAAAGCATAGTTCTGAAAAGCTACCCAATAATCATATCTTTGCTGCTGTGTTATACTTGCCGCTTCATTTTTCTTAACTTCTTTCGTCCAGTCATTGGGTCTTTCGATAACTTCAAATTTCACGGCTGGCTCGGACGTCCCAATGCGATATAGTTTTATCTCACATAAAAAGAATCCAATTTTATCATCTGTATGATTATTCAGCCATTCGATTGCAGCTTTATGCTCTTCTCGCGCACGTTTCACAACCCAAATAATTATATCGGCTGATTTTCCAGAGGCATAAGTAATCAATTTTCCTAAGTGATCATGGTCTGTATCCTCTAGTTGATTTTCAATAATTATTTTTCGCTCTGTTCCTGTTTCTGAGGCAAAAATATCCACATTAAAATCGCCTACTACTGACTCTGTTCCATTTACTGTAATATCGATGCCTATTGCGTCAGAGAGAATCATAATATTTTCATCTTTGGAAAGCCACGGCGTAAAATCTGACGCTTCATTTGCCATACTTTTCGTATGTCTTTTATTTCTTCCAATTTGCTTAATTTAATCATTTTCCACTCACCTCTACAGCAGATATATCCTTCCCTTTCCATAATTTCATTGCTGACATAGAATATTGAAAACCGTCTATCTGTCTTTTAACAATTTGAAGATTTTCATGGTCCAAATCAGATTCATAATGATACAATACCTATTCCTCTTCAAATATTTGACTTAATGTTTTTTCCATATCCTCAATCAGATTAACTACCAAAGCATTTCCCATCATAAATCGTCTTTTATGAACTGGCATTTCTACTACCTTTCCATTCATTAAACAATATTTTGTATGGTCTGTAGGAAATCCCTGTATTCTTTCGGTTTCTCCTGCTGTCAATAATCTAATTCTTCCTGTTTTTTTATCTTTTACAATATGTGTTGATCTGCTGAAACTTCCTTCCGATGTCAGCATAGTTCTTGCAGGTTTGTCATAACTATCCAGCATTTCAATCGGACCTTCTGAAAAAATATATTTATGTCCATTTGCAGATGTTCTTGGTAATTTTTTACCACCTTTTATGTACTGCCATGTTTTTCTATCTTCTAATGGCAATTTCCCTTCTGTCTCATCACTTTTTGTTACCGCTGGATCCGTGTAATAAAGCCGTTCTTTTGGAATGAAATATTTTTCATCCACATCATCGTCATCCATAATATCTCCTAATGTCTTCTGCTTTCCATTATATAATGGCGTGGTCTTTATTGTATAAACAATTCCATCTTTCATAATCCCAGTATTTTCAAAACAAAATTTAAATGTTTCAGAAACTTTTCCTATTTCTTTCGGAAGCTGAATGTCTGACATTTTTTCTATATCGACATCATGGACAGGAAATGTAGTAGCAAAGAAACCTTCTTTCAATAATGTCTGGTTCATACTTTCTTTTTGCATTTCTTTCGAATCATCTTTCTGATATTTCACCTTTTTCTGGACTCTTATAGAATACTTTGTATCATCCTTATATGCAAAAATAAAAGTCCGTCTTCTGCGCTGCTGATATCCATAATCTGCTGCATTAATCACTCGCCATTCAACAGTATATCCCTGATCCCTAAGGCATGCTAAAATAACACCAAAGTCTCTCCCCCGCTGTTTAGCTGGAGATTTTAGTAACCTGTCCACATTTTCAAGTAACACGAATGGAGGCTGTTTTGCTTCTATAGTATCTCTGATAGACCACCACAAAACGCCTTTCTTTCCTTCTAATCCTTTCGACGTCGCTAATGAAGAGGCTACAGAATAATCTTGGCATGGAAAACCTCCTACAAGCAAATTAAAGTCAGGAATCAATGATTTATCGACTTCTTCTATATCTACATTTGTAGTATCTTTGCCATTGATATCATATCTTGTGCCAAATCGGTAAACGTAACAATCATGAGCATATTGCGTTTTCTTTTCCAAAGGTTCCCATTGATTAAACCAAACTGTATCCCATTTTTCTTTCTTTTCAATATCTTTTAAATCTTTTATATGATTCAGGCCGCAGCGAAATCCACCTACTCCTGCAAATAGTTCACAAACTGTCTTCTTCATTATAAAATACCTCTTCTAATTATTACGAACAATTGTTCTGCTCTATTTTAAAACAAAATCTAATCATTGTAAAGATCTTTTGCTAATTTTTTCGAAATTTTTCATCTAACTGACTCAATATATATGAATTATTTAGCCAAAAACATTGTTTTGGATATTCTCTTCCATCTGGTAACTCATATGTATCCTCTGCATTTCTTGCATGTGGTCTCACATGACAAACCGGATTATCTGAAGCTTTAGGGAAATTATTACACTTCCTCTTTCCTATCATTTTTATTTCCAATCCATTAATCAATACCTGTTTTGTTTCTTCCCATACTTTTTTAACATTACCTTCTAAATCCTCATATGGAATATTCCAAAACTGACTCCCAACAAGCCTCAAATCATCTTTGTCATCAAATTTATAAACAACAAACAAAAATCGGGTTTCTCTCAAATAATTTCCAAATGTTGAATCTTCCCATTCTTCCTTTATCAATTCTTTGAATTTAAATGTTGGAAATGACATATTTTCCCTGATTTTATTATTTTTACCTATCCGGATAGTTTTAATTACGATATTAGCTTTTTCAAATTCCTCTGCATGATTTCCTTTAATTCCCAATATCCTATATACTAACATTGCTTCCAGATTTTTAGGTTTTCGTTCAAAAGTAATCTGAAATTCTTCACACAACTCTTCTACTGTCTTTCCGCAGTATTCATTTATCTTATTTACTACATAATCCTCAAATGGTGTTTCTAATTTATCTTTGATGATAGGTTCATATGTACTCTTTTCTGGAATAATATAATGGTTTAAAACATATGTCATATACGATGTTTTAAATGCAAATGCTCTTGGCTTTGCCATTTCATCACTAAATGGCTGCTTTCTTCTGGCTTTTGAAGTTGATGCTTTTGGTGCAGCTCCTAAATATAATGTATCCCCTTCCGACAATTCATGAGCCTTACCAGCTCGTATCTTATCTCTGATAACATAAAAATCATGCTCAATAATCTTCATATCCTGCTCTGGTGGAGAAAACAATTTCACATATCCGATTTTATAATCCAATCTATTTTTTATTTCTTTCTGATACAAATAATATATCAACAGTATCAATCTTGCTTTCTTCCACATATGACTTTCTTCGAAAGTTTCATTTACCACTGCACAATAATCTATCATATTGATTGGTAATCGTTCCTTTGCAGAAATTGTCTTATTTTTATTAATCTTGTATGGCGTGACTTTTAATTCTACACCTGCTTTATCGAAATCTGGTCGAGCATCATTATTTGCTTGATAATGAAAATATCTTTCTTCAATCAACACACCTAACCCGCCTTTTCGCTTCTTATTCTCATGCCTTACTTCATAGTCTTCCGTTTCACGCACGACCATTGCTTTATTCATATCATCTTCTTTACAGACATCTGAAAATGTCTTTCCTATCAACTTTTTGGCATATGACTCTATTGATTTCGGATCTGTTTCATCATATTCTAATTTGTAATCCATTACCATTTCTCCTCATCATCTAAAACAACTTCTTCTATTTTCTGATTAAAAATAGCCTCTTCTATTACTCGTACACATTCTTCTGGATTTTTTAAAATGTCTTTACCCCAAAAATGGATGACCGTCCAACCCAAGTACTCTAATGCTTGGTCTTTTTCTACATCTCGTTTCATATTGCGTTGGATTTTTTTCACCCAATAATCTGGATTTTTCCCTTTCTCAAGACGGGGTCTTAATATCTCCCAATCTTTTCCATGAAAAAACTCGCTGTCACAAAAAATAGCAATTTTATATTTTGTAAGAACAATATCTGGTGATCCAGGCAACGCCTTGTAGTTCTTACGATATCTATATCCTTTTGCCCACAGTGCCTTTCGAAGAGCAATTTCTATTTTTGTATCTTTTGCTCTTATTTTACTCATATTTTTGTGACTCCGTGAGGTCACTTCTCCATGAAAACGAGGTTCCTTTTCAGTCATTGTTCTTTCTTCCTTCTTAAATTTATAGTTTCAAAATTATCCTTCCATTAAATAAAACACAGAATTATCAAAAAACTAAAATATATTCTAACAAATACTAATAATTCAATCAATCATATCCCTACTTTTTCTCTTAATCGTTTAATTATTAAATTTCCTCTTCAATTATTTTCAAATCTATACTACAAAACAAATCATTTAAACTTTTCGTTTCGATTTCTTCTTTTTCACACTTAACATATTTAAGCAAAATATACGCTGCCTGCTTTCTTATTTCTTTTTTTTCATAAATATGATTTTTA
>DWWD01000017.1 GCA_019119895.1 Candidatus Anaerostipes avistercoris | reverse complement strand
GATGACAGACTGGTAATTCAGGCGGGTCTGCAGCAGGGGCTGAAAGTAGCACAGATTGCTAAAAATATCGGAAAGCACAGGTCCACTGTCAGCAGAGAGATCAAAGCACACCGCAGATTGGTCTCCACTTCTAAAGGCAACAATTGCATCTATCATCGTACCTGCATCCGGATCCCTGACTGCCGTTCAGACTGTTTCCGCGGAAAGAAACAGTGCCAGACGGCCTGTGGTCGATGCCAGGAAGGATGCACGGATTATCAGGAAGAGTTCTGTACAGATTATGAAAAATCTCCGTTTGTCTGCAATGCCTGTGACCATCGGCTTCGGTGCCGCCTGCGAAGGATGCTCTATGATGCAAAATATGCTCAGCAACAGTATGAGCAGAGGCTCTCTGAGTCCCGTAAAGGGATCTCCCTCACAGAACAGGAATTAAATCGGATCAGTGATACGATCACACCGCTGTTAAAAAAGGGGCAGTCACTTCCTGTTATCTGTGAACGTTACAGAGATGAACTGCCAGTATCGGACCGGACCATCTATTCCTATATTGATGCAGGCCTTTTGGATGCCAGAAATATAGACTTGAGAAGGAAACTGCGCAGACCGGAGCGGAAAAAGAGCGGTCCGGTTCTCAGGGTAGACCGAAAATGCCATATCGGACGCAGCTATGAAGAATACGAAGAATATATGCGCCAGAATCCAGATGCCATGGTCAGCCAGATGGACAGCGTGGTCATACACAAAGGAGGTCAGACACTACTGACGATTCTGTTTACCAACTGTGATTTGCAGCTCATGTTTCTGAGAGAACGCAACACAGCGGGATCTGTAACGGAAATATTCCAGTGGCTGAGGAAATCTCTTGGAGATAAGAAGTTTCGGATGCTGTTCCAGGTCATCCTTACGGATCGGGGGAGCGAATTCAGCGATCCCGAAAAGATCGAAACAGATCTGGAGACCGGAGAGATCCAGTGCCGGGTATTCTATTGTGATCCGATGAATGTAAACCAGAAGAGCAACTGTGAACGGAACCATGAATTGATCCGTTATATCATCCCGAAAAAACATGCAAAGGATGGATATACGAGAGAAGAGATCAGGAAAATGATGAACCATATCAATTCCTACTCGCGAAAAAAATGGAACGGACAGGCACCTGTAGATCTTTTTATTAAGATCTATGGTCAGGAGACCGCAACTCTCCTGGGCCTTGAGAAAATCCCATCCGATTCCATAAACCTGACACCGGCATTATTGAAATAAGCCGGGATCAATAATAAGAGAAGGCAGGATTATTAAAAAAAACAGAAACACAAACAGGGTGCAGTTACAACTTCTGAAAAAAGTAAAAAATGCAGTCTGTGTTTTGTCATGCCTTCCTTTAAGAGATTTTACATGGAAAGCAGGGAAAAGGCAATCCAAAGCTCGAAAAAACGGAATAGAACTGTTGCAGTTACTCATGACAGGGTGCAATTACAACTTCATAAGGTTTCCAATGTGCGGTTACAACTTCAATGTTGCAGTAAAGATTTCAGTTAACCCATGAAAATAATATTTTACTATATTGATCAGCTCCTGCATAATCTTTGTGATCTCATACATATCGTGCATGACCTCCTCATCCATCTGGGCGTTGGCCAGATGGAGAGCGATGAATCCCGCCTCGTCTTCCGGAAGCCGTACTTTGCACTGTTTTTCGATCAGATCCAGCGCCCACAATCCGATCTGATATTCGTCTTTATAAAATTTCTGAATATCCCACAGCAGAACATTTTTCACTGTGATGCCATCCAGGAAGCGAAGAATCGACGTATGAACGTGATCAATCAGAGAAATGTAAATCATATCATTCAGTCTGCGTTCCAGACGCTTCTTTGCCTCTGCTATGATTTCTTCTCCCAGGGAAATATGTTCCATGGGAATGTCCTGGATCAGTTCTCTGAACTTATTGTGAGCCTCCGGTGTAGACAGATGAAACTCCTTATCGATCATATCGTCAGGAATCTCATCCCCTGCTCTCTTTTTAAAGCAGATGCCGCGGCCCATTACAATCTGTTCCTGCCCATCCTCATTTAGAATGACTGCCACATTGTTATTCAGTATCTTAAAAATCTTCATCAATACTTTTCCTCCTGTACGGATTGCTGTGCTTCTTTGGGCATAAAAAAACCTATATGCACAAAAAAACCTGAAAGAAAACTTCCAAATTAATTTCTGCATATAGGTTTAGCTTGTCTGCACAATCACTATCCCTTTTCTCTTTGTTTAGTATAGCATAAATTATCTGAAACCGTCAACCAAAATCCGACAAAATCCTGAAGCCGGTTTTGAAGCAGTTTCTGATTTCCAAAAACAGAACCGCGGCTCCATATATATGAAGCTGCGGCTCTTTTTCTTCCGTCCTGCGTCGGATATCTTACATAATCTTTCGGAACAGATCTTTCAGATCTTCTACGCTTGCGTCTTTTGGATTGCCCGGAGCGCACGCATCTGCATATGCGGACTCTGCAAGGAAATCAAGATCTTCATCTTTGATGGCATCCAGTTTCGCAGGGATTCCCACATCTTCAGAAAGCCTGCGCACTGCATCTACAGCTGCTTTTCTATATTCTTCCTGAGACATATCATCCACACCTTTGACACCCATGGCTCTTGCGATCTCACGGTATTTTTCTCCTGTACAGTCTGCATTATATTCCATAACGATTGGAAGCATCATTGCGCAGGCAACGCCGTGTGGTGTGTCATATACGGCACCCAGTGTATGGGCCATAGAATGAGCAATTCCGAGTCCGACGTTGGAGAATCCCATTCCGGCGATATACTGTCCGAGCGCCATGCCTTCACGTCCTTCTTTCTCATTGGCTACGGCGCTTCTCAAAGATCTTGAAATAATCTCGATTGCTTTGAGGTGGAACATGTCCGTCATCTCCCAGGCGGCCTTTGTTGTATAACCTTCGATCGCATGCGTCAGAGCATCCATACCTGTGGAAGCTGTCAGTCCTTTCGGCATAGATGACATCATATCAGGATCCACAACCGCGATCACCGGCATATCATGCGGGTCAACACATACAAATTTTCTCTTTTTCTCAACATCCGTAATGACATAATTGATCGTAACTTCGGCTGCTGTTCCTGCTGTTGTCGGAACCGCAATGATCGGAACGCACGGATTTTTCGTAGCCGCCGTTCCCTCAAGGCTTCTCACATCTTCAAATTCCGGATTAGCAATGATAATGCCGATGGCTTTCGCCGTATCCATGGAAGATCCGCCGCCGATGGCAATGATATAGTCTGCCTCAGCATCTTTGAAAGCCTGTACGCCGTGCTGTACGTTCTCGATGGTTGGATTTGCTTTGATATCAGAATAAATCTCATAAGCCAGTCCCGCATTATCCAATACATCTGTTACTTTTCCCGTAACACCGAATTTGATCAGATCCGGATCAGAACATACGAAAGCTTTTTTGTATGCCCTTGCCTTTGCTTCTGCCGCAATCTCCTGGATTGCCCCTGCTCCGTGATAAGATGTTTCATTGAGCATGATTCTGTCTGCCATAATTATCAATCTCCTTTTCTTTATATTTTTGTCCGCCGGTTCCCTCCGGCTTACTCTGTTTATATTTTAACAATATCTCCCAAAAATAGAAAGTTACAAAAGGAGCAATCTGTCACATTTACAGAAGTTCCAATTCTTTAAAAACCCCTGTCAGTTCTTCCGGCATAGCGGCAATCAGAGATTCCGCCAGCTGTTCCGGCGTTCCTTCTATCTTTCCGAACACCCACTGTACCGTCATATAAACAGATCCCTGGCAGTACATTTCCAGAAGGAATCTTAAATGTTCTGACATCTTCTGTCCGGATTTCTTTTCAATTCTCTCTGTATAAAATCTGAGAATCAAATGAAAATCATGATCCCGGAGATTATTCTGATCATCATTTTTAAAAGCAGTTTTAAAAAACAGCTTCTCCTGTTCTATATAATGAAATTTATTGACAAGCCCTTCCCGAACCGTCTTTCCCTCGCCCATATGCTCGAAAGATTCCAGCAGAATTTTGTCAAAATACCAATTGATCAGATCGTATTTATCCTGAAAATTCCGGTAAAACGTCTGTCTGGTGGTTCCGCAGGTCTCCGTAATCTCTTTTACTGTGATTTTCTCCACCGGTGAACGCCTCATACATTCTTTCATGGCTTCTGCCAGGCGGTATTTCATCCTGTCTTTCGTTCTCTGTACATCCGTCATTGATATAATCTCCTTGTCTGCCGCTCGATGACCGTTGCCCTTCGGACGCCCGCTCATGCAAGCACGGCGGTCGCCCTCCGGGCGTATCGCACAAAAAGCGGACGGCACCCACCCTCCGAAGGGATGATGTGCCGTCCGGATACAATCAATGTTCATTCATTGATTATTCTATTTATTGTTGAGAACTGCCTGAGCAGCTGCCAGTCTTGCGATTGGTACACGGAATGGTGAGCAGGATACATAATCCAGTCCGGCTCTGTAGCAGAAGTCGATAGTAGATGGATCTCCACCATGCTCCCCGCAGATTCCAAGATGGATGTCCGGACGAGTTGCTTTTCCTTTCTTAGCTGCCATTTCAACTAACTGACCAACACCTTTCTGATCCAGTTTTGCGAATGGGTCAGACTCGTAAATCTTGTTGTCATAATATGCATCTAAGAACTTACCAGCGTCATCACGGGAGAATCCGAATGTCATCTGTGTTAAGTCGTTTGTTCCGAAGGAGAAGAATTCTGCTTCTTCTGCAATCTCGTCAGCAAGAAGTGCAGCACGAGGAATCTCGATCATAGTACCAACTTTGTACTGGATGTCAGACTCATAGTACTCTTTTACTTTTTCAGCTGTCTCAACGACTACATTCTTAACAAACGCAAGCTCTTTCTTTTCTCCTACCAATGGGATCATGATTTCAGGAACGATATCATATCCTTTTTCCTGTTTTACTTCGATGGCAGCTTCCATTACGGCTCTTGTCTGCATCTTGGCAATCTCAGGATAAGTAACTGCCAGACGGCATCCACGGTGACCCATCATTGGGTTGAACTCATGAAGAGCTGCACGTCTCATATTGATTTCTTCTACTGTAACTCCCATATCCTGTGCAAGAGCACTGATCTCTTCCATTGTGTTAGGAAGGAACTCATGAAGAGGCGGATCTAAGAAACGGATTGTGACCGGTCTTCCTTCCATTACCTCGTATAATTCTTTGAAGTCCTGTTTCTGATAAGGAATCAGCTGATTTAATGCAACTTCTCTTGCTTCTTTCGTTGTAGAGAGGATCATACGGCGAATCTTCGGAATTCTCTCTGCATCGAAGAACATATGCTCTGTACGGCAGAGTCCGATACCTTCCGCACCGAATTTTACTGCGTTCAAAGCGTCTGCAGGTGTATCTGCATTTGTTCTTACCCGTAATGTACGAATCTCATCTGCCCATTTCATGAGACGGTCAAAGTTACCGCTGATGCTTGCAGGTACTGTACGTACTTCACCAAGGTAAATCTTACCTGTAGAACCATCAAGGGAAATGTAATCTCCTTCATTGACAGTCTTTCCGCCTAATGTAAAGGATTTTCCATCTTCTGCAAATTCAATATCTCCGCATCCTGCTACACAGGCTGTACCCATACCACGGGCAACTACGGCTGCATGGGATGTCATTCCTCCACGAGCTGTCAGGATACCTTCAGCTGCATGCATCCCTTCGATATCTTCCGGAGATGTCTCCAGACGTACAAGGATAACCTTTAATCCTGCTTCATGGTGGATCTTGGCTGTCTCTGCATCAAAGTAAACTTTACCAGCTGCAGCTCCCGGAGAAGCCGGAAGAGCCTGTCCGATCGGTACTGCTGCTTTTAAAGCTTCCTGATCAAAGTTTGGATGTAATAACTGATCCAGTGATTTTGCTTCTACTCTGGATACAGCTTCTTCTTTTGTGATCTTTCCTTCGTCTACTAATTCGCAGGCAATACGAAGAGCTGCTGCTGCTGTTCTCTTACCATTTCTTGTCTGAAGGAAGTATAATTTACCTTCCTGGATCGTAAATTCCATATCCTGCATATCACGATAATGCTCTTCCAGTGTATGCGCAATGTTCATAAACTGTTCATAGCATTCCGGCAGGTCTTCTTTCAATTTGGTGATCGGCTGTGGTGTACGAACGCCGGCAACAACGTCTTCACCCTGAGCGTTGATCAGGTACTCACCATAAATCTGTTTCTCACCTGTAGATGGGTTTCTTGTAAATGCAACACCTGTTCCTGATGTGTCTCCCATGTTACCGAATACCATGGTCTGTACGTTAACAGCAGTTCCCCAGTCTCCAGGGATGTCATTCATTCGACGATAGTAGATCGCACGAGGATTATCCCAGGAACGGAATACAGCTTTGATTGCCTCGAACAGCTGCTCTTTCGGATCCTGTGGGAAATCTTCTCCCAGAGCTGTCTTGTAAATTGCTTTGTATCTCTTGATGACTTCTTTCATGTCATCTGCATCCAGATCTGTATCATATTCTACGCCTTTTTCAGCTTTCATCTGATCCAGCACTTCTTCGAACTTGTCTTTGTCCACTTCTTTTACAACATCAGAGAACATCTGGATGAAACGGCGATATGAATCATATGCGAAACGAGGATTTCCTGTCTTCTTGGCAAATCCTTCTACAGCTTCATCATTCAAACCTAAGTTCAGGATCGTATCCATCATACCCGGCATAGATACACGAGCTCCGGAACGAACGGATACCAGAAGCGGATCTTCCAGATCTCCGAACTTCTTGCCCTGGATTTCTTCCAGGTCTTTCATTGCTGCATATACCTGTTCTGCAACCTCATCACTGATTTTTTCTCCGCACTCATAGTAATTTGTGCAGGCTTCTGTGGTTACAGTAAAGCCCTGAGGGATTGGCAGATTCAATCCGGTCATCTCAGCCAGATTGGCACCTTTACCGCCAAGAAGATTACGCATATCAGCGTTTCCTTCGCTAAATTTGTAAACCCATTTTGTTGACATGTTTATACCTCCTAAATACATATTGTCACATCATATGTCATTGGACTAATTGTAACACAAAATTTATATTTTGGGAAATGTTTTTATATGTTTTTACCAATATTTTTTCTTCCCTTGTTATTTCACTGTAAATACTGTATATCAATTTGAAATATTTACTTATCTTTTCCGGTGGATGAGCACAAATCTTAAGAAATCCATTTTCCTCAAAAATCCCTTCCTGTTCATAATCTCCAAAATGATATATCATTCAACACCTTCCTGTGTGGCTTTTCCTATAGTTTCCCGATACTTTTTCCTATTCCTCACAAAGGTTGACGCATTCATTCCAAGGCTTGCGGCTGCATCTCTGACATTGCCGTATTTTTCATATGCTTCCTCCATATACTCTGCTTCAATTCTCTGCAATTCCCGTCTGAGATCACGAACCGGTCGCCGCGTTCTCTTTGTCTGCCGTGCGCTGGTATCCCGATGGAAAATCGGCACGGCATCCTGATCGATTTCATCGCCATTGCTGATAATGATCGCCCTCTCTACTATATTTTTCAATTCCCTGATATTCCCCGGCCATTGATATTCTTTCAGGAGATACATAGTTCCCTCCGAGAATCTTTTATGAAAATTATATTTTTTATTGAACTTTTCCAGGAAGAATCCGGCAAGGGGTTCGATATCTCCCGGTCTCTCCCTCAGAGCAGGAATCTGAATCGGAAATACCATCAGGCGATAGTACAAATCCTCCCGGAATTTTCCTTCCTGCATCATCGCCTCCAGATTCCGATTAGTCGCCGCAATAATACGAACATCGATCTTGATCGGTCTGGTTCCCCCTATCCTCTCAATTTCTTTTTCCTGAATGGCGCGCAAAAGTTTTACCTGCATATTCAGGGGAAGTTCTCCTATTTCGTCCAGAAATATGGTTCCCTTATCCGCCAGCTCAAACAGACCAATCTTTCCATTGCGGCTGGCTCCGGTAAAAGCTCCCTTTTCATAACCGAAGAGCTCGCTTTCCAGAAGATTTTCCGGAATCGCGCCGCAGTTTACTTTGATAAAATTCTGATCTTTTCTGTGACTCTTTTTGAAAATATACCGTGCGAATACTTCCTTTCCAACGCCGGTTTCTCCCAGCAGCATAACCGTAGCATCCAGCGGCGCCACTTTATCCGCCATAAACACGACTCTCAGAGCGTTCTCATCCTGAACGATCATATCTTCCTCCATCATCTGGTTCTGTACATGCATGAGATTCTGCCGGAGTTTCTCTTCTTCCTGTTTCTGCTCCACCACTCTTTCCTTTAACTGATAGATTTCTGTCAGATCTCTTACATTGGTTACGACCATAGATATGTCCCCATCCTCATCATAAATCGGAGAGCTGGTAATGACTGCCTTCTTTCCGGTCTTGAATTCCTGGGACAATGTAACCACTCTGTTTTCCCTGATCGCATGAAGAGATCCGGATACAGAAATTACCCCTGACCGCACCAGAGATTCCATATTCTTCCCCAGTACTTCTTTTTTCTTAAGACCCGTAATCTGTTCATAGGCACGATTGACCATAATCGTATTTCCATTTCCATCTGTAATATAGATCCCGTCAAAGGAATGTTCTATGATTTCTTCCAAATGTTTCTGCGCTTCTTCTGCAGTCTGAAAAATACGATTTCTTTTATCTTCCTCCATAATTTCCATCCTTTCTGACCACATTCCTGTCTGCCGGCGTTTTTTTATCCGGTTTTCCCTGCGCTTATCTTCCGCTCGTAAGTTCCTTTGATCCCCATTTCTTTCCGGTATTTTGCCACTGTTCTCCTGGATATACGGATTCCAGCTTGTTCCAAAAGATTTGACAGTTTCTGATCACTGTACGGACGGCTGGCATCCTCTTCTCTGATGATTTCCAGCAGTTTTTCTTTAATGTCTTTTGTTGTATTCTCTTTGCTGCCGAAAGAAGCTGCTGACTGGAACACTTCTCTCAGCCCTGTTGTTCCCCGCCGGGACTGAATATACTTTCCTTTTACAGCCCGGCTGACCGTTGAAACATGCATCTGAATTTCATCGGCCACTTCCTTCATAGTCATCGGCTGAAGTTTCCCTTCTTTTAAAAAATAGGCCTCCTGTCTCCTGACAACAGCCTGGCAGATTTTCAATATTGTTTCACTTCTCTGCTCAATACTGCGAAAAATAAAACAGCACCGTTCATACTTCCGGCGGAAATAAGCTTTCAGTTCCGGATCTTCAATCTGATGAAACATTTTAAGATAATAGTCATTCATGGCGTAATCGCCCATCCAGCTGTCATTCAGTTCCACATGCCATTGATCTTTTTCTTCCACCAGCAGAATATCCGGAATAATATAATCTTCCTTTTCTTCTGAATATCCCCATAACGGTCTTGGATTCAGGGACTGGATCGTGAAAATATATTTCCTCACCTGCGCTGTTGTAATATTCAAGTCTCTGGAAATATCTGAAATTCTTCCATCTGCCACATCCATCAGATGATCCTGCAGAATTCTGCGCAAATGCTCATTTCCGCGCCCGGAACGTTCCAGCTGAATCCAGAGACATTCCCTCAGATCTCTTGCAAAAACACCCGGCGGATCCAATTTTTTTAGTTCCTTCCAGCACCACTCGCATGCTTCCCTGGATACATCCAGATAACGGCTCACCTGCTCCATGGAAATATCCAGAATTCCTGTGTCATCGACACATTCTTCCAGATATTCCATGATGCGCCACTGTTCTTTCGTATAATCTGATGGATTCAGCTGATCCAGAATCATCCATTTTCTGTTTCCGGCAGCTTCATCCTTCCACGGCATTTCTTTCCTTTCTTTCCATCCGCCTGCATTTGCTTTGGAAATTGGCGGCTGATCAGAAGGGTGATGTTCCAGCATGGGATTTTCCGCAAATTCATTCTGCATAAACTGTTCCAGTTCATAATTATCCAATGCCAGGATATTCAGCGACTGGATCTGAAATTGATTCAGCTGCTGAGACAATCCCTGTTCTAACTCTAATTCGTAAGACATTCTCCTCCCTCCAATTCGCTGTATCGTATTTTCCCTGATTCATTTACCGGAAACCGTTCCAGCCGGATTAAATGACAAGAACTTTCATTCATATGCAGACTTCCGCTGATAAAATCCAGCAATTCTGCTTCCTGAATTTTTTCCTTTTTTTCCACAAAAATGTTAAGGTGGTCATCTTTTCCAGTACAGACTGCGGTGATTTCCGCATACTCCTCCAAAAGAAGTTGCCTTCTCTTTCCGGAAAAAATCCCAGAATTCCTGCTGGAACATGGAAAATTCCGTCATCAAAACTGCAGCGCCGCACGCCGCATGGCTGTGAATAATAGACAACCCATATGTATAGCTCATAGGCAGTGTGGTGATAGGCCTTTCTCTGCTGTCCAGCTCCAGATACCGGACAATGGCTTCTGCATTGGACTGGATATTCTCATAGCTCTGACGTACCAGTTTGGGACTTCCTGTGCTGCCTGAGGTTGTCAGCAAAAGAGCGAGATAATCCGGTTCATAACGTTCCATTAGTCTTTTAACCTTATCATACTCTATTTCTCCTTCCAATAAAAGGGGAACTACCCCTTTTATTGGAAGGAAAAATATCCCATAACAGATCCCGGCGTATTTCTGCACAGTAAAAACACCAGTTTCCTTTTTTTAATTTTTTTCCCATTATTTCTGTAAAACTGTCCAGATCACCATACGTCACGGTCCCCTCCTGATCTGAAATCAGAAACGGTCTGTTCTTTTCCCACTGTCCTTCCTCAAAAAAGTACATTTTCTTCCTCCTTTCCGTCACACAATGATCCGCCGGGACAAATTCCGTATCATATCTTTTCCATCCCATACAAGTCCCATTGTCAGTGCCTGTCCCGCCGGCACGATCCTGTCTCCGCCTCTGGCTCCGGTCCGGATGATCTCACTGCGGATTTCTTCTTTTTCCATGGCAGCAAAACAGATTTCTTCATACTTCCGGGAGACCTTCCACGCATCCAGATGATATTTCTCCGCAGCTGTCCTGACTGCCTTCCACCAGGCTTCGATGCCTGCTTCGTCATCTCCCAGCCAGAACAGCATCTTAGGACTGGAGCAGGCATTCTGGTCCATATGATAGGTGTCATTATAAAATCTCACAGCCAGTTGGTTTCTTTCTTCTTCCTCATGACCGCATGTAAAAATCAGGTTTTCCTCGTATAACTTCTTATGTTCCGGACGGCTCATCACCTGCTCTATGACCCGGTACAGAGGAGCAGTCTCTTCTTTTGTCCGTCTGGAAACCCGAATCAGATTCCCATTGCCTGGCAGCAGACCAAAAACCATAGAATAGGCGGACAGTGCAGGAATATTTGAGGGTGCAATATGCAGGATCAGTCCCCATCCAAGTCTCTGATTTCGATCCATATATTCTTTCTTCCAGGCTTCCAGCTGCTTTTTTCTGCACCAGAATCCAAAAGCGGAAAAATCTTCTGTAGCCGCTGTCTCTGGATCCTTTCTTATCTCCTCGGACAAATCTCCGAGAAAATGTACAGCCTCATTTGAAAAAGGGACGGACGCATTTACTCTCTGTCCATGCCATCCGCCTGCAAACTTCTTTATTCTCCTATCATCCATAAACATCGCTGCACCCCCTTATCTCCGTTTTCGGAATTCTCTCTGTAATTTTAAAATACTTTCCTTTTCTTTCACACGGACAGTCATCAATTCCCAGCAGGATTCCCTGATCTTCTGTCAGGATAGAATGCCCCGGATAAGAAGCTGCCATCGGAGACAGAACCTGGATCACACCTTCTTTCCCCACCGGACATTCCGAAAAATCTTCCATATCCCGGATGATAAGATCAGAATAAGTGCTGGCATGAAGGTGACCGCATCCGCACTCCAGATAAATACATCCGAAAATCAGCACCGGCTGTCCGGCGTATGCTTTCAGAAAACGGCTCACGCCTTTCCAGTCTCTCTTCCAGAATCCGGAACAGAGTTTGCTGCTGACGGGCTGCCGTTTCTTCATCCAAATAAATTTTTGACGTTCTCTGACCTGAAGTCCCGGAGGATGTAAGAATCTTAAAAATTTTTTCTTCCCCGATACTCCTGAGTTCGTATTTTTTAAATGCATTGACCGGCATCATTGGAACATCCGCCATCTTTTCAACTTTCTCCTGGAAATCTGGTGATTACTTCTTCTCCCTGATTGGGATCTATGATCAGGACTTTCCCTTCCTCTTCTATGCAGTAACAGCGGCTGTCCGTGAGAGAATCTGTGAATACTTCTATCTGTCCCATCTCACTGGATCACCACACCATATTTTTTCAGAATTTCTTTTCCTTTCTCGTATGAAGAGAAAGCAAGCATATCCGGAGTTTCCAGCATAACATCAAACATTTCTTCCAATTCTCCGATCAGATTCATATGTCCGAGAGAATCCCAGCTTGGTACTCCGCGGTATCTGAGATCTTTTAGTTCATCCTGTTCCTTTTTCAGCACCCGCCGAAATACTTTGTCATATTTTTCCAGATTTGTCATTGTTAACTCCTCCTATCTTAAATAATCTTTTCATCATCATCTGCCTGGCTTTCATTTCTGTCACAACTTCACCTTTCTGATTCCTGCAGATTCCAGTAAACTTACCAATATAAAACATCTTTTCTTCATGGTATCCGGTAAATGTAATCTCTGCTGTCAGCACATCTCCCAAAAAGACCGGTTTTCTGAATTCTGATGATTCTTCCATCAGAATTGTTCCATCTCCCGGAAGTTTCATTCCCATAACAGAAGACAGCAGACTGGAACTGAACATACCGTGAACCACTCTTTTCTGAAACCACTGATCTGCTGCAAATGCTTCATCCATGTGCATTTTGTTATAGTCACCGGTCAATCCCGCGAATTCTTCCACATCTTTCTTTGTTATCTGTTTTTCCATGGAGGCTGTCATTCCCACTTTCAGGTACTTTCTCTGTCTGTTTTGCTTTTTCTCCTGTCCCACAGCCTTTTTTATCTCTTCTTCAGCCCTGGAAAAATCCATCAAACTTTTTATGACCAGAATCTTCTGTTTCGCAGATAACGTTTCTGTACTGACACAGGCTCTGGAGCATCCGCATATGATCAGCCAGAAATCGCAGACCTGAGAATCATCTCCGGAAACCCACTGTACTTCCTTCAGCCTTTCTCTCAGACCGGTCGTCTGGCTGCCTCTGTCGTATCTTGGATTACACCCGCCGCAAAATTTAATTCCTGCTTTCATATGAATCCTCCGATGTATGTCTGCGGTTTAAAATGTTCCTGGCCATATCAAGCAGATCCGGACTTACTTCATGTACAAGACCACTTCTTTTACTTCAGGAATTTCTGAGCAAATCACATCGCTGATCAGCTCTTCCGTCGTCAGCTGGGCAGACGGACATCCTGCACACTGTCCCAGCAGCCTTACTTTCAAAATTCCTTCTTTATATTCTACTGCTTCTACATCTCCCTCGTGTTCCAGCAGTTTCGGCCGGACTTTATTGTCCAGCACCTCTTCAATCGTCTGCAGCATACGCTTCTTCCTCCTTCTCTCTTAATTGATTTATTTTATCTGTGAAATTTTTCTTTCTGTAATTTATATATAGCAAATCTTATGCCACTGTTTCTACCTGTATCTTGCTTTCTTTTTTTCGCTGTTTTGTTGCAGTTTTGCATCAATTTTCTCAATTGTTTCATATTTGCACCAAAACAAACGCTGCTGTCCCGGATAAAACAGCTTCCTTTTCATGCAGCTGAAAAGTATAAATCCGGGCTGTCACCCTCTTTTTATGGACAAAAAAACAGGTTTTTGCTTTTTTATAAAAAAATTTTTTTATTTTTCCATTGGGTTGGCACAATTCTTGCTTTTAAATTAAGTGTAAGCTCAGCCGGCGGTTCCGGATGATCAAGAAACGTCCATCCATGACGTTCCTCATTTATCCTCACTCTTTGTGCTGTTGCCCCGTACAGTCAAGAGCTATTGTATCCGTATCCAAACAAATATCCATCCGGATGATGCCGGTCTGGCTGATTATCACTTTGTTCAACACTCCGCAAAGGAGACACAGATACATATAATAATGATTTATTTACGAAAGGAAGGTTACTCACTATGGCATTAATGACAGGAAATGAATATGTGGAAAGCATGCGCAAACTGAATCTTCAGGTATATATGTTCGGGGAGAGAATCGAGAATCCGGTTGATCATCCGATTCTTCGTCCGTCTCTGAATTCCGTAAAGGCAACTTATGATCTGGCTCAGATGCCGGAACATGAAGATCTGATGACAGCGCAGTCTACGATCACAGGAACTCGTGTCAATCGTTTCACTCACATCCATCAAAACACCGATGATCTGATGAAAAAGGTTAAGATGCAGCGTCTGTGCGGACAGAAAACAGCTGCCTGTTTCCAGAGATGCGTTGGAATGGATGCGTTCAATGCTGTTTACAGCACAACATATGAAACAGATGAAGCTCATGGAACCAATTATCATGAAAATTTCAAAAAATTCTTAAAATATGTGCAGGAAAATGACCTGACTGTAGACGGAGCTATGACGGATCCGAAAGGTGACCGTTCTCTGGCGCCTCATGCGCAGGCAGATCCGGATCTTTACCTCCATGTTGTTGAAACTCGTCCGGACGGAATTGTCGTACGAGGCGCCAAAGCCCATCAGACCGGTATTATCAACTCTCACGAAGTGATTGTTATGCCGACCATCGCTATGGGAGAAGACGATAAAGATTACGCCGTATCATTTGCTGTTCCAACCGATGCGGAAGGAATTTTCATGGTTGTCGGCCGCCAGTCCTGCGATACAAGAAAACTGGAAGGTTCTGAGATTGATGTCGGAAACTCTCAGTATGGCGGAATGGAAGCTTTGGTTGTATTTGATGATGTTTTCGTACCAAATGACCGAATTTTCTTAAATGGAGAATATGAATTTGCAGGTGTTCTGGTAGAACGTTTCGCCGGATATCACAGACAGTCCTACGGCGGATGCAAAGTCGGCGTAGGAGATGTGCTGATCGGAGCCGCTGCTGTTGCCGCCGAATATAACGGTGCTCAGAGAGCTTCTCATATTAAAGATAAATTAATTGAAATGACACATTTAAACGAGACTTTATACTGCTGCGGCATTGCCTGTTCCGCAGAAGGTTCTCCGACAAAATCAGGAAACTATCTGATCGACCTGCTTCTTGCCAATGTCTGCAAGCAGAACGTTACACGTTTCCCATATGAAATCGCCCGCCTGGCAGAGGATATTGCCGGAGGCCTTATGGTAACCGCTCCTTCTGAGAAAGATATGAAAGATCCGAAACTTGGAGCATACATTGATAAATACTTCCGCGGCGTTGCCGACGTATCAACGGAAAACAGAATGAGAATCCTGCGTCTGATCGAAAACCTGACACTGGGAAGTGCCGCTGTCGGATACCGCACTGAATCTATGCACGGAGCAGGTTCTCCTCAGGCACAGAGAATCATGATTTCCCGTCAGAGCAATATGCGCATGAAGAAGAAACTCGCAAAAGCGATCGCAAAGATCGAAGACTAAAGAATCCGGGAGGAATTATTATGGATTGGGAAACATTATATAAACAGCGAACCACTTCAGCCGAAGAAGCATTAAAACATATTTCCAACGGCAGCCGGGTCGTTTCCGGTCACGCTGCCGGAGAACCTTCTTACCTGTTAACCGTCATGTCTGAACACAAAGAGTGGTATCAGGATGTAGAAATATGCCATATGGTTTCTCTCGGCAAAAATGAATATTGTCAGAAAGGCATGGAAGGACACTTCCGCCATAACGCGCTCTTTGTGGGCGCGAATACAAAACAGGCTGTCAGCGAAGGAAGAGGAGATTACACTCCTTGTTTCTTCTATGAAGTTCCAAGGTTATTCGAGACAGAGATTCCGGTCGATGTCGCGCTGATCATGGTCACACCGCCGGATCAGCACGGAAAAGTAAGTCTCGGTGTCTCCGTCGATTACACCAGGGCCGCCGCCAAAAACGCGAAAATCGTAATCGCCCAGGTGAATGATCAGATGCCTTATACTTACGGCGACAGCCAGATGGATGTTTCTGAAATTGATTATTTCGTGGAACACTCCGCTCCTCTTCCTGAGTTAAAGCCTGCTGTCCTTGGCGATGTGGAAAAGGCCATAGGCGCTAACTGCGCTTCCCTGATCCACGACGGCGACACCTTACAGCTGGGAATCGGCGCGATCCCTGACGCGGTGCTTCTCAGCCTGAAAGGTAAAAAGGATCTGGGCATCCACTCTGAAATGTTCTCCGACGGAGTGGTTGAATTAGTGGAAGCCGGTGTTATCACCAACAAGAAGAAGGAACTTCTGCCGGGAAAAATGGTGGCAAATTTCCTCATGGGAAGCAAACGTTTATATGATTTTGTAGACCATAATGAAAGTGTTGCTATGTACCCTGCGGATTTTACCAATGATCCTGTTGTTATCGCGAAAAATGATCATATTGTATGCATTAATTCCAGCGTACAGATCAATCTGATGGGACAGGCATGTTCCGAATCCATCGGATTAAAACAGATCAGCGGAACCGGAGGACAGGTGGATTTCATCCGCGGCGCCTCCATGGCCAAAAACGGCATCGCTATTCTTGCAATGCCATCCACAGCTGCCAAAGGCAAAATCTCAAAAATCGTACCGCTTCTGGACGAGGGGGCTGCTGTCACCACTTCCAGAAATGATATCGATTATGTCGTAACGGAATATGGAATCGCTCATCTGAAAGGAAAGACTTTAAGAGACCGTGCAAAAGCACTGATCAAGATTGCACATCCTGATTTCAGAGCGGATCTGATCCAGACATTTGAAGAACGATTCCACTGTCCTTACGAGGCTTAAAAGGCAGAAAAAGACCGCATGGCCGGATACCTTCTGGTATTCCTGCATGCGGTCCTGTTTTTTATTCATGTATGATATTTTCAATTGCAGTCGGTACTGCGTTTAATTGTTCCTGTTCTTCCTGAACTTTCTCTTTATAATCTACTTTCTCTGTTTTCTTTTCTCTTTTACTGATCTCCCAAAACGGACCGCCCACTTTGGCACCCTGTTTTCCCTGGCTGACAACGTCTTTCAGCGACCATGTCTTTGCAGTATTGGCACGGCTTCCTACGTCCGCTACCTGAACCTTGTCCTCTCCGACCATCTTGGTCAGGACGATAAAGTGTCCGTTGTCTGTAAAGTCTCCCGGCCCCATCAGAGCGATCACAGGATGTCCTGCCCGAAGAGCTTTCTTAATGGCGCTGATATCCATTCCCAGTCCGGTGCAGTCCAGCCCGTACATATCACACAGTCCCGGAATTACATTATGGGTACAGCCCTGTCCGGTAAAATACCAGCCGTTCTCATATGCCTGATCACACATCTTCGGCACATCGGCTTCTTTTCCTGTCAGAGAGCTGTAGGCTACTGCGACACATGTAGGTCCGCATCCGGCTGCCTGAATGGTGCTGCCCCCTATCTTCTCTCCCGGATAATCTGCCTGATTATAATATACCACGTTTAATTCCTTCGTCTGCTGTTCTTCGTCAGCTTTCACTGCTGCCGGCTGTACTGCCATAAGTACACTGAAACAAATTGCGGCAAGATACCTGCCGGTTCTTTTCATGATTCTCATAAAACCCTCCGGTAAAACCTGTTCTTCGACAATTCCCTTTTAATCGAGATTATACCAAGTTTTATTATGTTAATCAAGTATTTCAATTGTTAATTTTTTATTAACAAAATGTTTCTATTCTCTGTGCCCTCCTGTCATGTGACCGATATCTCCCTTCAGAAAGCTGGCCCGTTGCACCGAATCCTTCCCGAATTTCGCCCGGATTTTATCAATGGATGCATCCAGTTTTCTTAATTTTTCCCGCTGCTCCTGCTCAAAAAGATCCAGCTGGGCAAATTCTTCCTCTGTAATATCCGTGGCGCGGACTCCGATCAGCCGGACAGATCTGCCTGTATAGTTTTCCCGGTAAAGCTCTCTGGCTGTCCTGGAGATCTCATTGGTAATATCGGTCGGCGTCCTTAACTTTCGCTGATGAGTACTCCTTCTGAAATCCGTTCCTTTGATTTCCACACAAATGCA
The DNA here is from genome assembly GCA_019119895.1 of Candidatus Anaerostipes avistercoris. Lineage (GTDB taxonomy): Bacteria > Bacillota > Clostridia > Lachnospirales > Lachnospiraceae > Anaerostipes > Anaerostipes avistercoris. The sequence goes on along the minus strand of DWWD01000017.1, from coordinate 28,350 downwards.
GGAACTGCGCACATGATCTTTCCTGAGCCTGGAGGCCACCATTTCTGACAGAGAAATCAGCACATGATCCGCTTCCTCCAGTGTATCAATATCTTTGGCCAGAGTAATGCTGTTGCCGTATCCTTTATTCAGCCCCTCCTCCGGATCCACCGGAGAGAGATCGATTCCTCTGGCATAATTGTACAGTGTCTGTCCGTGCTTATTGCCCACATGAGCCTGCAGCATTTTAAGATCCATCTGAGCAAGCTCTCCAATGGTCCGAATCCCCAGGAGACTGAGTTTCTTCTGGGTAGCTTTTCCAACGAGAAATAAATCCTTTACCGGCAGAGGCCACATTTTCTCCGGAATTTCTTCCGGAAACAGCGTATGAACCTTATCCGGCTTCTCAAAGTCTGACGCCATTTTGGCAAGCAGCTTGTTGGGTGCCACGCCGATATTGACGGTAAATCCCAGGTGATCCCGGATCCTGTCTTTTAACAGGACCGCCGCCTGCCGGGGACTCTCGTAGGCGTGAATAGACTCTGTCATATCCAGAAACACTTCATCGATGCTGTACTGCTCCAGAACCGGTGAAAATTTCAGGGCCTCCTCCACAAAAGCTCTGGAAGCTTCCTGGTACATGGAATACCTTGGGCGGCACAAAGTCAGATCCGGACATTTCGTCACAGCTTCTCTCACGGTTTCTGCCGTGCGGATGCCATATTTTTTCGCCGGAAGAGATGCCGCCAGAACAATCCCGTGCCTTCTGCTCTCATCTCCGCCAATGATTGCCGGAATTTTCCTGAGGTCCACCGCGTCCGGAGACTGTTTCAGCCGGTATACGGCTTCCCAGCTTAAAAAAGCGGAATTCACATCAATATGAAATATGACCCTGTGATCCATAAGCCTGGCCTCCTTTTCTCTGTCTCTGGTCTCTATATTAAATAGAAGATACTTTCCCCAGCGGTTCTCCCTGAAGAATCTTTGTCTCCTTCTGTTCTCTTGTCCGTCGGATCAGATCTTCTCTTATGCTGACCCGTCCCTGCTCCAGCAAGAGAACGATCGTAGAGCCGCCGAATTCAAAATAACCTTTTTCCTCACCGCGCTTCATCTTCCCTGCTCCCTGCAGGTTGCGGATTCTTCCTACCATAAGGGCTCCTACTTCCACCTGTACTACATTCCCAAAATGCTTTGTCTTCATCATAGTAAACTCCCTCGCGTTTTCTTTGTAGATTTTTACATAATCATTGGCGATGGGATTGACTGTATGATAAATACCTGGTATAAAGTAATTTTCACTTTTTACGCCGTCATCAATATAACAGTACCGGTGATAGTCGTCGACGGTCAGGCGGAGCACCACTGCATACCCGCCTTTAAAATGCTTTGCGATCTTCCGGCTTCTCAGCAGGGAGGCCGCCGTATATTCTGTGTCTTTCACAATAAAGGACGCTCCCTCATCCAGCGGATAGACGCTGACTTTACAGTCACAGGGACTGAACAGAACATCGGGATCCTCCGGCAGAGGCCGCATGCCCGGTCTGATTTTTCTTGTGAAAAATTCATTGTAAGACCGGTAGCGGACCGGCTCATACTGACTCATATCAATATGATTTGCCTCGATGAATCTTCTGATCATACAAACCGAAAAAGGAGAACTCATAAAAGCTCCCCCTAATTTCGATATCCATGGCCTGGTAAGGATCTTCAGTCCTGTACGGCCCGCAGTGGTAGAATACAGAAGATTCAAAAGACGGTCCTGGGCATTTGCCATGTCCGTTCCCTGTCTTATTTCCTTTTCATCTCTCTCTGTATCTTTCATCCTTCTTCTCCCGCGTTTTATAAACAAAACATTTTAACAGCAATCACTGCCCCGATCACCACAAAGCCAAGCATACATTTCCAGCCCGGTTTGAATACTTTAAAGTCAATCACAAACAACAGGGCAATAATAAAAATTGTCAATACGTAAATATACGGAAACTGTTCCGGATAAAAGCGTCTGAGCTGATAGACGATCGGCAGAATCAGCGCTACTGATGTCACCGGAAGTCCCTGATAGTGTTTCCTTCTGGCTGCCGTGCCGGCCTGTCTCTGTTCCTCTGTGACATTGAAATATGCCAGCCGGATCACAGCGCCGAGAATATAAAGCATATAGGCAATCCTGGCGTACCAGTGATCCATTCCAAGTGCGAATCCGATGACCACCGGAAAAGCGCCGAAGCAGATCAGATCACACAGAGAATCAATCTCAATTCCGAATTTCTTTGCATCATCGGTTCTTTTGATCTTCTTTGCTATGGTTCCGTCATACATATCCGTAAGTCCGGACAGCATCAGGCACAGCATCGCTATTTTGAAATTTCCATGAAACGCCGCCGTCATTCCGAACACGGCACTGACAACTCCCAAATATGTTAAAATAACTGAAACATTATAAAATCCTATCATACAAATCCCTCTCTACTCCTTTTGTTTTATTGTTAAATGCGCAACACCAGTCATAGCCGCGCTGATGAGCAGCAGCGCGTAATAACTGATTCCGCGGCTTAAAAGCATTGCCGGATACAGCAGTCCTCCGGTAAAAATCCTGCGGAAAATACTCAGGAACAGTCCTTCGCTGATTCCCATTCCGCCCGGCAGCGGAAGCATATCCACAGAAATTGATATGATACACTGAAGCGCGATCACATCCGCTGCGCTGAGCGCCGAAAGTCCCAGTCCCCGGTAAATCAGATATGTAATCGAAAAGTGGATGATTCTCTGCACCAGCGTAACAATGAACATGCCAAAGATCAGTTTCTTATGTTCCCGGATCACCGCCGCGGCCTTATGATATTCCATCATGGAATCCTCCAGCTTCCGGATCCGTTCTTCTTTCCTTTTCAGAATGTGCATCTTTTCCAGACCCTTCATGAGTCCGAATATCATTTTGCTCGCCAGCGTCTGCTGAAAGACCAGCAGAAACATAACGACGACACAGATTACATTAAGCGCCATTCCCAAATAGAAGAAAAAGGATGCTCCCCGGACATAATCCGAAATAAGGGAATGATGGAACACAAAGATCAATGTTCCCAGAAACACAAGAACAAACTTATATAGTATCGTCACGATCAGTAAAATGACCGCTCCCACTGACACGTCTACTTTATCACGGTTCATATAGTACAGCTGCGCCGGCTGTCCACCTGACGCGGACGGTGTGATGCAGCTGAAAAAGAACCCTGCATAAGAATATTTGATGCAGTTTTTTCCAGGCACCTGCCGGTACTGAAGAACCCGCAGCAGCCGGTAAATAATATACGATTCACACCAGACAAAAAGATTGATGAAAACAAATCCTGCTGCATAATACGCCGGCCGGACGGAATGCATCACCCTGACCAGCTGTGACAATTCTTTTCCTTTCAAAACGGCATAAACAGTCAGTCCGAAAAGAGCTAAAAAGAATACCGCATTGCCGATGATCTTTTTCTTATTCTTCACAGCCGTTTATTCCTTTACCTCCGACAATCCTCCATGTCCCGCTTTCCCACGGTCCCTGGAAGAAAACAGCCGGATGATCCTGTCAAAAAATTTCTCCACGCTCTGATACCATTCTGTCCTCTGTCCGATCTGCCAGCATATCTCTGCCAGCAGGATACCGCCAAACACATCTATGATATAATGCTGCTTTGTCACCTGAGTGGAAATGCAGACCAGGATAGCAAAAACAAGAGAAAATCTCTGATACCAGGCTGGAATCTGTTTCTGTTTCCGGATTCCCACATAGCAGAACCAGCTTACCAGACAGTGAATGGACGGAAACAGATTCGCAGACTGATCAACCGTATAAACCAGTTTCAGGATCTGTTCCCATAATCCGTTTCCAGTAATTTCCGGGCGGACAAGTGTCGTTGGCAGAAAGACAAAAAACAGTCCGCAGACAATCCTGGAAATGTAATCTCCTGTGAGAAACCGGTACATATGCTCTTTTCCGATTCCTGCGATCATAATATAATTTGCTATCCAGAAAACATAGCAGATCAGATAGATACTGGTGAATTCCGGGATCAGCGGAACCGCCCGGTCAAACGCCGTCGTAAAGTCATGATGATAAAAATCCGCGCACAATACCATTGTCCCCGCGTAGATCACCATATTCAGAACAAAAGAAAAAATCAAAGGAAGAACTGCGTATTTCGGCACTATTTTTAAAATATAATCCTTTTGCTTTATCATCAGCCTACCCTCCCTTAAAATCTAATGATAAATCTCTTTAAATGAGAATAAGAATCATATCCTGCCACAGATATGATCCTTATTCATTATAGCTTCCCTTCCTTTAAAAGTAAAGTCAGCCCGTATACATGTAATATTTTTGTAAGATTTACTCTACACTATAGTTTGGAGCTTCTTTCGTGATATGAATATCATGCGGGTGGCTCTCTTTCAGGGATGCAGCAGTAATTTTTACGAAACGTCCCGTTTCCTGAAGCGTCTTAATATCTTTGGCTCCGCAGTATCCCATTCCGGAGCGAAGTCCTCCCATCATCTGGAAAATCGTATCTTCTACTGTTCCTCTGTATGCCACACGTCCTTCTACACCTTCCGGTACAAGTTTCTTTGCGTTTGTCTGGAAATAACGATCTTTGCTTCCATTTTCCATGGCTGCCAGGGATCCCATTCCACGATAAACTTTATATTTTCTTCCCTGATACAGTTCGAAGTCTCCAGGGCTTTCATCACATCCTGCCAGCATACTTCCAAGCATGCAGACATCTGCTCCTGCCGCAATGGCTTTTGTGATCTCTCCGGAGTACTTGATTCCACCGTCGGCGATAATCGGAATGCCAGCTTTCTTTGCTTCTTCATAAGCACTCATAATCGCTGTAATCTGAGGAACACCGATTCCTGCCACAACACGTGTCGTACAGATAGATCCAGGTCCGATTCCGATCTTCACACAGTCAGCTCCCGCTTCGATCAGGGCTTTTGTTCCTTCTCCTGTGGCTACATTACCTGCGATCACCTGAAGATCCGGGAATTTATCTTTGACCATTCTGACAACTCTTAAAACATTTGCGGAATGTCCATGGGCGGAGTCAACTACGATGACATCCACATGAGCATCTACAAGAGCCTGCACACGGTCCAGAACGTCTGCTGTGATTCCTACGCCGGCGCCGCACAGAAGTCTTCCCTGCTCATCTTTTGCAGCATTCGGATATTTGATCTGTTTTTCAATATCTTTGATGGTGATCAGTCCTTTTAAGTTGAAATCATCATCCACAATCGGAAGTTTTTCTTTTCTGGCTTTTCCGAGAATCTGCTTTGCTTCATCCAGTGTGATTCCTTCTTTGGCTGTTACCAGTCCTTCGGAAGTCATGGACTCTTTGATTTTCTTTGTGAAATCTGTTTCAAATTTCAGATCACGGTTTGTAATGATTCCTACCAGTTTTGTTCCTTCTGTGATCGGTACACCGGAAATACGATATTTTGCCATCAGGTCGTCTGCATCCTGGATGGTATGCTCCGGTGTTAAGGAAAATGGATCTGTAATGACTCCGTTTTCAGAACGCTTTACTTTATCTACTTCGTCTGCCTGCTGCTCAATCGTCATATTTTTATGTATAATTCCGATACCGCCCTGACGCGCCATGGCAATTGCCATTCTGTGTTCCGTTACTGTATCCATGCTGGCACTCATCAGCGGAATGTTCAGCTGAATTTTATTTGTCAGACGTGTTTTTGTATCCACATCATTCGCAATAATCTCTGAATATGCAGGTACCAGCAGTACGTCATCAAATGTGATTCCTTCACCAATTAACTTACCCATTTTCTTCCTCACTTTCTTGTAATTTGTCTAAATTTATATTGTTAAACATGCTAACAAACTTTTCTCTTTATGTCAAGATGATCTTTTATCACCCAGGAAAATTTTTTTCCTGTCTTTTGAAAAAAAGGAATTATTGCTTCGCAGCAATAACCCCTTTTTCTTTGTCAAGTTCCGTTTTTTATTCTTCTACAATGGAAATCTTGCTTCCTTCAACTAAGTTCGGCATCGGTCTCGCTTCCACACAAATGCTTCCAGGAAGTCCTGCTTCCTTCGCTCCGCTGAATACCACTGTTAAATGTCCCAAAGCTTCCAGGTTGGACTGGGCAATATCTCCTACCGCAGTAATTAGAAATTCGCTTCCGTCAATTATCAGACGATCTCCCTGTTTGATCGTCCCGTCTACATCTTTTGAATTAATGAAGTAGCAGAAATCTTTTAATGTGTCCGGTACATTCTCTCCGAACAGCACAAACATTCCTTCTTCAAAGAAAGCATCTACCTGCTCTCCCAGATCAATGACCTCTGTTTGAAATATCACCTTGCTCATGGAAATCCTCCTATTCACCTTGTAACTGTTTATCAATAGCGGCTGCAGCTTTTTTTCCTGCTCCCATGGCAAGAATTACGGTGGCAGCTCCTGTTACCGTATCTCCTCCGGCATAAACACCGTCTTTGCTCGTCTTCATTGTATCTTCGTCTACAATGATTCCGCCCCATTTCTGGGTCTCCAGTCCAGGTGTTGTCTGACGGATCAGCGGATTCGGACTCTGTCCGATGGCGATGATGACTGTATCAACATCGATATCATAATTGGATCCCTCGATCGGATGTGGAGATCTTCTTCCGGATTCATCCGGCTCTCCCAGTTCCTGTTTTACAATCTCCATCTGACTGACCCAGCCGTCTTCATTGGCTTTGATGGCAACCGGATTATTTAAGAATTTAAAGATAATTCCTTCTTCTTTTGCGTGATGAAGCTCTTCCAGACGTGCCGGTGCTTCTTCTTCGCTTCTGCGGTATACGATATAAACTTCCTCTGCGCCGAGACGTTTTGCTGTTCTTGCAGCGTCCATCGCAACGTTTCCGGCTCCGACTACGGCAACTCTCTTTCCGACTTTGACCGGTGTCGGGCACTCTGGGAATTTATAACCTTTCATAAGGTTGACCCTGGTCAGGAACTCATTGGCAGAATATACGCCCAGATGGTTCTCTCCAGGAATATTTAAGAATCTCGGAAGACCGGCTCCGCTTCCAACGAAAACAGCTTCATATCCGTCTTCTATCAGTTCGTCGATGGTAATGGAACGTCCTACGATCACGTTGGTCTCAATGTCCACGCCGAGTTTCTCTACCGTCTCAATTTCTTTTGCCACCAGGTCTTTCGGCAGACGGAATTCAGGAATTCCGTAGCTTAATACTCCGCCCGGTTTGTGAAGAGCCTCAAAAACAGTTACATCGTAACCCTTCTTGATCAGTTCTCCGGCGCATGTGATACCTGCAGGTCCGCATCCTACAACGGCTACTTTCTTTCCATTCTTTTCAATCCTGACTTCCGCCGGTTTGGCATTTGCCATATGCCAGTCTGCGACAAAACGCTCCATGCGGCCGATACCTACCGGCTCGCCCTTGATGCCGCGGACACATTTTCCTTCACACTGGTTTTCCTGAGGACAGACACGTCCGCAGATTGCAGGAAGGGCATTTTCACTTGTGATAACTTCATAAGCGCCCTCAAAATCTCCTTCTGCCACTTTCGCGATAAATTCCGGAATCGGCACATTGACCGGACATCCGCTGACACAAGGCTTGTTCTTGCAGTTTAAGCAGCGTGTCGCTTCTTCCATTGCCATTTCCTTTGTATATCCGAGGGCAACCTCGTCAAAATTTTTATTTCGAACATTCGGATCCTGTTCCGGCATTGCCACTTTCTTAAGACTCATATTTGCCATGACTTACATCCCCCTTCCGATTTTGCACTGATGCTCTTCTTCTCTGAACATGCCCTGACGCTGCATGCATTCATCAAAATCAACTTTAAATCCGTCAAAATCCGGGCCGTCGACGCAGGCAAATTTTGTCTCTCCGCCTACTGTGACACGGCATCCGCCGCACATTCCTGTTCCGTCGATCATGATCGGATTCAGAGATACGGTTGTCGGGATGTTATGTTCTTTTGTGATATTCACCACGTTCTTCATCATGATGAGCGGTCCGATGGCGATCACTTCATCGTATTTTGTACCGGAATTGATGCAGTCTTCCAGAACGGTGGTAACAAATCCCTTTGTTCCAAGGCTTCCGTCATCTGTGGCAATATATACATGATCGCAGAATTCTGCAAATAAATCTTTCATAAGCACAAATTCCGCGCTCTTTCCACCGATGATCACATCAACCGGAACTCCCATCTTTGACAGTTTACGAAGCTGCGGATACAGCGGCGCCGCTCCGACACCTCCGGCAACTCCGATCACCCGGCCGCACTTATGTAACGGAGAAGGCTGTCCCAGCGGACCAACGAAGTCCTGCACATAGTCTCCTTCTTCTTTCCTGCTGAGCATTTCTGTACTATATCCTACAATCTGATAAATAATGGTAACAGTTTCTTTCTCTCTGTCATAATCAGCGATCGTTAAAGGAACCCTCTCTCCGTCTTCGTCTACTCTTATAATAATAAACTGTCCTGGTTCGCATTTTCTCGCTACATATGGAGCATGAATCTCCATCAGTTCAACCAAGCTGTTAAGCTTCGTCTTCTTTACGATTTTATACACCATTTACACCTCTTTCTAAATTGTATCTTTGTTTATTATACCTTGTCACAACTTATTATGAAAGTACTTTTTTCTTTTTCCTGCAAAAAAGCGTACTTCCATTTTTATTTTTTCGTACGAAATTTTATTTTGTACTTAGATTATATCACGAAATTTTATTTTGTCAATGTGGTTTTCGAAGAAATTTCCTTTCTAATATACTACATTGACCTGACTTCCTTCTTTGCCCCGGGTCACCTGGATTTTCTGATCGATCTGATCCTTCAGTTCTTCCACGTGAGAAATAATTCCCACCATTTTGCTGCCGTCAGCGGAAAGAGACTGTATGATTTCCATTGCCCGGGCAAGAGACTCCCCATCAAGAGTTCCAAATCCTTCATCAATGAAAATGGTGTCAATCTGGATTCCTCCTTTCTGGCTCTGAATCACATCACTTAAACCGAGGGCGAGAGACAGCGCCGCCTTAAATGATTCTCCTCCGGACAGAGAACGAACATTTCTGTTTTTCCCTGTCCACTGATCCAGCACTTCCAGATCCAGTCCGGTCTGGGAATTTTTCCGGTCTGCTTCTTCCTTTCGCACCAGCTGGTATCTCTCATCGCTCATTTTCAGCAGCCTTACATTGGCTGCCCGCAGCACCCAGTCAAGATAAGCTGACTGGACAAAGCGCTCAAACGTAATTTTTTCTTTCCCTGCGATCTCACCGTTGGCCGTATCAGACAGCCGTTTCCACACTGCATAATCCTGCTCAACCCTTTCGCTTTCTTCCAGCTGCTCTTTCAGCTTCCTTGCGGTCTGCCGGTTGATGGAAATTTCTTCCCATAATTCTTTCTGGCGTTCGGTGAGCCGGACCTCTTTTTCTGACAGCTGTTTTATCTTTTCATCAAATCTGGAGATGTCCTCTTTTTCCCGTTTTTTCAGCCGGGTTTCCAGACGTTTTTTCGTTTCTTCTTTTTCATGCAGCTGCTTTTGATATTCCAGAATATCGTCTCGGCGTTTCTTTATTTCCTGCGCAGTAAGCCGTCCGGCGTTCTTATTTGTCAGTCCCATTTCTTCTGTTCGGAGATTCAGCTGCTTTTCCAGAGTCTCCCGTTCTTCTTCCTGCTGATTTTTTGTTTTCCGTGCTTCCTTTTCCGCCTCTGCCGCCGCAATGCTCTGCTCCCGGGCCTTTTCTTTTTCCTCCCGAAAGCTCTCGATCCTTTGCCTGAGCCCGGCTTCCTCTTTTTCCAGCTGCTGCCTTTTTTCTTCCGCTTCCCGGAAAGAGTCAAATAAAAGCTTCTTCCGGATCTGCTGGTAACGGGCCTCCCTGATTCTGAATTCTGTATCGTTTGTATTTTCCTGATCCCGAAGCTTCAGATACTGTTCCTGCAGTCCGGAATCCTCCTCTTCCAGTTCTTTCTTCCTCTCTGTTTTCTTTTCAAGATCAAGCACCTGTTTTTGGATTTCTTCCCTCGCAGTCTTCGCCGCTTCCGCCTGTTCCCTGCAGTCCGCCAGCCTCTTTTTTATCTTTTTGAAAGAAGACTCCTCATAGTCACTTTCCTGCGTAATATCCGCAGCCAGTTCCTCTTTCCTTGCCAGCGCCTCTCTGGCGGCTTCCAGCGCCTTTTGATACACTTCTTCCACGGCATGCATTCCGGCTTCTTTTTCTTCCAGCATTTCCTGCGTCACATCTGTGTAGATCAGCCGGGCTTTATGAGGATGTGAGACAGATCCACAGACAGGACATCTTTCCCCATCTCTCAGATTCTGTGCCAGAATTCCCGCCTGATTTGCGTCATACTGATTCCGGCATTCCTCATACTGTTTCTTTGCTTCGTCTTTCTTCGCCTGGGCCTGTACAAATTTTTCCGTATATTGTTTGTGTTCCTGCGCCTGCTTTTCCCATCGTTTCACCTTTTCCTGCAGCTTTTCCCAGGTTTCCATTTCCTGATTTTTTCGCAGCTCAGCTTCCCGCTTTTCCTGCAGAATCTGGCGGATGTTCCCGTGATCGTCCAGAAAAATTTCCAGCTCATTTCTTTCTTTGTCCAGAATTTCCTGTTTCTTTTTTACAGCTTCTTTCTGCTCCCGGCATTGATCCCGCTCTTTTGCGAACCGGCCGGCTTCCGTCCTGATGATTTCCATCTGCCGGTAATCTTCCTGCTGCTCTTTCAGCTCTTCCATCTGCTGCCTGAGAGAGACCAGCTCCGGCTCCCGCTCCATCATCTTCTTATAATTTTCTTCTTTCTGCACCTGATTTTCCCAGGCTTCTTCTTTTTCCTTCCTGCATGTTTCGATCCTCTTCCGGCTCTCTTCGATCTGCTCTTTTTTCCGGCTCAGCTGCTCTTCCAGAGGAACAATACGCTGCAGAATCCGTTCTGCCAGATCCGTTTCTTCTCCCATCTGTTCCATCTGCTGCTTCTTCCCTGTCAGCCGTTCCAGTTCCCGGTCTGTTTCCTCCAGTTCTTCCAGCCGCCGGTTATGATCTCCGGCCTGTTCTCTGGCAATATTCTGACGATCCGCTTCTTTCTTCAGCCTCCTGATTTCATCAGAAATCGTGTCATACATTCCCTGTTTTCTTTCCACGCAGTTCTCTAAAACCTCCAGGAATTCCCGTCCGTGATACGGCTGCTCCAGATGTTCCTGATATTCTTCATACTCTTCTTCCTCCGGACCGATTTTAGCCTGCCCTTGCAGCAGAAAAATATGATCTTCTATTTTTTTATACTGGTTTTTATGTTCCAGATGTTTATGTTTTAATTCCTCCTGGATCCGGTACAAAATTTCTGTTCCGAAAATTTTCCGGAAAATCTCTCCCCTGTCTTTACTTGGCGCGTTTAAGAGCTTCAGAAATTCTCCCTGAGCGATCATCGCAATCTGTTTATACTGATTCCTGCTGATCCCGAGAATTTCTTCCACTTTCTTTGTGACCTCACGGCTTCCGGATATAAGAAGATTTCCTTCTTCATACAATTCTGCCTCCGCCTTCTGCATGGTCGTTCCGGATCCTCTTTTGCTTTTGCGTATATACGCCGGATTCCTCCGGATCTCATACTGCTTTTCCCGGTGCTGGAAAGAAAACCAAACGCCGGTCTCTTCATCTTCCGGAGCAAAATCGCTGCGGAGCATATCCGTTTTTCTGGTCTCGCCGCTGGCTTCCCCATACAAAGCAAAACAAATCCCGTCAAATATCGTTGTTTTTCCCGCTCCGGTTTCCCCGGAAATCAGAAAAATTCCCTGGCGGAACCTGGAAAAATCAATTTCTATGGTCTTTGCGAACGGTCCAAACGCCCTCATAGTCAACCGTACCGGCCTCATTTTCCAACCTCCTCAAACACTGACTGTAAAAATTCTCTTTCTTTCGTTCCCATGTCCACATGATTCTGCATAGCGTAAAATTCCGTAAACAGAGACATCCTGTCCTGACGCATCATATCCTCTTCCTCCATGGCAATCTGTCCGGGATTTACGTATCTCTGATTTTCCAGCCGGATCTGCATCACATTTGGAAATACTTTCCTGACCTTTCCGATGGCGTCTATGATTTCCTCTTCATCGGTCAGAATCACCTGCACATAATCCTGTGTGTCTCCCAGCTGTATTTCCCCATTCATGATCTGTCCGATGGTGCCTCTGACTTCTCTCATATCACGAAGCGGCGTCAGTTTCCGGAAAGACATTTCCATCAGCTGTCCGTCCTCAATGTGAAGAACCACCGCTTCTTTGTCTTTCTTCACTTCAGAAAATGAATATTTTAAAATGGATCCTCCATACCGGACCTGCGGTCTTCCCATGGCCTGCGGTTTGTGAATATGTCCCAGGGCTACATAGTCAAAATCATCAAATATTCTGTAATCCACGTTGTCCAGACCGCCCAGGCTGCTGGTTTCAGAATCAGACAATTCCGGCTGACCAGATCCTGCCGTAACAAACTGATGTGCCATCAGGATATTTATTTCTTTTGGATTGATTTCAGTATGTTCAATCAGATAACGCACACATTCCTCATAACTTTCTGTGTGGATATCCAGCAGATGATTGACATAGACAGGCTTTACAAAGGGAAGCATCCAGAAATTAATCCTTGTATTTCCTTCCTCCGCAATATAACGATCCAGCTCTCCATGAAAGCGGGATGAAATGTAAAGATCAGATTTTCGAAAAAAACTGGTCCCAAACGCCAGCCGATCCCCGGAATCGTGATTTCCGCTGATCATAAGCACTGTCTTTCCGGTTTTATTTAATTCACATAGGAACTCATCCAGCAGCTCCACTGCTTCCACCGAAGGAATCGTCCGGTCATAAATGTCTCCGCACAGCATGACCACATCAATCTTTTCTTCCTCTGCAATTTTAAGAATCTGCTGCAATATATATTTCTGATCTTCGATCATGGAAAATTCATTGACACGCTTTCCAAGATGAAGATCTGCCAGATGTAAAATATTCACTATCAAAAACTCCTTCTCCATGATATTTCTATGTGTCTGTACCAGATTTCTGTCCTCATTTTAGCATGATTTTTTTCTTCGGTAAATAGAAGAAAAGCAGGAGCCAGAAACTGGCTCCTGCGAAAATTATCAAGGTATTAAATTCTTAGGTAATTGCCTCGCACTAAGCACCCATCCTTCGCTTACGCTTCGGTTTGTAGTTACATCGTACTAGCATTCAGCTTTCGCCTCCGGCTCTGCTTCATTGAGTACGAGTAACGGCTTTCGCACTAACCTCGAACTTCATTTTCACTCGTTCTCGCTAAGTGCTTAATGCCTACATCATTCCCATTCCAGGGTTTGCTCCTGCCGGCATTGCCGGCTCTGCTTCTTTGATGTCTGCTACAACGGATTCTGTTGTTAATAATGTAGATGCTACAGATGTTGCGTTCTGAAGAGCGCTTCTTGTCACTTTAGCCGGGTCGATGATTCCGGATTCTACCATATTGACATATTCTCCGTTTAATGCATCGAATCCAACTCCAACTTCCTGTTCTTTTACTTTATTTACAATCACTGCGCCTTCTAATCCTGCATTGACTGCAATCTGGAATAATGGTGCTTCCAATGCTTTCAGGATGATGTTTGCTCCAGTCTTTTCATCGCCTTCTAAGTCTGCTGTCTTATCAGCGGCTTTCTTAGATGCATGGATGTATGCAGATCCTCCACCGAAGATGATTCCTTCTTCTACGGCTGCCTTTGTAGCTGCAAGAGCATCTTCCAGACGAAGTTTGCTTTCTTTCATTTCAGTTTCTGTTGCTGCGCCTACACGGATAACTGCAACTCCGCCAGATAATTTAGCAAGTCTTTCCTGTAATTTTTCTTTGTCGAATTCGGATGTTGTTTCTTCAATCTGAGCTTTGATCTGTCCGATACGAGCCTGAATTGCTTCTTTATCTCCTTCACCGTCAACGATGACTGTGTTCTCTTTTTCAACCTTAACAGATTTTGCACGTCCTAACTGATCGATCGTAGCTTCCTTTAAGTCCATTCCGACTTCTTCAGAAATAACAGTACCTCCTGTTAAGATAGCGATATCTTCCAGCATTGCTTTTCTTCTGTCACCATATCCAGGAGCTTTTACTGCGCATACAGAGAATGTTCCACGTAATTTGTTTACGATTAATGTTGTCAGCGCTTCGCCTTCGATATCTTCAGCAATGATCAGCAGTTTCTTTCCACTCTGTACAATCTGCTCTAATAATGGAAGGATATCCTGGATGTTGGAAATCTTCTTGTCTGTGATCAGGATATATGGATCTTCCAGTTCTGCTACCATCTTCTCCATATCTGTTGAGAAGTATGCAGATAAATATCCACGGTCAAACTGCATACCTTCTACTAAGTCTAATTCTGTCTTCATTGTCTTAGACTCTTCGATTGTGATAACTCCGTCGTTGGATACTTTTTCCATAGCGTCTGCTACTAATTCTCCAACTTCCTCATCAGATGCTGAAATTGCTGCAACTTTTGCGATCTGATCTCTTCCTGTTACTTTGCTGCTCATTTCAGCGATTGCGTCAACAGCTGCTTCTGTTGCTTTCTTCATTCCTTTACGAAGGATGATCGGGTTAGCTCCTGCTGCCAGGTTCTTCATTCCTTCGTTGATCATTGCCTGAGCCAGAACAGTTGCTGTTGTAGTACCATCACCCGCTACATCATTTGTTTTTGTAGCAACTTCTTTTACGATCTGTGCTCCCATGTTTTCAAAAGGATCTTCCAGTTCGATTTCCTTTGCGATTGTTACACCGTCATTTGTGATCAATGGTGTTCCGAAAGATTTATCAAGAACGACGTTGCGTCCTTTTGGTCCGATGGTTACTCTTACTGTATCTGCTAACTGATTTACACCTGCTTCCAGTGCTTTTCTAGCGTCAATTCCGTATTTAATTTCCTTTGCCATGATTCACATACCTCCAATTAAATTATTCCACTACAGCTAAGATGTCATTCTGTTTTACGATGATGTACTCTTCATCTTCCAGCTTTACTTCTGTTCCTGCATATTTAGAATAAATAACTTTCTGTCCCACAGAAACTTCCATCTTTACATCTTCTGTTCCAGGACCTACAGCAACGACTTCCGCTTCCTGTGGTTTTTCCTGAGAAGCTGTTGTCAGAACGATTCCAGATTTCGTTGTTGTTTCTGCTTCAAGCTGTTTTAAAACAACTCTGTCTCCTAATGGTGTTAATTTCATAATAATATTACCTCCTAAGAATTTAGAAAATTGTCCTTTTTTATCTTTTATTGTTAGCACTCACTTTAATCGAGTGCTAACTCTATGTTTCTTAGTATATCACTGGAAGAAAAAAATGCAACCCCTTTTTTATAAAAAAATTGTAAACTCTGCCCAGCAGCTTAAAATTCCAGGGACTGCTGCCAGTCCCTGGAATTTCAGGTTTCCAAATTTTATGCAATTGCCTTTGACTTCGCATGTCCCCCTTCTCCGATCATCATCTCTTTTCCAACCTACAGTGTCTCATAATGATTCATATGTTCAAAACGCTGATACATGATCCTGCTTTCCTTCAGATAAAATTCCTGTCCCATTTCCCGATTCAGTCTGGCAAACGTCCCCTGCAGCCTGCGCCTCTGTTCAGAAGAATAAACGCCCGGACGATAGTAACCAAGGGTGATATGCAATGTCAGCGGATAATCCAGGGACACCACTGTCTGGAGCCGCTCATATAATTCCATCAGGCGGGTGCAGGAAAATTCATCCGCCGGTTCCAGCCCCAGCACTACACTTGTACTTACCATGTTAAATACGCCGACCGTATTAATATGAATATTTTCTGAAGCCTCCATCTTTACCAGTCTCAGGATTCTTGCCGTATCCTGACGGTTCTGCTCCATTTTCCGTTCAAATTCATCTCCGTTCCCATCATTGCTCAGATCATGCAGTGTCATATGAAAGGTCTCTGGTTTTAAAGGATCTGCCATCATATCACCGCAGTTCCTGTACAGAACTTTCTGCAGTTCCTGTGCCCGTCTCTTCAGTATATCATCGGTCTGAAAAACAACAGTATCGCCTCGAAAAGGACGCAGATGTCCCTGTTCATCTACTTTTTTCCACAGCTCAGGATTTGTCTCAAATCCGCCGGCCAGAGGCAGGCTGTCCAGCATAAAGCCTCTGGTCCGCTGCCGGTATCCCGCTAAATTCTCCAAAGCTATCTCTCCTTTCGTTCCGTATTCCTTCCTCCAAACATTGTTACCTATGTGTTAATTATATAAAAGTAAAATGTAAAATACAATGCTTCGGCTCTTTGTCAAAGACTTTTTTGTCTGGCATTTATTTTTACATTTATCAGTTAACTCCTTGACAAGCATTCCATCTTATGATAGATATAGACTGAATAGAATAGAACATACTTGCCGCCGGGTAAGATCACATGCATTGGTTTCGTATCGTTAGGCCTTTGAAGATACGAAAATCAATGCTTTTTTATTTCATAAGAACTGCGTCCCTATAATATGAAATTCCCCTTATCTGCTGCGGTATGAAAAAGGAGGAAAACTATGTTTCGCAAAATGCGTCGAAAAAAGCAAAAATTATCCATAGAAGAATGTGAAAAACTTCTGCATGACGGTACTTCCGGCGTTCTGTCCTTATGCGGAAACGACGGTTATCCTTACGGCGTCCCTCTGAGTTATGTATATGATGACTCCAGACTTATTTTCCATTGTGCGACTGAGGGAAGAAAACTGGATATCATCCGTGAAAATCCCAAGGCATCCTTTTGTGTGATCGGAAAAGATCAGATTGTATCAGACGAATACACCACTTACTTTCAAAGTGTTATGGTGTCCGGTTCCGTAAAGATCATTGAAAATGCTCAGGAAAAACAAGCCGCCGCAGAAATACTGGGACTCAGGTATGCGCCGGATGACAGTCATGTACATTTAAAAGAAGTCATCCGGCACAGCTGGAAGCGGCTCTGCATGCTGGAAATGTCAATCGATCATATTTCCGGCAAACAGGCTATTGAACTGGCAGCATCGAAACAATAAAACATCAACACCCACAGGAGGTTTAAATTGTGCGGCAGGCCCATGAAGTACAATATGGACCTGCCTTTTTCAGGAGGTAGTATGAAAAACAACAATTGTCTCAAAGATTTTTTAAAATATTCGTCCCTTAATGTCATGGGAATGATCGGATTATCCTGTTATATTCTGGCTGACACTTTCTTTGTGTCCAAAGGACTGGGAACCAACGGACTGACAGCTCTGAATCTCGCAATTCCATTTTACAGCTTCATTCATGGAAGCGGTCTTATGATCGGAATGGGCGGAGGTACAAAATATTCAATCCAGAAAAGCCAGGGATCTCACAAATATGCCAGCCGCACTTTCACCAGCGCAGTCATCCTGGCAGCCTGTTTCGCAGTTGTTTTTGTCCTGATCAGCATCTTTCTGCCCGGTCCCGCAATTTCACTGTTTACTTCTGATTCCGCCGTCTTTGGCATGGCAAAGACATATCTGCGGGTTATTATGCTGTTTTCGCCTGCATTTCTGATGAATAACGTACTTTTGTGTTTTGTGCGAAATGACGGTGCTCCTCAGCTTTCCATGGCTGCCATGATCGGCGGAAGTCTGTCAAATGTGATACTGGACTGGGTCTTTATCTTTCCGTGTCAGATGGGTATCTTTGGCGCTGTTTTCGCCACCGGGCTGGCTCCGATTTTCAGTATGTTGATTTTGTCTCCTCATTTTATCCGGAAGAAAAATCAATTCCACTTTACAAAATACAGACCGGAAGGCTCTCTGATCAAAGGAATCCTGTCCAGCGGAGTTCCTTCCCTGGTAACAGAAGTATCCTCCGGCATTGTGATCATCGTGTTCAACACCATTATCATGGCACTGGAAGGAAATGCAGGTGTTGCAGCATATGGAGTGATCGCCAACCTGTCCCTGGTCATTATTGCTATCTATACCGGAATCGCTCAGGGAATCCAGCCGGTCGTCAGCCGGAACTACGGCAGAGGAGATTCCCGCACTGTCGGAACCATCCTCCGGTACGCCCTCATCACAATGCTGATATTTTCCATCGGAATTTATGCTGTGGTATTCTTTGGCGCTGACCAGATTGCCGGCATCTTCAACAGTGAGCACAATGCCACCCTGCAGAAAATTGCCTCTGATGGGCTGCGTCTGTACTTTACGGCATGTCCGTTTGCCGGCTTTAATGTTATTATCTCCATATACTTTACATCCACTGAATTCCCGAAACCGGCACATATCATTTCAATCCTTCGCGGCTTCCTGGTTATCATCCCAATGGCATTCCTGCTCTCAGCTATCGGAAACATTCACGGTATCTGGTGCTCTTTTCCTGCAACAGAACTTCTTGTTGCAGTCATGGGAATCTTGTTCTTTCTGTCAGTCAGAAAGAAAAGAATCGCCAGTCACAGATAAAGCTTACCGTCAAAAACTCCCCTGCGGCGCCGGATACTTCTGGACTGAACTGGCATACAGCCAGCGAGGGAAGCGTTCCGGCAGGCAGGGGAGCGGAGTCCTTTAGTTTGGTTTATATGAGCTTTTGAGGCTTACGATTCGATTGAATACCCTGTGTTCTTCTGTTGAATCTTTGATGTCCATGCAGAAGTATCCTGTCCGCATGAACTGGAAGCTGTCGCCCGGTTTGTATTCTCCCAGGGTCGGCTCCACACAGGCATTTTTAATAATAGTAAGAGAGTTTGGATTCAGGTTGATGCTTCCGTCTTCATTGTAAACGCCTTTTTCTTCATCTACAATGTTTTCATAGAGACGTACTTCTGCCTGTTTTGCGTATGGAGCAGCCACCCAGTGAATGGTTCCTCTTACCTTTCTTCCATCCGGGCTGTTTCCGCCTCTGGATGCCGGATCATAAGTACAGTACACTGTCGTTACATTTCCGTCTTCATCGGCATCATATCCTGTGCAGGTCACAAAATACGCATTCATAAGGCGCACTTCATTCCCGATATAGAGACGGCGGTATTTTTTCGGACGCTCAATCTTAAAGTCTTCTCTCTCAATATAGAGTTCTTTGCAAAAAGGAACTTTTCTCGTTCCCATTTCCTCATTTTCCTGGTTGTTTGGCACATCTACATATTCTACCTGGTCATCCGGATAATTGGTGATCACCAGTTTGACCGGATCCAGAACTGCTGCCATTCTCGGTCTCTTCAATTTCAGATCATCACGAATACAGTACTCAAGCATTGCGTAATCCACAGAGCTGTGACTCTTGGCAACTCCGACCAGTTCCATAAATTTGCGGATAGAATCCGGTGTGTAGCCTCTTCTTCTCAGGGCTGATAATGTTACCAGGCGCGGATCGTCCCAGCCATCCACGATTCCGTCATCTACCAGTTTCTTGATGTAACGTTTTCCTGTTACCACATTAGTCAGATACAGCTTCGCAAATTCAATCTGTTTCGGTGGATTTTCAAATTCACATTCCTGGACCACCCAGTCGTATAATGGTCTGTGATCTTCAAATTCCAGCGTACAGATGGAATGAGTCACGCCCTCAAATGCATCTTCCAGCGGATGAGCGAAGTCATACATCGGATAAATGCACCATTTATTTCCTGTATTGTGATGTTCCATCCTTGCAATACGATAGAGGATTGGATCTCTCATATTCATATTTCCGGATGTCATATCGATTTTTGCGCGCAGCACTTTGCTTCCATCCGGA
The DNA here is from genome assembly GCA_019119895.1 of Candidatus Anaerostipes avistercoris. GTDB lineage: Bacteria > Bacillota > Clostridia > Lachnospirales > Lachnospiraceae > Anaerostipes > Anaerostipes avistercoris. The sequence goes on along the minus strand of DWWD01000017.1, from coordinate 8,618 downwards.
TACTTTCCTGCCTTCATATCACGGAACAGCTGAAGATTCTCTTCCGGCGTGCGGTCACGGTAAGGACTGTTCTTCCCAGGCTCTGTCAGTGTTCCTCTGTATTCGCGGATTTCATCCGGTGTCAGATCACAAACATATGCTTTTCCCTTTTTGATCAGGAATTCCGCGCATTCATACATCTTGTCAAAGTAGTCAGACGCAAAATAGATCGATCCGTCATAATCGGCTCCCAGCCATTCCACATCTTCTTTGATAGACTCTACATATTCTTCTCTTTCTTTTGTCGGGTTTGTATCATCAAAACGGAAGTGAAAATCTCCTCCGTATTCTTTTGCCAGACCATAGTTTAATAAAATGGATTTCGCATGTCCAATATGAAGATAGCCATTAGGCTCCGGCGGAAAACGCGTTACAACTTTCTTACAGCGGCCTTCCTCTATGTCTTTTTCAATTATCTGCTCAATAAAATTTTTTGAAATGGTTTCTTCCATATCCTTCTCTGTCCTCCATATATTTTTATCTTTTATATGTAATCAAGGGCTTCTCTTATGTTTGAAACTCCCATCAAACGCATCTTCGGCTGAACCTTCAGCGCGTCTACATTTGCCTGCGGAAGAATGCAGTTCTTAAATCCAAGCTTCTGAGCCTCTTTGATCCTGGCTTCTCCTCCTGAAACCGCCCGGACTTCGCCGACCAGCCCAACTTCGCCAAAAATGATCGTATCTTCCGGCAGTGCTGTATTTTTATAACTGGATGCAATGGCCATGACAATTCCCAGATCGATTGCCGGCTCTCCAAGCCTCATTCCTCCTGCCAGATTGACATAGGCGTCACACCCTCCCAATTGGTAACCGACTCTCTTTTCCAAAACGGCCATCAGAAGATTGACACGGTTATAATCGATTCCGACTGCTGTTCTTCTCGGCATCTGAAAGCTTGTAGGTGAGACCAGCGCCTGAATCTCAATAAGAATCGGTCTGGTGCCTTCCATAGAGCATACCACAACAGAACCTGACGCGTCCAGCGGCCGCCCGTTTAACATTGTCTTCGAAGGATTCTCAACTTCCATCAGTCCGTTCCCGCACATCTCAAATACGCCGATTTCATTGGTCGATCCGAAACGATTCTTTACACCCCGCAGGACCCGGTATGCTGCTTCTCTTTCTCCCTCGAAGTACAATACGGTATCCACCATGTGTTCCAGTGTCCTCGGACCGGCAACAACGCCTTCTTTCGTCACATGTCCGACAATAAACACGGCAACATTATTTTCCTTGGCAAGGCGCATCATCTGCGATGTTACTTCCCTGACCTGTGAAACGCTTCCCGCAGCTGAAGTCAGCTCAGCGCTGTACATCGTCTGAATGGAATCTAAGACAACAAATTCCGGATTGGTTTTCAGAATCGCACCGGTAATCTCTCCGAGATCCGTCTCACAAAACAGGAGCATTTCCTTCTCAAAGGTTCCAATCCGCTCTGCACGCATCTTGATCTGATGCATGGATTCTTCCCCTGAAATATAGAGAACCTTCCTGCCCGCGTTGGCCATATTGCGGCATACCTGCAGAAGCAGTGTGGATTTCCCGATTCCGGGATCACCTCCGACCAGAGACAGGGAGCCCTTCACGATCCCTCCGCCAAGGACCCGGTCCAGTTCATGAATCCCCGTGGAAATTCTCTCCTCTTCCTGCACAGCAACCTGAGATATATTCATGGGAGAGGCAGAAGTCTTCCCAGTCTTCGCCCCTCCCTTGCGGCCTGCCGGCGCAGCTTTCTCCTCCACAAACGTATTCCATTGTTTGCAGGCAGGACACTGCCCCATCCATTTGGAGGATTCATGACCGCATTCGCTGCAGAAATATACTGTCTTTGATTTTGCCATAAATTCTCCTTCTTCCTATAATTTTAATCGATCCGTCAGCATTACTGCTTTTTCACTCTGACAGATGCAGGAATTCCGCCGTTTAACTCAACGCTTAATGTAAGTTTTCCTGCGAGATTAGCCTTCATGCTTCCAATGTTGGTATTGTCGATATACACTCTATATTCCTGCTGTGGCTCCACTTCCAATGTCACCTGGACATCTCCGTTGGACTCGATATCAAATGCCACCCCGTCTGTTGTTGCCACAAAATTGTGAACACTGGAACCCGGCACAGACTCAAAGATCAGCTGTCCGTTCTTATCCAGCTTTGTCATGGTCTTAAAGGTCTTGATCTTATAGATATCTCCTTCAAATTCGATGTCGCCTTTCTTCGCCTTCGTTTCTAACGTGTAGTCACCAAAGCAAAGAGTGCCATTGTCTTCGCTGCGAAATAATTCAGTTACCACTGCCATTGTCTTATCCTCCTATAAAAATATGTGGTTATATTTTCACCATGTGTACGTTTTATTATATAATATTTCCTAGTTATTTACTAGTTTCCTTTCTGGAAAAAGTCAATTTTTTGTCTTTCTTTCCAATGGTCATACAGTCTCCGTCGTGAAGTTTTCCATCCAGGATCCAGTCCGCCAGTACATCCTCAATCTCGTTCTGGATAACTCTTCTTAAAGGTCTTGCTCCGTAATGTTCATCATATCCCTTCTGAGCCAGCCAGTCAAAGGCTCCCGGCGTTACCTTCAGAGAAATATGGCGGCTTTCCTCCAGACGTTTCGCAATATCCCGGATAAAGATTTTTGCGATCTGCCGCACTTCCTGCTGCGTCAGTACCGCAAAAACGATGGTCTCGTCAATTCGGTTTAAAAACTCAGGGCGGAAAATCTGTCTTACTTCTTCCATAACGCCTTTCGTCATCACTTCGTGATTTTTCTCCCGGTCTGTTTCCGCAGCAAATCCCAGCTGTTTCGGCGCAATGATCCGGTTCGCTCCCGTATTGGAAGTCATGATAATGATCGTATTCTTAAAATCTACCATTCTTCCGTTGGAATCCGTAATGTGTCCGTCATCCAGAACCTGCAGAAGGATATTGAAAACATCCGGATGCGCTTTCTCAATCTCATCAAACAAAATAACAGAATACGGATGTCTGCGGATCTGCTCGCTCAGCTGTCCGCCTTCTCCAAATCCCACGTATCCCGGAGGAGATCCGATGATCTTGGATACACTGTGTTTCTCCATATATTCTGACATATCGACCCGGATCAGATCCTCTTCCCGTCCGAACATCGCCGCTGCCAGAGCCTTGGATAATTCTGTTTTTCCGACTCCGGTCGGTCCCAGGAACAGGAAGGAGCCAATTGGCCGCTTCGGATTCTTCAGTCCGATTCTGCTTCTCTTGACAGCCTTTGCCACCGCTTCCACTGCCTTATCCTGTCCGATCACGCGTTTATGCAGTTCTTTCTCCAGATTGCGCAGACGTTCCATATCTCCTCTGGTCAGCTGGCTGATTGGAATCTTTGTCCACAAAGAAACCACCTGAGCCGCATCTGCTTCTGTCAGCTTCGGGATTTCATTCTGCTTTTTCTCTATTCTGTTCTGTTTCCGTGCAATGGATTTTTCGATTTTTTTCTTCTCTTCTTTTTTCTCCTTCGCGCCGTTCATATCGCCCTGCGCGATGCATCCCTCGATTTCCTCCACCAGACGATCCATCTGCTTCTGTTCGTCTTTCAGGTTTTCCGGAACCTTCAGGAGTCCCATTCTTTTCTTTGCACAGGCCTCATCCAGCAGGTCAATTGCCTTGTCCGGAAGAAACCGATCCGCAATATAGCGGTCAGACAGTGTCACAACAAATTCCAGAACCTCTTCCGGAATCAGAACTTTGTGGTAATCTTCAAACCGATGCTTTAATCCCTTCAAAATAGTCACAGACTCTTTCAGTGTCGGTTCCTCGATCCGTACCGGCTGGAAACGGCGCACCAGCGCTGCGTCCTTTTCAAAATACTTTGTATATTCTTCACTGGTTGTGGCTCCAATCAGCTGGAAATCTCCTCTTGCCAGGGCCGGCTTCAAAATATTGGATGCGTCCATGGCTCCTTCGGAACCTCCTGCTCCGATCATCGTATGAATCTCATCGATAAATAAGATGACGGAAGGGTCTTCGGTTGCTTCCGTTACGATTTTCTTCATCCTCTCTTCAAATTCTCCACGGTATTTGGTACCAGCGATCACTCTGGTGAGATCCAGAGAAAGAAGATGCTTTCCGCGAAGGAGAGACGGAACCGTTCCGTCCACGATCTTCTGCGCAAGCCCCTCTACGATCGCTGTTTTTCCGACGCCGGGATCTCCCACCAGACACGGATTGTTTTTGGTCCGTCTGCAGAGCACCTGCATCAGACGCTCCATTTCTTCTTCCCTTCCGATCATCGGATCCAGCTCTTTTTCCGCTGCCTTTTCCGTAAGATCTGTGCTGTACTGAAGCAGCAGAGAATCTCCGCTTCCCTCTGCCTCCAGCATTTCCGCATGAATTGCCTGTGTATATTCTGTCTTTGCGGTTTTATAATCCATTCCGGATGTTACGAGAATATCTGTAAAAATCCCGTCCATCGCAAGTTTATTTTTCTTCAGGACATTGACCGCCTCATTGTCGCCGTCCCGGATGATCGCCATTAAGATATGCTCAGATCCGATGGCGTCACTTCCGTATTTGACAGCCAGTTCTCCGGCCAGTTCAAGAAGTTCTTCTGCCTTTGGCGTATAAGAGAGCTTCTTTCTTCCGTCCCTCGGAAGCTTTGCTTTCTCCCTGATATCATTTTCCATCATTTCGCGGGTCAGCCCGTGCATCTTAAGCACTTCCCTTGCCATGGAACCTTTCGTTCCATACAGTCCGAGCAGAAGAAAAATACTGCTGACATCCCGGAATCCGAGATAGCCTGCAATATCTTTTCCCTCTTCCAAAGCTCTCGCCGCTAAATTTGTAAATGGTAATCGCTTCATAATTCCTCCTGGTTTCTATCTAATTTCTGATACATGCACTCCACTAAATCGCACAGCTCATCTTTTGAAATTCCTTTGCAGATTGCCTGAGCGATCAGAAGCTGCAGCTGCTGAGCTATGCTGTCCAGCTCTTTCTGCTTCTCCTCTGTCTCCACGCTGATGACAGCGCCTTTTCTTCTGTCAAGCTTCAGGTACCCTTCTTCTCTTAAAATAGAATAAGCCTTATTTACTGTATGCATGTTGACTCCCAGAACCTGGGCAAGCTGACGGACAGACGGCAGGGATTGTCCGTCCGTAAACTCTGCACACGCAATTCCAAGTACGATTTGATTTCGAAGCTGCACATAGATTGCCTCATCACTATTGAAATCAATCTCCAATATCATATGCAATCCCTTCTTTCTTTTTGCTTATGTAGTTTCCTTCCCCGGCAGCAGCCCTGCCGTTTCTTTACAGTTTGAAACGCAGCAAACTGTTATATACAGACTATAATAAACGGCACAGACTGTCAAGAATTATGTAGCTCAAAATCTGAAAAAGAAATTATTTACACAAGCCCCGCCTGCGTCTCACCAGATAATACATACTGTTTTCCATGGCCATAACTTTCTTCAGAGGAACACTTTGAAAGACAGGCATTTTCATTTTATATTTAATCCAGAAAAAGGAATACACTGCCAGAACAGCAAAAACTGCTGCTGTCAGAATCCAGATGGCATGCCGTTCTGCCGGATCTGTGGAAATATTCAGCACCATATATACGGTTCCGGCAATTCCGATCACCTGTAAAATGATTCCTCCCGGACTCTTGAAGGATCGCGGCGCTTTCGGCAGTCTTCTCCGCAGGATGATCACGTCAAAATGCGCCAGAATATAAGAAATCATCCAGAAAACAGATCCTGCCAGAATCATAAAACTGATGGCATCTGTGGAACCATTGCTGGCCACTGCAAAAATCATGATCGCAATGCTCACAAACCAGACTCCCACATATGGTACTCCATTTTTAATTCTGTGAACTAATCACCGCCAGAGCCGCTACAAACGCCATCCAGATCATACCGGGACGTCCCAGCAGATTGACTCCATACAGCAGATGAGGAGCCGCTGAATCAGCCAGTCCTTCCCAGTCCGTATAATTATGAAATCCAAGAACAAGGATGGACTGTACCACACAGATAATAATCAGTCCCAGCATCATGCCCAGCGGAACATTTCTTTTCGCATTTTTTACTTCTTTGGAAATTGGTATCGCGTATTCCGCTCCGATAAACAGTCAGAAGGCAACCGCTGTCATAGAAATAATGGAGGAAAAATCAGATGCCATAACATAGAGCTGATTCACTTCTGTACCGGTTCCAAGCCCTAAAGCTCCGATCAGTCCCATTAGAGCCATGGAGCCTACCAGCAGATATGCCACCCAGTCCTGTATTTTGGCAAACATATCCACACCTTTCAGATTCGCGATCATCAAAATAACAGACATGATGATGGTATATGCCAGACGCGGAATCGGCAGATGAAAGGTCTGTTCCATAGCGTAAGCAAAAATGGATGCTTCCACACCGGATGATAATACATTACACAGGAGATAGCCTCCTACCATTGAAATCATCGTAGGAAACGGACCCATGCTGGCCAGTGTATATTGAGCCAGTCCTCCGGTTGTATTTGGCATCAGGGCATTTAATTCGGAAAGCGACGCTATCGTCGTCATATTCAGAAGACAGGCAATGACCATGGCAAAAATAAATACAACTCCTATGGTTCCTGCTCCCTGTCCCAGAGATACAAGACAGCTGGTTGCTATGACCAGACCGACTGAAACGGAAATTACATTTCTTAATCCGAGTTTCTTTTCTTCCATATCGCTTCCACCCCCTGTTTTTATAAGGCATCCATGCCCTCGTCACCAGTACGGACCCGGGTGCCTTTTTCAATACCGCATCCCAGAACCTGAATGACCGTCATTCCACGAATCCCGGCTTTGCTCAGTACTTTTTTCAGATTTGGCAGTTTAGACATTCCTGTAAACAACACCTCCCCACGCAATATCTTCGACAGGCATCCCGCCCACAGAATAAAGGATGATTTCATCATCATTCTCTCTTCCCGGCACATCCCCAGCTATGATATCTGCAAGATCGATGATATCATCTCTGGAAAGTTTTCCTTCATGCATCAGATCTGTAAATTTAGATCCGATAATCTGTACCAGCTCGAAGCTCGGATACGGGAATTCCTCCGCCCAGGCTTCGTATAACTGATAATGATCTACTACCCGTCTGCATCCGCTGATCAGAAAATCATCATCAAATCTGGCTGCGGACGGCAGACAGATCAGCGCTCCTTTTTTAATCCACTCCTTGTTAAGATACAGAAAATCTTTTTCCTTCACCGGAGCTGTCGCTGTTACACATACGATGTCGCTGTTTCTCACGGCTTCCTCTTCTGTCTCACAGACAATCTCTTCTTTATAACCGGACATTCTTCCTTTACAAACTGCAGAAAAGAATCCAGTGATCTCTTTCCCCTTCCCTTTATATATACTGTATCCAGCCCTGGGCAGGCGCAGATAAATGCTTTCAAAGATGTCTTTCCCATAACGCCGGGACCGATGATTCCTACGGAAGCAGCATCTTTTTTCGCCAGATATTTTGCCCCCACTCCCGGAATCGCTCCCGTCCGGTAACTGCTGACCAGATTTGCTGACATCATTGCCAGCGGCGCGCCTGTGTCCTTATCATTCAGCATCATCATCAGAATGGATCTTGGAAGCCCCTGCTTTTTATTCTCCACATTTGATCCATACCATTTCATTCCCGCCATCTGCGTTTTTCCACCCAGATAAGCCGGCATTGCCATAAAACGTCGGTCATCCGCATTTTTCGGCATCCCCGGAAATTTCGGATGATCCGGAAATGACAACTGTGCGCCGTGAGAATTATGGTTTTGTCCTGCCATAATGTAATCGCCCTTTTTCAGCGTCACCAGCATATCCTCCATTGTTTCCATACACTGTTTCATATCTGTGACACCGGCTTTGATCATATCCGGTTCGCTCAGATACAGAAAACTAACTTTACTGTCCATTTTGTCTCCCTCCTGTCTGTCGTTGATGTCAAAATAAATTCCTGAAAAGCAGAAAAGGCGCCTGTATAAAATACAGACACCTTTGGCTGATTGATTTATTTTTAAAGTATTATAGCACAAAAGATTTATTTGTGAGTACAAAAATGTAATTTTCACAATTTTATAATTGCGCTTATATTTTATCATATAGAATATTCCATTCAACATTGGACAAAAATGAACATTTTTTATATACTTTCTTCTTCAAAAGAAAAAGACCAATGCCTGCAGATTTTCATCCGCCCGGCACTGGTCCTTTTCCAGCTCGGTCTGATATGTTTTGCTTCTGTGGTTTTAATACTCTTCCCCTAGTATTCTTATATTCTCGATTATCCCTTATCCAACCCATTGAAACTGTAATAAATATAAATCCGCAAAACACAGACCGGCAGCTGCACTAGCCTGTATCAAATTGTCTTTGACATTTTTATTTTACTATTTACCCTCATCTTTTCAATATTGGACAAAAAAATCGACAATCTTTGTTGTGGTCAAGCTTTTTTGTAACACTTGTGGCTAAAAAATATCGCTTGGCAACTATGCTGCCATTCGTGCCTCGTATGGTGTGCGATAGCCGTTGAAGCTGTGAGGGCGTACATGATTATAGTCAACG